>NZ_JBEYXD010000005.1:229763-291671 GCF_040644975.1 Streptomyces sp. NPDC046900 | reverse complement strand
CGGTTACATTTCGAACCCGGAAGCTAAGCCTTACAGCGCCGATGGTACTGCAGGGGGGACCCTGTGGGAGAGTAGGACGCCGCCGAACAAATCTTGGGAAAACCCCGCACCTATGGTGCGGGGTTTTCTGCATTTCAGGGGCATGTTCCCACCCCCTGAGAGACGGAAATGGATGGTCGACCTCAGAGCCGGCCCGCCGCCTTCAGCGCCAGATATGCGTCCGCCAGCGCCGGTGCCAGGTCCTCCGGCGTCGCGTCCACAACGGTGACTCCATGGCGTCGCAATTGTTCGGCCGTGCGGGTGCGTTCCGCCTGGGCCTGAGCCACGGCCGCCGCCTCGTACACCGCATCCGCATTTCCCCTGGCCGTCGCCATAGCGGCCACGTGCGGATCGGCGACCGATGCGAGCAGCACCGTGTGCCGCTGGGTGAGGCGGGACAGTACCGGCACAAGCCCTTCCTCGACGGGGGCCGCGTCAAGAGAGGTGAGCAGGACGAGCAAGGAACGGCGTGGCGCAGTACGGAGCGCGGTGGCCGCCAGCCCGCGGCTGTCCGTTTCCACCAGCTCCGGCTCCAGTGTCGCCATGGCGTCGACCAGTGAGGGGAGCAGGTCACGGGCGGCTCGGCCCTGCACCAGGGCGCGAACGCGGCGGTCGTAGGCGAGCATGTCGACGCGGTCGCCGGCCCGGGAGGCCAGAGCGGCCAGCAGGAGGGCCGCGTCCATGCAGGCGTCCAGACGAGGTGCGTCCCCCACTCGCCCGGCCGATGTGCGGCCGGTGTCCAGGACCAGCAGGATGTGCCGGTCTCGTTCGGGGCGCCAGGTGCGCACCGCGACGGTCGACTGGCGCGCCGTAGCACGCCAGTCGATGGAACGGGTGTCGTCTCCGGGGACGTACTCGCGCAGGCTGTCGAACTCGGTCCCTTCGCCGCGGATCAGCACGCTGGCGCGGCCGTCCAGTTCGCGGAGGCGGGCCAGTTTGGACGGGAGGTGCTTGCGGCTGGCGAAGGGCGGCAGGACCCGTACCGTCCAGGGGACCGTGTGCGCGCCCTGGCGGGAGAAGAGGCCGAGGGGGCCGTAGGAGCGGATCGTGACGCGGTCCGCGTGCCGGTCACCGCGGCGGGTGGGGCGCAGGCGGGTCGTCACACGACGGCGCTCGCCCGGAGGGACCGTCAGATGGTGGCGAGAGGCGGGCGTTTCGGTCCCTGGCTGCCAACTGCTGGGCGGCCAGGCGTCGCGGAGCCGGGCCCGCAGGGGGCGGCCCGAGGGGTTGGTGACGGTGAGCGTCACGTCGGCCGCTTCGCCGAGTCGTACCGATGTGTCGCCGGAACGGCTCAGACCCAGTCGCCGAACGGGGGCGGCCAGCGCGAAGTCGCAGGCGCACGCCAGGGCGAGCGATCCGTTGACGGCGAGGATGCCCGTCCAGCTGGGTTCCCAGATGCCGACCGGGAGGGTGCCGAGTGCCGCGAGCAGGGCGGCGCGTCCGGTGAGTGCCATTACAGGGGGACGTGGACGTTGGCGAGGATCGCGTTGATGACGGAGTCCGCCGTCACGCCCTCCATCTCTGCCTCCGGGCGGAGTTGGATGCGGTGACGCAGCGTCGGTAGAGCCAGTGCCTTCACGTCGTCGGGGATGACGTAGTCACGACCCGTCAACCAGGCCCAGGCCCGGGACGTGGCGAGGAGGGCCGTCGCGCCGCGAGGCGACACGCCGAGGGAGAGGGATGGCGATTCGCGGGTGGCGCGGCAGATGTCCACGACGTACGCGGTGATCTCCGGGGAGACCGCCGTCTTGGCGACGGCGGCGCGTGCGGCCTCGAGGTCGGCAGCGCTTGCCACCGGGCGTACGCCGGCGGCGCGCAGATCGCGGGGGTTGAAGCCGGCGGCATGACGGGTGAGGACGTCGATCTCGTCCTGACGGGAGGGGAGAGGGATCGTCAGTTTGACCAGGAACCGGTCAAGTTGGGCTTCCGGGAGCGGATACGTGCCCTCGTACTCGACCGGGTTCTGCGTCGCGGCGACCAGGAACGGCTCCGGGAGCGGGCGCGGGGTGCCGTCGACCGTGACCTGACGTTCCTCCATTGCTTCGAGGAGCGAGGACTGGGTCTTGGGCGGGGTGCGGTTGATCTCGTCGGCCAGCAGCAGGTTGGTGAAGACCGGGCCGGCCTGGAAGGAGAACTCGGCTGTGCGGGCGTCGTAGACGAGGGACCCGGTGATGTCGCTGGGCATCAGGTCCGGTGTGAACTGGACGCGCTTCGTGTCGAGTTCGAGTGCGGAGGCCAGTGCGCGCACGAGCAGTGTCTTGGCGACCCCGGGGACGCCTTCCAGCAGCACGTGTCCGCGGCAGAGGAGGGCGACCACGAGGCCGGTCACCGCGGGATCCTGGCCGACCACGGCCTTGGCGATCTCGGCGCGCAAGGCTTCCAGGGAGGCGCGGGCGGTGCCCGCGTCCCCGGTGTACCCGGCGTTGTCAGTGGTCGGGTCCATCATGGACGGCGTACCTCTCTTTCGAGGGCGTCGAGTTGGTCGGCGAGGGCAGTCAGGGCCGCGTCGTCGCCGGGCGGCGGGCCGAAGAGGAGAGCGTGCAGGGACTGTGCGTCGCCGTGCAACTGTGCGGACAGTGCGGGGAGCAGGGCCTCGGGCGCGTGCGCCTGGGTGAGGGGAATGCCTACGAGGGGGGCGAGGCGGGTGCGGGTGGAGGAGCGCAGAGCGATGGCGGCGCGGTCCCGGGCGTCCGCCTTGCGGTAGAGGCGGGCGCGGCCTTCGACGGTTTCGGAGGCGCGGATCGCGACGGGGAGTTTTTCGGCGACGAGCGGGCCGAGTCGGCGTGCCCGCCAGAGCGCGGCCAAACCTGCGGCGATGAAGAGTTGCAGGGTGCCCCAGAGCCAGCCCGAGGGGAGCAGGTCGAGGAAGGTCTTGCGGCCCGCGTCGGTGGCCGAGGCGTCGGAGAGCGAGGGGAGGTACCAGACCAAGTGGGAACGCGAACCCAGAAGTTGCAGGGCGAGCGAGGCGTTGCCCTGCTGGGCCAGGCGGTTGTTGTAGAGGATGTCGGGCGCGCCCAGGACGACGGTGTCGCCGCCTCCGGAGACGGCCGGGACACGCACCAGGGTGGGCAGGCCGTCGCTGGGGTAGCAGGTGTCGGCCTGGTCGATGCTCGTGTCGTAGCGGAGGCCGCTCGTGGTGGCGGCGCCGGATCTGCGGGCGACGGGCAGCGTGCAGTCCGGGTCGAGTGCCGACTCGAAGCTGGGGGCGGGGTCGGCCGAGACCCCGGGTGCCAGGGTCGCGACCGAGGCGTCGGGAGCGATCAGGATCGTCCTGCCGCCGGAGTCCTTCACCGCCTGGTGCGCCACCTGCTGTTGACGGCGCGTCAGCAGGTCGGGTACGGCGATCAGCAGCGTCGTGTCGGGACCGACGGCGGCGCGGGCCTCGTCCAGGGTGGTGACGACACGCGTGGAGACTCCCCGCTCGGCGAGGAGAGCGGCGACGGCATGGCTGCCGTAGGGATCGGCGGAGCGCGGGTCCAGGCGGCCGTGATGGGTGTCCGAGCGGATGACCGCGAGCGCGAGGGCCCCGATCAGGAGGAGGACGACGGCGAGCAGGACACCGCGTGCCCGGGTCCAGACCTGGCGCACGGTGGGCGAGACCGAGGTGGATGGCAGGGTCTCGGTGGTCATCCGGCGGCTCCCTGGCGGCCCTTGTGGGCCGTGGCGAGGGTGCTGCCGGTGAGCTGGGGCTTGGCGCGCTCCAGGTCGTCGTCCAGGGCGGCCAGGCCGCGGTACGTCCCCTCGCCGGCGGCGCGGCCGCCGTATGTGACGTCGTCGAAGTCGCGGGCCGCCGTGCGCAGCGGGTCGGCGTGGTCGGGCAGGGTCCGGCCGGCCTCGGAGGCTGCTTCGTCGGCGGTCCGGCCGGGGCGTACGTCGAGCATGGCCCGTTCCTCCAGGGAGCGGACGATCGCGCGCATGCGCTCCTGGACGGCCTGGTTCCAGTGGCCCTGGGCGGCGTGTGCGTCGGCGGCCGCACGGTGTTCGGCCGCGCTTCGGGGACGGTCCTCGAAGAGCGCGGCGGACGTCGCGGAGGTGCGCCGCGGGGTGCCGAGGCGCCACCACAGGGCGACGACGACCGCCAGCACCGCCAGGACGATGACCAGGAGGCCCACCGAGCCGCCCGGTGTCGCGGTCGAGGCGGCTCCGAACAGCCGGTCGACCCAGTCCCAGAAGGCGTTCAAAGTGCGCTGCAGCAGCCCTGGGTCGTTCTCGTGGTACATCCGCTTGGACAGCTCGTGCCGGGCCGCCTCCCGCGCGGGGTCGCGCGGGATCGTCACCGGTGGTCCGTCGCCCGAGCGCCACAGCACCGGTACGACTTTCAGTACTCCCCCCGTCATGCTCACCGCATCAGCTCCCCGGGGTGGTGCCGGGGGTGTCGGAGCCGTGGACCTGGAGACCGGCGGCGCGGGCCAGATCGAGGTCGAGGGCCTCGCGGCGGATGCGCTGGTCGATGTAGAGGAGCACGGTCACGCCGGCGGTGATCGGGAAGGTGACCATGCGTCCGATCACCGAGCCGATGCCGCTGACGATGAGGAACGTCCAGCCGACGCTGCCCGGGGTGCTGTTGACGAGGCTGCTGATGCCGTCACCGCTGACCGCCCCGGCCACGATGACGAACGGGATCACGACGAGCGACGCGACGATGGCCGCGATGACCTGGGCGAGCAGCTGGATGCCGAAGATCCGCCACCACGAACCGCTCACCAGCTTCGCGGAGCGGCTCATCGATTTGCGGATGCTCTGCCTCTCCAGCATCAGCGCGGACGGGGCGAGCGAGTAGCGGGTCATGATCCACAGGGCCGCCACGCCCCCGACCAGGCCGCCGAGGACGGCCAGCGCGGTGCCTCCGGCGGTGGAGGCGATCACGGCGACGAGGATGCCGGGCAGCGTGCCCACGGCGATGGCCGCGAGCGCTATGAGGGGCAGCAGCACCGTCAGGCCGATCAGCCTCGCCAGCTGGGAGCGGGAGGGGCGCGATGGCTCAGCGGTCACCGATTTGCCGAGCACCGCGCGGCTGGTGACGGGTGCGAGCAGTCCTGTGGCGACGATCGTGGCGAGCAGGACGACGAGCAGGACGACACAGGAGCTCACCATCGTGTCGGCCATCGCGCGGCTCAGCTCGTGCACGGAGGCGTTCGGGTCGTTGAGGGTGTCCGTGGTGGTGCTGTCGGCCAGGACGAATTTCTGGAGCAGAAGGACGGCCGTCTGCATGACGACGGAGACGGCCAGCGAGATGCCGAGGACCGTGCGCCAGTAGGTGCGCATGGTGGAGACCGCGCCGTCGAGGATCTCACCGACGCCGAGCGGGCGCAGCGGGATCACACCGGGCTTGGCGGCGGGGGGCGGGCCCCAGGCGCCGCCCCATGCCCCGTTGCCGCCGTATCGGCGGTCGGGTCCTCCCCAGCCGCCGTATCCGGCGCCCGCGCCGGGGTAGCCGCCGGGAGCGGTGGGAGGGTGGGAGGCCCAGCTCCGGCCGGGCTGCGGCGATGGCGGGTTCTGGCCGGGCCCGTGAGGCTGGGGAGCGGCCCACTGCCCCGGCGGCGGCTGCTCCTTGGACCACTTGGTCGGCGGCTGCGGCTGATCGGCGCCGCCCTGACCCGTGGGCTGCTCCGGCGACTGCGCGCCGGATGCGTCCGGCTGCGGCCCGTCGGCCGGGGCAGATCCGGGCGAGGCCCAGCCCGGAGTGTCTTCCATCGTCGCTCCTTCACGGTGCCCGTCCGCGGTCGCGGCGGCGAGTTGGCTGCCATCGTGCCACGCTGCGTTCGCCAAGGGACCGGGGGGAGAGCCTGCTGTAGACCTTCAATTGTCGGCCGGATACGGGGCAGACTGACGGCATGGCTGATCAGTACGCGCAATCCGGCGAGGACATGCAGTCCATGGGGATATCCGTGATCCGCTGGGACGAGCCGCCCGAGGGGCCCGTGCTGGTGCTTCTCGACCAGAGAAGGCTCCCCGCGGAAGAGGTCGAGCTCGTGTGCACGGACGCGCCCGCGCTCGTGGACGCGATCCGCACCCTCGCCGTGCGCGGGGCACCGCTGCTCGGGATCGCCGGCGCGTACGGTGTCGCGCTCGCCGCCGCACGGGGCTTCGACGTGGACGAGGCCGCCGCGGCGCTCGCGGGCGCCCGGCCCACCGCGGTGAACCTGGCTGTCGGCGTGCGCAGGGCCCGGGCCGCGTACCGGACCGCACTCACCGACGGCCAAGGCCAGGAGCAGGCCGCCGCGGCGGCGCTCGCCGCGGCGCGGGACCTGCACCGGGAGGACGCCGCGGCCAGCGGGCGCATGGCGCAGCATGGGCTGGCCCTGCTGGAGGAGCTGCTGCCGGGCGGCGGGCACCGGGTGCTCACGCACTGCAACAGCGGGGCGCTGGTGTCCGGAGGGGAGGGCACGGCGTTCGCGGTGGCGCTGGCGGCGCACCGGGTGGGACGCCTGCGCAGGCTGTGGGTGGACGAGACGCGGCCGTTGCTGCAAGGTGCCCGCTTGACGGCGTACGAGGCGGCCCGCCACGGGATGGCGTACACCTTGCTCACGGACAACGCGGCGGGCTCGCTCTTCGCGGCCGGAGAGGTGGACGCCGTACTGATCGGGGCGGACCGGATCGCGGCCGACGGTTCGGTGGCGAACAAGGTGGGGAGCTATCCGCTCGCTGTGCTCGCCCGCTACCACCACGTGCCGTTCATCGTGGTGGCACCGGTGACGACGGTGGATCCGGACACGCCGGACGGAGCGTCCATCGAGGTCGAGCAGCGGCCCGGACATGAGGTGACGGAGTTCACCGCACCTCGGGTGCCGGTGCCGGGAGTGGAAGCGGGCGGCGGGATCGCGGTGGCGCCCCTGGGGACCCAGGCCTACAACCCGGCGTTCGACGTGACGCCGCCCGAACTGGTGACGGCGATCGTCACCGACGAGGGTGTCGTGTCGCCTGTGACCGCCGACGCACTCGCCGCGCTGTACGACAGGTCGCGCCAGGTAACGATCTAGGCAATGGGTTGATGTCGCACTGATCGACGAAAACGACCCCTCCACGGGCGCTCCGTCCTTTCCGGGAACTCCAGCAGAAGGAGTTGGTCCGGGACGTCCATCTGTGGCTCCCCTGGCACGTACCGAAACAACCCCTTACCCCCTTCGCGCATTTTGTCGCGATGTCTCGGTGAAGGATGTGTCTGACTGCCTGCATTGAGTGACGATGGCGGGGGCGAGGCTGCCCGCCTCGGAGCCGGAACCCGTTCCCGACATCAAGGTCCGCGGACGAGGGCAGACAGTGACGGTCACATACGACTATCGTCACAGGCCAGTGACCTTGTTCACCAGCGCCATGGTCACCGTTACGAGAATGGGATGATGTCGTTTATGAAGGGACGAGTCCTTGTCGTCGACGACGACACCGCACTGGCCGAGATGCTCGGCATCGTGCTGCGTGGCGAAGGTTTTGAGCCGTCTTTCGTAGCCGACGGAGACAAGGCGCTGGCCGCCTTCCGTGACACCAAGCCCGACCTGGTGCTCCTCGACCTGATGCTGCCCGGGCGGGACGGCATCGAGGTGTGCCGTCTGATCAGGGCCGAGTCCGGTGTGCCGATCGTGATGCTCACCGCCAAGAGCGACACCGTGGACGTGGTGGTCGGTCTGGAGTCGGGCGCGGACGACTACATCGTGAAGCCGTTCAAGCCGAAGGAGCTGGTGGCCCGCATCCGGGCGCGGCTGCGGAGGTCGGAGGAGCCGGCGCCCGAGCAGCTCGCCATCGGCGACCTCGTCATCGACGTGGCAGGTCACTCGGTGAAGCGGGACGGGCAGTCGATCGCGCTCACGCCGCTGGAGTTCGACCTGCTGGTGGCACTGGCGCGCAAGCCGTGGCAGGTGTTCACCCGCGAGGTCCTGCTCGAGCAGGTGTGGGGCTACCGCCACGCGGCGGACACCCGACTCGTCAATGTTCACGTCCAGAGGCTGCGTTCCAAGGTCGAGAAGGACCCGGAGCGGCCGGAGATCGTGGTGACCGTACGTGGTGTCGGTTACAAGGCCGGACCCAGCTGACATGTCGCGGGACAGTGCCGCTTCGGCGCCCGGTCGGCCGGGAGCCCGTACGGGGCGGCCTGTCGGTCGGCAGGGCTCCGGATGGGAAAGTTTCTTCGAGGGCGGGCTGCTCCAGGGCGGAGTCCAGGGCAGCCCGGTCCTTCGGCTCGTCATGCGCTGGGTGCGCCGTCCACTGCTGCCCGTGATGCGGCTGTGGCGACGCAACATCCAGCTGAAGATCGTCGTCACGACGCTGCTGATGTCGCTCGGCGTGGTGCTGCTGCTCGGCTTCGTCGTCATCGGTCAGGTGCGCAACGGCCTGCTGGACGCCAAGGTGAAGGCGTCGCAGAGCCAGGCCGTGGGCGGTTTCACGGTCGCCGGGCAGAAGGCGGACAGCGCGGCCAGCGCGAGCGGCGGTGACGACAACCCGGGCGCCGGCAACGACCCCGTGCAGAACGTCAGCGGGTGGATGGGCGACCTCGTGGAGTCGCTCTCCAGCGGCGGTCAGGGCGCGTTCGACGTGGTCACGCTCAGTACGGCCGTCGCTGACAACGACAACCGCGGACTCGGACCGCGCGCGTCGGGCGGGGTGGACCCGAGCCAGAGCGTCCCGGAGGACCTGCGCACGCGCGTCGGCGCGGGCATGGGTGTGGCCCAGAGCTACACCCGGATCACCTACACCGACAGCGGACGCGACACGCAGCCGGCGCTCATCATCGGCAAGCAGATCAACGACCCGAACGGACACCCGTACCAGCTGTACTACCTCTTCCCGCTCACACAGGAGGAGAAGTCGCTCAGCCTGGTCAAGGGGACGCTCGCGACCGCCGGGCTCTTCGTGGTGGTCCTCCTCGGGGCGATCGCCTGGCTCGTGGTGCGTCAGGTCGTCACACCCGTACGGATGGCCGCGGGCATCGCCGAACGGCTGTCCGCCGGGCATCTGCAGGAACGTATGAAGGTGACCGGCGAGGACGACATCGCGCGGCTCGGCGAGGCCTTCAACAAGATGGCCCAGAACCTCCAGCTGAAGATCCAGCAGCTGGAGGACCTCTCGCGGATGCAGCGGCGGTTCGTGTCCGACGTGTCGCACGAGCTGCGTACGCCGCTGACGACCGTGCGGATGGCGGCCGACGTCATCCACGAGGCGCGTGTCGACTTCGATCCGGTGACCGCCCGGTCCGCCGAGCTGCTCGCCGACCAGCTGGACCGGTTCGAGTCGCTGCTCGCGGACCTGCTGGAGATCAGCCGCTTCGACGCCGGCGCGGCCGCGCTGGAGGCCGAGCCGATCGATCTCCGTGAGGTCGTGCGACGGGTGGTGAGCGGCGCCGCGCCGCTCGCCGAGCGCAAGGGTACCCAGATCCGTGTCGTGGGCGACCAGCAGCCCGTCGTGGCCGAGGCGGATGCCCGGCGCGTCGAGCGTGTGCTGCGCAACCTCGTGGTCAACGCGGTCGAGCACGGCGAGGGCAAGGACGTCACCGTCAAGCTCGCCGCGGCGGGCGGCGCGGTGGCGATCGCGGTGCGCGACTACGGTGTGGGTCTCAAGCCGGGAGAGGCCACCCGTGTGTTCAGCCGCTTCTGGCGGGCCGACCCGGCACGCGCGCGTACGACCGGCGGTACGGGCCTCGGGCTCTCGATCGCCCTGGAGGACGCACGGCTGCACGGCGGCTGGCTGCAGGCATGGGGTGAGCCGGGCGGGGGTTCGCAGTTCCGGCTGACGCTGCCGCGGACCGCGGACGAACCGCTGAGGGGTTCCCCGATACCGCTGGAGCCCATGGACTCCCGGCGCAATCGCGGGCTCAGCGACGCCGGTCTGCCGCAGGGCGGGTCCGGCAGGCTGGCCACGGTGCCCCGGCAGGCCACGGAGGAGAGGACGTCCTCCCGCGACCCGATAGCGGCGCGGATGGCCACGGTGGCACCTGCCGCCGATCCGACCGCGCTGCCCGGAAGCGGCGCGCGTGTGGTGCCGCGGTCCACCGGGACCCTGAGGCGCCAGGACGAGAGCACACAGGAACCGGCGCACGGCGTCGGCAGGCCCGACGAGCGTGAGCAAGGGGAGGCATCGGGTGGGCGCTGAGGGGGGCGGCCGACGGCGTGCGCTGCACCTGGGGGTGTATGTCGGCTGTGGGGCCGTACTGCTGAGCGGGTGCGCCTCCATGCCGGACAGCGGAGGTCTCAGCGGGGTCGAGTCGACGCCCCGGCAGGACACCCAGGTCCGGGTCTTCGCGGTGCCGCCGCGCGAGGACGCGGGGCCCGACGAGATCGTGCGGGGCTTCCTGGAGGCGCTGACCAGCGACGACCCGCAGTACGAGACGGCGCGGAAGTACCTGACGGACAGCGCGCGGCGCCACTGGGACCCGGATGACTCCACCACGGTGCTGTCCGACGGGCCGAATGCCGAGGCCGACCAGGCCAGGAGCCGGGAGGCGGGCGACGACTACGCGTACACGCTGACCGGCAGCCGGCTCGCCGTGGTGGACTCGGAGCACGCGTATGCGCCGGACTCGGGCTCGTACAGCAGGACGGTGCATCTGACGCAGGAGAAGAAGACCAACCAGTGGCGCATCGACTCGCTGCCGCAGGGCGTCGTGATGGGCAAGTCCGACTTCCAGCGCAACTACGTGTCGGTCAACAAGTACTACTACGCCTCGAACGCGCCCGCCTCCCCGAGCGGCCAGCTGAGCACGGTCGCGGACCCGGTGTACGTACGCAGCAAGGTGGACCCCGTGACCTCGACGGTCCGCTCTCTGCTGAAGGGCCCTACACGCTGGCTCGACCCCGTCGCGGCGTCGAGCTTCCCGTCGGGTACGGCGCTCAGGAGGGGGGTCACCTCCCTGTCGCCCGACGACCAGAACAAGCTGACGGTGCCCCTCAACGACAAGGCGGACCGGGTCGGGCAGACGCAGTGCACCAGGATGGCGGCGCAGCTGCTGTTCACGCTTCAGGACCTGACGCCCACGGGTGTGGACCAGGTCGAGCTCGAGCGCTCGAACGGCAGGAGGTTGTGCGAGCTGGACGAGAACCATGCCGAGATCATCGCCTCGCACGGCACGGCCAAGCGGTCCGAGTACAACTACTTCATCGACAGCAAGGAGCGGCTCGTCCGCCTGCGTAGCGAAAGCACCTCCAAGGAGCCCGAACCGGTTCCGGGTGCGCTGGGCCAGGAAGACAAGAAGTTCCGTTCGGCCGCCGTCTCACGGGACGAGGACACCGCTGCCGGCGTCTCCGCAGACGGGCGGTATCTGTATGTGGGCTCGCTGGTGTCGGGCGCCTCGCTCGGCGACCCCGTGCTGACCAGTGTGGGCGCGTCGCCGGGCGACCGGCTGACGACGCCGAGCTGGGACGGCGCGGGCGACCTGTGGGTGGCCGACCGCAATCCGAAGAACGCCCGGCTGGTGCTGCTGGAGAAGGGCGCGGGCCGGCCGGTCGAGGTGAGCGTGCCGGATCTGGACGGGCGCATCGACGCGGTGCGTGTGGCCTCCGACGGTGCGCGGATCGCTCTGATCGTGGAGAAGGACGGTACGACGTCCCTGCAGATCGGACGAGTGGAGCGGGACACGGGGTCCGGCGGGCGGCTCAGCGTGTCGGTTCTCGAACTGCACTCCGTGACTCCGCAACTGGAAGAGGTCACGGCCATGTCGTGGGCCGGTGACAGCAAGCTCGTGGTGGTCGGTCGTGAGTCCGGCGGGGTGCAGCAGCTGCGCTATGTGCAGGTGGACGGCTCCACGCCCACGGGCACTCCGCCGCCCTCGCTCACGGGCGTCACGCAGATCGCGGCGTCCGAGGACGAGCATCTGCCGCTGGTGGCGTACTCGGTGGACGGGATCGTGCGCCTGTCGGCCGGGGAGCAGTGGCAGAAGGTGGTCAAGGAAGGGACGGCACCCGTCTATCCCGGGTGAGCCGTGCATGCCGGGTGAGCCGTGCGCGTGAGCTCAGCCGTGCGTCCGGGCTCGGCCGTATCCGCGCCCGTGCCATCCGTCCGTTCGGCGGTTATCCACGGCCATCGGACGGTTATCCACAGGGAAAGCCGGGAGTTATCCACAGGCCTGGCAGGTCCTCGCGGGCGTTGGCACAGTGGGGTCATGCGGAGGTGGTGGCAGGACCTCACCGACCTGGTGCTGCCGGCCGAGTGCGGCGGCTGTGGCAGGCCGCGCACGGTGCTCTGTCCCGAGTGCCGCGCGGCTGTCCACGGCGGCGCACCGCGCCGGGTGCGACCGGTGCCGGAACCGGTGGGGCTGCCCGTGGTACACGCGGCGGCCGCGTACGAGGGCGCCGTGCGCGCCGCGCTCCTGGCGCACAAGGAGCGGGGGGTCCTCACGCTCGCGGGACCGCTCGGGACGGCGCTGGCCGGGGCCGTCCGGGCCGGTCTCGTCGCGATCGGCCCCGAGGCCGGGCGGGCAGCGGTCGATGCGGGCGCCGTGCCGTGCGGCGCGGGCCGCGGGGCAGGGCGGGCCGACGGCAGATCGGGGGCTTCAGGCAACAGTGGCGGTCGGGGACCCGTGCTGCTCGTGCCCGTGCCTTCGTCGCGGCGGGCGGTGCGGGCGAGGGGACACGACCCCACGCGGCGGATCGCGCTCGCTGCGGCGGGCGAGCTGCGCCGGTGCGGGACGGCGGCGCGGGTGGCTGCCGTGCTGCGGCAGCGACGGGCCGTGGCCGACCAGTCGGGCCTCAATTCCCGGCAGCGGCTGGCCAATCTCGCGGGCGCGCTCGAGGTGGCCGGCGGAGGCGGGAGGCTGTTGGCAGACGCGCCCGTCGTGCTCGTCGACGATCTGATGACCACGGGCGCGTCGCTGGCGGAGGCGGCGCGCGCGGTCCGGGATGCGCTCGCCGTTGCACGGACGGCGGACACGGATGTGTATGTCCGTGGGACAGGGGAAGCAACGGGGGAACAGAGAGCAGAACAGAGGACGGCAACGACGTACTGGATGCAAGCACCACGGGAAATGACCGCTGGGAACGGCCTCGGAGACCGGATCCGAGCGGCGGTGGTCGCTGCGTCGCCGGAATCTTTCGAAATAAACCGGAACTGACTCAGAACTTGCGTCGTTGCAGGTAATGGGGAGGTCAATTCACTTGAACGGAGGTACGCCGTAGTAGAGGGTGACGACATCCGTCCGGGCGAGATATGTTCGGTTGTGAAGGGAAAGGCGCAGGCCATCCCTCGCTTATCCGAATGCCGATCTGCGGGTTTTCTGAATCACCCGTAGTGGTCGGGGTGGGGATCTCGCCCCCGGGGGAGGAGGAGGTGGAAGTCACCGAGTCCGTGGCTCCGGTGGTCACCGGGGCCTGGTGCACAAGGGAGATGCTCCGCCAGCGGTGCGGAGCGATCCGGGAACGGAGTTCTGCGTGGACATCGTCGTCAAAGGCCGCAAGACCGAGGTGCCCGAGCGGTTCCGGAAGCACGTGGCCGACAAGCTGAAGCTGGACAAGATCCAGAAGCTGGATGCCAAGGTGATCAGCCTCGATGTCGAGGTGTCCAAGGAGCCCAACCCCCGACAGGCCGACCGCAGCGACCGAGTGGAGATCACGCTTTACTCCCGCGGTCCGGTGATCCGGGCGGAAGCAGCGGCCAGCGATGCGTATGCGGCGCTCGACCTGGCGGCGGAGAAGCTCGAGGCCCGGCTGCGCAAGCAGCACGACAAGCGACACACACGTCGCGGGGTGGCCCGGCTGACGGCAGCCGAGGTGCCCGACCACGTCCCGGGTGCCGCGACACTCAACGGCAACGGCGTCGTACCGCAGGATGAGGAAGGCGGCGTAGCAGCCAAGAGGGTGGGATCGCTCGAGGTGCAGGGCGAAGGCCCCCTCGTAGTACGCGAGAAGACCCACGTCGCGTCCCCGATGTCGCTCGACCAGGCGCTCTACGAAATGGAGTTGGTCGGGCACGACTTCTACCTGTTCGTCGACTCCGAAACCAAGCAACCGAGCGTTGTCTACCGACGGCACGCGTACGACTACGGCGTCATCCACCTCAGCACGGACCAGATGGTGGCTCAGGCGTAGACGGCTGACGCGGCAGGAGCGCTCAGCGGCTGATCCCGCTGGATGAGTGCTGTGACCCGGTGCCCCTGGTGAGCTCGTGCGCCCCCAGGGGCACCGGTGTGCGACCTCTTCACGCCGCGCTCTGTCGCCTGACCGCCACCCGGGCATGGAATCATGGCCGCAACCGCTCAACCGATGGGCCGTCACCTTGGGTTGGCGATGGCATACGACCCCAGCCGCAGCCTTCAGGGGGAGGAACGATGGCGGACAGCTTCGGACCGATGCGTGACGAGGACGCCGACGACGGCGCCACCGTCATGGGCCCGGACGTGGGCTCGCCACGCAAGGAGCCGATCCGAGTCCTCGTCGTGGACGACCACGCCCTCTTCCGTCGTGGTCTGGAGATCGTGCTTGCGGCGGAGGAGGACATCCAGGTCGTCGGCGAGGCGGGGGACGGTGCGGAGGCGGTCGACAAGGCGGCCGATCTGCTGCCCGACATCGTGTTGATGGACGTGCGGATGCCCAAGCGCGGCGGGATCGAGGCGTGCACCTCCATCAAGGAGGTGGCGCCCAGCGCGAAGATCATCATGCTGACCATCAGTGATGAAGAGGCCGATCTCTACGACGCGATCAAGGCCGGTGCGACCGGTTATCTCCTCAAGGAGATTTCCACGGACGAGGTGGCCACGGCCATTCGCGCGGTCGCCGACGGGCAGTCGCAGATCAGCCCCTCCATGGCGTCGAAACTCCTCACCGAGTTCAAGTCGATGATCCAGCGCACCGACGAGCGGCGGCTGGTTCCGGCGCCCCGGCTCACCGACCGGGAGCTCGAGGTCCTCAAACTCGTCGCCACCGGAATGAACAACCGGGACATCGCCAAGGAGTTGTTCATCTCCGAGAACACCGTGAAGAACCACGTGCGCAACATCCTGGAGAAGCTGCAGTTGCACTCCAGGATGGAGGCCGTGGTCTACGCGATGCGGGAGAAGATCCTCGAGATCCGCTAGCGGGACCGGGGCTCAGCCCCCGACGCGGTGGCAGGGATCAGTCCAGGGCCCGGGCCAGCTCCCGCATGAGGGGCTCGCGCAGCGAAGCGTCGTCCACCCGTTCCACGCGGACGTTTGTGCAGTCCACCCATGTCGCCGCCTCCAGCAGGGCCTGGGCCACCGCCGGGACCGCCTTGACGCCGTCCAGGGCCACCTGCTTGGCGACCAGCGTGCGTCCCTCGCGGGCCGGGTCCACTCGGCCGACCAGCCGGCCGCCGGCGAGCACCGGCATCGCGAAGTAGCCGTACACCCGCTTCGGCTTCGGGACGTACGCCTCCAGGCGGTGTGTGAAGCCGAAGATGCGCTCCGTGCGCGCCCGCTCCCAGATCAGGGAGTCGAACGGCGACAGAAGCGTCGTACGGTGCCGGCCTTTCGGCGGGGCCTGCAGGGCCTCCGGGTCCGCCCAGGCGGGCTTGCCCCACCCCTCGACCGTCACCGGAACCAGGCCCGAGTCCGCGATCACCGCGTCGACCTGTTCGCCCTTGAGACGGTGGTAGTCCGCGATGTCCGCGCGCGTGCCGACTCCGAGTGACTGGCCTGCCAGGCGCACCAGACGGCGTAGGCACTCGGCGTCGTCCAGTTCGTCGTGGAGGAGTGCCTCGGGGACCGCGCGCTCGGCGAGGTCGTAGACCCGCTTCCAGCCCCGGCGCTCGACGCACACCACCTCCCCGTACATCAGCGCGCGCTCCACGGCGACCTTCGTGCCGGACCAGTCCCACCACTCGCTGGTCTTCTTCGCGCCGCCCAGGTCCGTGGCCGTGAGCGGGCCTTCGGTGCGCAGCTGCTTGACGACCTGGTCGTAGACCCCGTCCGGGAGCGTGTGGTTCCAGTGCGGGCGGGCGCGGTAGGCGCGGCGCCGGAAGGCGAAGTGGGGCCACTCCTCGATGGGCAGGATGCAGGCGGCGTGGGACCAGTACTCGAACGCATGGGGCTCGGCCGCGGGCGTGCCGTCGGGCGACGGCGTCCAGTAGGCCGAGTCGACCGTCTTGCGCCCTATGGCGCCCAGGCGCGCGTACGGGATGAGCTCATGGGAGCGGGCGAGCACCGAGATGGTGTCGAGCTGGACCGCGCCCAGGTGGCGCAGTACGCCGCGGACCCCGGACCTGCGGTCGGGCGCGCCGAGGAAACCCTGGGCCCGCAGGGCGATGCGGCGGGCTTCGTCGGCGGTCAGTTCGGTGGCGGGGCGCGGAAGACTCGGCATGGTGACACGGTAGGACGTGGCACTGACATCGATGGCGGTACGCGGGTTCCGGTGGTCTCGGCCGGGGTGCGGACCCCTTCCGACGTGCGACGACGGCGGCCCAGTACCCGGGGATGGCCACCCGGAGACGGACACTCCCGCACCGGGCGACAGGCACCCGGCGTCGGAGGACAACCCCGCACCGGGCGACAGGCACCCGGCGTCGGAGGACAACCCCGCACCGGGCGACAGGCACCCGGCGTCGGAGGACAACCCCGCACCGGGCGTCGGAGGACAACCCCGCACCGGGCGACAGGCACCCGGCGTAGGAGGACACCCCGCACCCGGCGACCGGCCCCCGGTGCCACGCCCCGGCCTACGCGGGCCGCGCCGGCCGCGCAGGTGCGGGCAGATACGGCGCCGTGGACGGCAGCTCCAGGTCCGACGGCAGCAGTGAGCCCACCCAGCAGTCCCGGCGCACTCCCTTGTTGTTGATGGCGGAGCGCAGGACGCCCTCGATGGTGAAGCCCGCGCGCTCGGCGACCGCACGGGACCCCGCGTTGCCCACTTCGGCGCGCCACTCCACGCGGTCGACCGACAACTGTGTGAAGGCCCAGCGCGACGCGCCGAGCGTCGCCTCCGTGATGTAGCCGTTGCCACGGTGTTCCTTCGCCGCCCAGAAGCCGATCTCGGCGACGCCCAGCGAGCGCATCGTCAGGCCGAGCATGCCCACCAGCTCGTCGGAGGGCAGCAGGAAGACACCGAAGGTGAACATCGAGGCGTCCGCCCACCCGTCCGGCACCACCTGCCCGGCGAACGCCTCCGCGTGCTCGCGCAGGTACGGCGACGGGATCGTCGTCCAGCGCTGGATGTCGGGGTCCTGGGCGGCTTCGTACACCGCGTCCGTGTCCTTCGGGCCCACGGTGCGCAGCACCAGGCGCGCGGTGGTCAGGGTGACGGGGTCCATCGCCCGATTCTGCTCGGGCTCCCGCCCCGGCGCCATGATTTTTCGCCCCGGGCCGCGTCGCTTTCGCCGCGAGCGGGGCGACTGTGTCCGGCCGGGCCGTCGCCATCGAATGCGCCGCCGTTCCCCGCCGGGCGGGCCGGCCGGTGCCGCCGCCGTTCCTGGCCGGGCCGACCGGCCCTTCCGGACCCGCCACGCCGTCGTGCCGTGGCGCTCGTTTCCGCGTGTCAGGCCCGTTACTTTTCGTGGCAAGGACGCGGCACCTTCGGCGGCGCCCGTCCGTTGTCCTAGTGGCTGTCGGGGGCAGACCTCCCGGTGCGGCGGGGTCCTCGCTTACGATGGCCGTTGCTCAAGCTGTCATACGTAACCGACCGTCCCAGGCCCGACCGGCAAGGAGACAAACCCCCGTGTCCGTCCTCTCGAAGATCATGCGTGCAGGCGAAGGCAAGATCCTGCGCAAGCTGCACCGCATCGCGGACCAGGTCAACTCCATCGAAGAGGACTTCATCGACCTCTCCGACGCCGAGCTGCGGGCCCTCACCGACGAGTACAAGCAGCGGTACGCCGATGGCGAGACCCTCGACGACCTGCTGCCCGAGGCCTTCGCCACCGTGCGCGAGGCCGCCAAGCGTGTCCTCGGCCAGCGGCACTACGACGTGCAGATGATGGGCGGTGCCGCGCTCCACCTCGGCTATGTCGCCGAGATGAAGACCGGTGAGGGCAAGACGCTCGTCGGCACCCTGCCCGCGTATCTGAACGCCCTGTCCGGAGACGGCGTCCACATCGTCACGGTCAACGACTACCTGGCCGAGCGCGACTCGGAGATGATGGGCCGCGTCCACAAGTTCCTGGGCCTGGACGTCGGCTGCATTCTGGCCAACATGACGCCGGCCCAGCGCCGCGAGCAGTACGCGTGCGACATCACGTACGGCACGAACAACGAGTTCGGGTTCGACTACCTGCGTGACAACATGGCGTGGTCCCAGGACGAGCTCGTCCAGCGCGGACACAACTTCGCGATCGTCGACGAGGTCGACTCCATCCTCGTGGACGAGGCCCGTACGCCGCTGATCATCTCCGGCCCGGCCGACCAGGCCACCAAGTGGTACGGCGACTTCGCCAAGCTGGTCACGCGCCTGAAGAAGGGCGAGGCGGGCAACCCCCTCAAGGGCACCGAGGAGACCGGCGACTACGACGTCGACGAGAAGAAGCGCACGGTCGCCATCCACGAGGGCGGCGTCACCAAGGTCGAGGACTGGCTGGGCATCGACAACCTCTACGAGTCGGTGAACACCCCGCTGGTGGGCTACCTGAACAACGCCATCAAGGCCAAGGAGCTCTTCAAGTGCGACAAGGACTACGTCGTCATCGACGGCGAAGTCATGATCGTCGACGAGCACACCGGCCGTATCCTCGCCGGACGCCGCTACAACGAGGGCATGCACCAGGCGATCGAGGCGAAGGAAGGGGTGGACATCAAGGACGAGAACCAGACGCTCGCGACGATCACCCTGCAGAACTTCTTCCGCCTCTACGGCAAGCTCTCCGGCATGACCGGTACGGCGATGACCGAGGCCGCCGAGTTCCACCAGATCTACAAGCTCGGCGTGGTCCCGATCCCGACCAACAAGCCGATGATCCGCAAGGACCAGTCGGACCTGATCTACCGCACCGAGGTCGCCAAGTTCGAGGCGGTCGTCGACGACATCGCCGAGAAGCACGAGAAGGGCCAGCCGATCCTCGTCGGCACGACCTCGGTCGAGAAGTCCGAGTACCTCTCGCAGCAGCTCGCCAAGCGCGGCATCCAGCACGAGGTGCTCAACGCGAAGCAGCACGACCGCGAGGCCGTGATCGTCGCGCAGGCCGGCCGCAAGGGCGCCGTGACCGTGGCCACGAACATGGCCGGCCGTGGTACGGACATCAAGCTCGGCGGCAACCCCGAGGACCTCGCCGAGGCCGAGCTGCGTCAGCGCGGGCTCGACCCCGAGGAGCACATCGAGGAGTGGGCGCAGGCGCTGCCCGCCGCCCTGGAGCGTGCCGAGCAGGCGGTCAAGGCCGAGAAGGACGAGGTCGAGGACCTCGGCGGCCTGTACGTGCTGGGCACCGAGCGGCACGAGTCGCGCCGTATCGACAACCAGCTGCGCGGTCGTTCCGGCCGTCAGGGCGACCCCGGCGAGTCGCGCTTCTACCTCTCGCTGGGCGACGACCTGATGCGTCTGTTCAAGGCGCAGATGGTCGAGCGCGTCATGTCGATGGCGAACGTGCCGGACGACGTGCCGATCGAGAACAAGATGGTCACGCGCGCGATCGCGTCCGCCCAGTCGCAGGTCGAGCAGCAGAACTTCGAGACCCGGAAGAACGTCCTCAAGTACGACGAGGTCCTCAACCGGCAGCGCGAGGTCATCTACGGCGAGCGGCGCCGCGTCCTGGAGGGCGAGGACCTGCACGAGCAGATCCAGCACTTCATGGACGACACGATCGACGCGTACGTCGGTGCCGAGACCGCCGAGGGCTTCGCCGAGGACTGGGACCTGGACCGGCTGTGGGGCGCCTTCAAGCAGCTCTACCCGGTGAAGGTCACCATCGAGGAGCTGGAGGACGCGACCGGCGACCGTGCCGGGCTGACGGCCGAGTTCATCGCCGAGTCCATCAAGGACGACGTGTACGAGCAGTACCAGGAGCGTGAGGCGCAGCTCGGTTCCGAGATCATGCGTGAGCTGGAGCGCCGGGTCGTGCTGTCGGTCCTGGACCGCAAGTGGCGTGAGCACCTCTACGAGATGGACTACCTCCAGGAGGGCATCGGCCTGCGCGCGATGGCGCAGAAGGACCCGCTGGTCGAGTACCAGCGCGAGGGCTTCGACATGTTCACCGCGATGATGGAGGGCATCAAGGAGGAGTCCGTCGGCTACCTGTTCAACCTGGAGGTCCAGGTCGAGCAGCAGGTCGAGGAGGTCCCCGTCGAGGACGCCAAGCCCTCCCTGGAGAAGGAAGAGGCCGTGGCGGCGCAGGCGGCTCGCCCGGAGATCCGCGCGAAGGGCCTCGAGGCCCCGCAGCGTCGCGAGCGGCTGCACTTCTCGGCGCCCACCGTGGACGGTGAGGGCGGCATCATCGAAGGCGACTTCGCCGGCGACGACGAGCCGGTGCGCTCGGAGGCGGACGGCCTCACGCGCGCTGAGCGCCGCAAGCAGGCCAAGACCGGGCGGCGCCGCAAGAAGTGACGCCGCTGCGGTCGGTACAGCCGTGACGAGGGGCCGGGCACCGGAGGGTGCCCGGCCCCTCGTGTCGTCCGGGTCAGTCGTCGTCCCTGCCCGGCCTCCGGGGTCCGCCCAGTTCCACCGCCGTGCAGCGCCAGCGGTGGTCCGTCCCGCACTCCAGGCGGAACGCCATCGCGCGGAGCTGGTCGCCCGCGCCGATACGGGCGAAGGCCTCGATGGCGCCGGGGCGCGGTACGTAGTACCCGATGTCACGGACGACGGGGCGGCTACCGCGGGTGCGCAGTGCGCCGCGTTCGGCGAGCCAGGCCAGCTCGTCGTAGGCGCGGCCGACGGTATGGCGGAGCATGCTGTGCACCGGGCGCTGACCGCTCAGCACGGACACCAGACGGTCGGCGAAGACATCGGTCGGGCGGGGCTGGGCAACCGGACCGGCCGGCCCCGGCGCGACGGGTGGTGTCGCGCGGGACGTCCCCGGGCGCGGTGCCGTATGGCGGGGCGTGCTGCCGGGGCGGCGGGTGTCGTGACGCACCGGCGGGCGGCCGCCCGGGTGCCGCTTGACCTTGGTCATCATGCTGTTCCTGGTCATGACCTTGTTCATGTGGGATCCCCGTTTCGCGGGACCGGCGGATACCGGTCGGTAACTTCTTGGTGGGGATCTTGTACGAGGCAGGGGGCCCCGCTCGCAAGGAATCGCCAGGTGTGCCGCGAGGGCCGGGGGATTCACCTATCAGGGTGATGAGCGGGCGGGGGCTCGATGGGGCGCCCGGGCTGTAGCGGGTGATCCATGGGTGCCTCGGTTGACCACGGGGAAGACTGCGACCGGGGCCCGAAGGGGGACGGCCGCACGTATCCTTGGGTGACTCGCCGGAGGCGCGGGACCGACCTCCGCGTGGTCCTCCCACGGGCCTGTCCGGCCGGCCTCACCGACTACGAAAGCGGCTCGTCATGCGCGTCTACGTCCCCCTGACCCTCTCCGGGCTCGCCGAGGCGTACAAGACGGGTGAGCTGGGTGCGGGACCGCTGGTCGCGTACGCCGTCACGCCCGCGCTGCGCGAGTGGTACCTGTCCGACGACATCGAGGAACTGGAGTACGCGGCCCTGAGCCGGGCCGCGCTGGCCTCGCTGCGGCTGGTGGCGGCGGACTCGGGGGCGCCGCGGCGACGGGTGGTCGTCGCGGTCGACGTACCGGACCGCGCGGCGGCCGCCGACCCCGACAAGGGCCTCGACCCGGCGGCGCTCGGCGAGGTACGGGTCGCCGGGGCCGTGTCGCTTGCCAAGGCGGCCGCGGTGCACGCCGACGCGGCCGACGCGGAGGCGGACGTCACGGCGGCTGCCGAGGCGCTGGAGGAGGCGGACCGCGGTGACGACGACGCGCAGTTCGTGGTGGACGGCGCCGAGGACCACGAGCTGCTCTGGTACGCGACGCAGGAGGTTCCGAATCTGCTGGGGCTCGGGGACTGACCCGGGTTTTGCCTCCCACGGGGCCGGTGCACCGGCGATTGTCAGTGCGGCCGGGTAGGTTTTCCGGCATGGGGAAGTACGGAAGCGCTCACATCGTCTGGGACTGGAACGGCACGCTGTTCCACGACAATGACGCGATCATCGGGGCCACGAACGCGGCCTTCGCCGAACTCGGTCTGGCGCCGATCACACTGGAGCGCTACCGGGCGCTGTACTGCGTGCCGGTGCCCAAGTTCTACGAGCGGCTGATGGGACGGCTGCCGACGGACACCGAGTGGCAGCTCATGGACGAGGTCTTCCACCGGTACTACTCGGAGCACCGCATCCGGTGCGGGCTCACCGAGGGCGCGACGGAGCTGCTCGCGGGATGGCGGTCGGCCGGCCGCAGCCAGTCCATCCTCAGCATGTACATGCACGACGAGCTCGTCCCCCTGGTCCGTGGGTTCGGGATCGAGACGCACTTCGTACGGGTGGAGGGGCGCACCGGGCCCTCCGGCGGCAGCAAGGCCGAGCACATGGTCCGGCACCTACGGGCCCTTGCGGGCGTGCAGCCGGCGCGCACGGTGGTGATCGGGGACGCCGCTGACGACGCGGTCGCCGCCCGGCACGTGGGAGCACGGGCCGTTCTGTACACCGGTGGCTCCCACAGCCGCGCCAGCCTGGAGGAGATCGGCGTGCCGGTGGTGGACACGCTGCTGGAGGCGGTCGCGGAGGCCGAGCGGCTGGCGGCCTGAGCCGGTGTGTGCGGCGCCCGTCCGGGCGCCGCACCGGGTGCCGTCAGGTCACCGGCGCCTTCGAGCGCAGCACCGTGAGGAACTCGCGCATCCAGCCGGGGTGGTCCGGCCAGGCACGGGACGAGACGAGGGTGCCGTCGACGACCGCCTCGACGTCCTGGAAGGTCGCCCCGGCCGCCTGCATGTCCAGCTCCAGCGCGGGGTAGGCCGTGACGCGCCGTCCGCGCAGGGCGTCGGCCGCGGCGGTGAGCAGGGGGCCGTGGCAGATCTGGGCGACGGGCTTGTCGGTGTCGAAGAAGGACTTGAGGATCTTGCGCAGCTCGGGGTCGTTGCGGAGGTACTCCGGGGCGCGACCGCCGGGGATGACGAGGGCGGCGTAGTCACCGGGGTCGACCTCGGAGAAGGCGAGGTCGGCGGGCCAGGTGTAGCCGGGCTTCTCGGTGTACGTGTCGAAACCGGCTTCGAAGTCGTGGACGACGAAGCGGAGTGTCTTGCGGCTGGGGGCCGCGATATGGACCTCGTAGCCCTCCTCGCGCAGGCGCTGGTAGGGGTAGAGGACCTCCAGTGATTCGGCGGCGTCGCCGGTGACGATCAGGATCTTCTGCGTCATGTTGGCTGTGCTCCCCTCGGTCGGGCGGAGGGCTGCGTCCGCTGCTTCTGGCAACGTGCCCGAGGCCGAGGGCGCTGCCAAGGGGCCGCGTACCGCTTGCCGGCCGTGCTCGCTGCTCGTACCGCCATGCTCGCACCGACGGCTCTGCACGGCATCGTCCTCTACGCCCCTGTGCAGAACGTCAAAGTTCGACCCCCTCTTTTGTACACATACGGCTCATGACGTGCCCCCCGTGCAGAGCGATAGCCTTGTGGCGTGATCAGCGCGATACCTCGCGGGGACGTTCTTGTCCCTGCCCTGCGCCCGGTGAGCACGGACGACATCCGTGACCGGGCGGCGGTCGCTGATCCTCACAGGCGGGGCCGGCCGGGAAGGGTGCCGCAGGCGCCCGGGACGGCAGCAGGGGTGCCGGGGACGCGGGAGGCGCACGACGCGCCGAGAGAAGCGTCACGGCCGCCCCAGGTGCCGGAATTGGCCGATAACCCCCCACCTTCCTCTCCGTGCGGCATAGCGTCGAACCAGACCGGACACCCCGCGTCACGACGTCACGTCGGAGAAGAGACCGTATTTCCTTCTACGTCACGCAACGGCGCGCGACAGGAGCCAGAGGACAATGCAGACCAAGCTGGACGAAGCCAAGGCCGAGCTGCTCGAACGGGCCGCCCGGGTAGCTGAGAACAGCCCGGTCGGGGGGCACCTACCGACTGGGACGACGGGCGAGGGCACCCCCGACCGGGACACCGTGCTCGCGTTCCTCCAGCGCTACTACCTGCACACCGCCCCCGAGGACCTGGCGGACCGCGATCCGGTGGATGTCTTCGGAGCCGCGTTCTCGCACTACAGACTGGCCGAGACGCGTCCGCAGGGCACGGCCAACGTGCGGGTCCACACCCCGACCGTCGAGGAGAACGGCTGGACCTGCAGCCACTCCGTCGTCGAGGTGGTCACCGACGACATGCCCTTCCTGGTCGACTCCGTCACCAACGAGCTGTCCCGCCAGGGACGCGGCATCCACGTCGTCATCCACCCTCAGTTCGTCGTCCGCCGCGACCTGACCGGCAAGCTGCTCGAGGTGCTGCCCGAAGGCCCCGACTGCGCGTTGCCGCACGACGCGCATGTCGAGTCGTGGATCCACGTCGAGATGGACCGCGAGACCGACCGCGGTGACCTGAAGCAGATCACCGCCGATCTGCTGCGCGTCCTGTCCGACGTCCGCGAGGCCGTCGAGGACTGGGAGAAGATGCGCGAGTGCGCGCTGCGCGTCGCCGAGGGGCTCCAGAAGGAGCCCGTGCCCGACGACCTGCCCACCGCGGACCTGGAGGAGGCCAGCGAGCTGCTGCGCTGGCTGTCCGCCGACCACTTCACCTTCCTCGGCTACCGCGAGTACGAGCTGCGCGACGACGACGTGCTGGCCGCCGTGCCCGGCACCGGGCTCGGGATACTGCGATCCGACCCGCACCACTCGGGTGACGACCAGCACCCGGTGAGCCCCTCCTTCGAGCGGCTGCCCGCCGACGCCCGCGCCAAGGCCCGCGAGCACAAGCTGCTGGTCCTCACCAAGGCCAACAGCCGTGCCACGGTGCACCGCCCGTCGTACCTGGACTACGTCGGAGTGAAGAAGTTCGACGAGAACGGCAACGTGGTCGGCGAGCGCCGCTTCCTCGGCCTGTTCTCGTCCGCCGCGTACACCGAGTCCGTGCGCCGGGTGCCCGTCATCCGCCGCAAGGTCGACGAGGTCCTCGACGGCGCCGGCTTCTCGCCCCACAGCCACGACGGCCGGGACCTGCTCCAGATCCTGGAGACCTACCCGCGCGACGAGCTGTTCCAGACCCCGACCGACGAGCTGCGCTCCATCGCCACCTCCGTCCTCTACCTCCAGGAGCGCCGCCGGCTGCGGCTGTACCTGCGCCAGGACGAGTACGGGCGCTACTACTCGGCCCTCGTCTACCTGCCGCGCGACCGCTACACCACGGGCGTGAGACTGCGGATCATCGACATCCTCAAGGAGGAACTCGGCGGCACCAGCGTCGACTTCACGGCCTGGAACACCGAGTCGATCCTGTCCCGGCTGCACTTCGTGGTCCGTGTGCCGCAGGGCACCGAACTGCCGCAGCTGTCCGACGCCGACAAGGAGCGCATCGAGGCCCGCCTCGTCGAGGCCGCCCGCTCCTGGACCGACGCCTTCAACGAGGCGCTGAACGCCGAGCTCGGCGAGGAGCGGGGCGCCGAGCTGCAGCGCTACTACTCGGGCGCCTTCCCCGAGGGCTACAAGGCCGACCACACCCCGCGTGCCGCGGTCGCCGACCTCGTCCACCTGGAGCAGCTCACCACCGAGGAGGGCGGCAAGAACTTCGCCCTCAGCCTGTACGAGCCCGTGGGCGCGGCCCCCGGCGAGCGCCGCTTCAAGATCTACCGCAAGGGCGAGGCGGTCTCCCTCTCCGCCGTGCTGCCCGTGCTCAACCGGCTCGGCGTCGAGGTCGTCGACGAGCGCCCGTACGAGCTGCGCTGCGCGGACCGCACGATCGCGTGGATCTACGACTTCGGTCTGCGTCTGCCCAAGTCGATGACCGGCAACGGGGATTACGTCGGCGACGACGCCCGCGAGCGCTTCCAGGACGCCTTCTCCGCCACCTGGACCGGGAAGGCCGAGAACGACGGCTTCAACGCCCTGGTGCTGGGCGCCGGACTCACCTGGCGGCAGGCGATGGTGCTGCGCGCGTACGCCAAGTACCTGCGTCAGGCCGGTTCGACCTTCAGCCAGGACTATATGGAGGACACCCTCCGGAACAATGTCCACACCACCCGGCTGCTGGTCTCCCTCTTCGAGGCGCGGATGTCGCCGGACCGGCAGCGGGCCGGGGTGGAGCTGACCGACGCCCTGCTGGAGGAGCTGGACGCCGCGCTCGACCAGGTCGCCTCGCTCGACGAGGACCGGATCCTGCGCTCCTTCCTCACCCTGATCAAGGCGACCCTGCGCACCAACTTCTTCCAGGAGGCGCGGGGCGGCAGGCCGCACGACTACCTCTCCATGAAGTTCGACCCGCAGGCCATCCCTGACCTGCCGGCGCCGCGCCCCGCGTACGAGATCTGGGTGTACTCGCCGCGCGTGGAGGGCGTGCACCTGCGCTTCGGCAAGGTCGCGCGAGGCGGCCTGCGCTGGTCCGACCGGCGCGAGGACTTCCGCACCGAGATCCTCGGCCTGGTCAAGGCGCAGATGGTGAAGAACACCGTCATCGTGCCCGTGGGCGCCAAGGGCGGGTTCGTCGCCAAGCAGCTGCCGGACCCGGCCGTGGACCGCGACGCATGGCTCGCGGAGGGCATCCGCAGCTACCGGACGTTCATCTCCGCCCTGCTCGACATCACCGACAACATGGTCGCCGGCGAGATCGTGCCGCCCGCGGACGTGGTCCGGCACGACTCGGACGACACGTATCTCGTGGTCGCCGCGGACAAGGGCACGGCGACGTTCTCGGACATCGCCAACGAGGTCGCCGAGAGCTACCACTTCTGGCTCGGGGACGCCTTCGCCTCCGGCGGCTCGGCGGGCTACGACCACAAGAAGATGGGCATCACGGCCCGCGGCGCCTGGGAGTCCGTGAAGCGGCACTTCCGGGAGCTGGGTGTGAACACCCAGGCCGAGGACTTCACGGTCGTCGGCATCGGCGACATGTCCGGTGACGTGTTCGGCAACGGCATGCTGCTGTCCGAGCACATCCGCCTGGTCGCGGCCTTCGACCACCGGCACATCTTCATCGACCCGAACCCGGACGCGGCGACCTCGTACGCCGAGCGCCGCCGCCTGTTCGAGCTGCCACGTTCCTCCTGGGCCGACTACAACACCGAACTGCTGTCGGCCGGCGGCGGGGTGTTCCCCCGCTCGGCCAAGGCGATCCCGGTCAACGGGCACATCCGCGAGGCCCTCGGCATCGAGGGGGCCGTCACCAAGATGACCCCCGCCGATCTGATGCAGACGATCCTCAAGGCGCCGGTGGACCTGCTGTGGAACGGCGGCATCGGGACGTACGTCAAGTCCTCGGCGGAGTCGCACGCGGACGTCGGTGACAAGGCCAACGACGCCATCCGGGTGGACGGCTGCGACCTGCGTACCAAGGTGGTGGGCGAAGGCGGCAACCTGGGCCTGACCCAGCTCGGCCGGATCGAGTTCGCCCAGCACGGCGGAAAGATCAACACGGATGCCATCGACAACAGCGCGGGCGTGGACACCTCCGACCACGAGGTGAACATCAAGATCCTGCTCAACGCAGTCGTGGCGAACGGTGATCTGACCGTCAAGCAGCGCAACCATCTGCTCGCCGAGATGACCGACGAGGTCGGCTCTCTGGTGCTGCGCAACAACTACGCGCAGAACGTGGCGATCGCCAACGCCCTGTTCCAGTCCAAGGACATGCTGCACGCACAGCAGCGGTTCCTCCGGTATCTGGTGCGCGAGGGCCACCTCGACCGGGCGCTGGAGTTCCTGCCCACCGACCGCCAGATCCGCGAGCGGCTCAACTCCGGTCACGGCCTGACGGGCCCGGAGACGGCCGTCCTCCTGGCGTACACGAAGATCACCGTCGCCAAGGAGCTGCTGGAGACGCCGCTGCCGGACGACCAGTATCTGCGCACCCTGCTGCACGAGTACTTCCCGACGGCCCTGCGCGAGAAGTTCCCCGAGCAGATCGACCACCACGCGCTGCGTCGTGAGATCGTGACGACCCTTCTGGTCAACGACACGGTGAACACGGGCGGCACGAGCTTCCTGCACCGGCTGCGCGAGGAGACGGGCGCATCGCTGGAGGAGATCGTCAGGGCGCAGACCGCGTCCCGTGCGATCTTCCACTCCAGCATGATGTGGGACGCGGTGGAGGCGCTCGACAACCAGGTCGACGCCGATGTGCAGACCCGGATCCGCCTGCACTGCCGCCGGCTGGTGGAGCGCGGCACGCGCTGGCTGCTCAACAACCGGCCGCAGCCGCTGGAGCTCAGCGGCACCATCGAGTTCTTCAAGGACCGCGTCGAGCAGGTCTGGAACGAACTGCCCAAGCTGCTGCGCGGTGCGGACCTCGAGTGGTGGCAGAAGATCTACGACGAGCTGACGGGCGCCGGCGTGCCGGACCAACTCGCCACGCGTGTGGCCGGGTTCTCCTCCGCCTTCCCGGCGCTCGACATCGTCTCGGTGGCCGACCGCACGGGCAAGGACCCGATGGGCGTCGCCGAGGTCTACTACGACCTCGCCGACCGGCTGCGGATCACCCAGCTCATGGACCGCATCATCGAACTGCCGCGCGCCGACCGGTGGCAGTCGATGGCGCGCGCGGCGATCCGCGAGGACCTGTACGCGGCCCACGCGGGCCTGACCGCCGAGGTCCTCTCGGTGGGCAACGGCAGTTCCACGCCGGAACAGCGGTTCAAGGCCTGGGAGGAGAGGAACGCGGCGATCCTTTCGAGGGCGCGCACCACCCTCGACGAGATCTCGAGTTCGGACTCCTTCGACCTGGCGAACCTCTCGGTCGCGATGCGCACGATGCGCACGCTGCTGCGGACGCACAGCTAGGCACGGCCCGGCGGTGCGGCCGGTACCGCTACGGCGGGGGCGCCCCACGGTGTTGGGGCGCCCCCGTTCGTATGTCCGGGCGTCCTCCCTCAGTTCGCAGGGCTGGGACGGCTTTCTTGTCAATACCTTGGGCAATTCAGGAGTTGAATTTACCGTTTCCTGCTAAACGGGACATTTGGGCTAAGGTTTGGCCTGATCGTCGAACGAGTGTGGAGGACCCGTACCCGTGACTGTGAACCTCTCCGAGCAGCGGCCCCAGGTCGCTCGCCCGGTAGCCGAGACCGTTGTCCCCGCCCCCGTCCCGGTGATCTCCCGGGCCCGGCGGATCGTGGTCGAGGTGGCCAAGTTCGGGGTCGTCGGCGGCAGTGGTGTCGCGGTCAACATCCTCGTCTTCAACTTCCTTCTGCACGTTCTGACGTGGGCGCCGATGACGGCGACCGTGCTCGCCAGCATCGTCGCCATGGGCACCAACTACCTCGGCTTCCGCTTCTTCGCCTACCGGGACCATGCCTCCCGCACCCGGCAGCAGATCGTCCTGTTCTTCGGCTTCAGCGGAATCGGCGTGCTGATGGAGAGCGTGCTGTTCTACGTCGGCTACCACGGGCTCGACATGAACGGGCCGCTCGGCTCGAACGTGGCCAAGGCGCTGTCGATCGTGCTGGCGTCGGCGTTCCGCTTCCTGGTGTACCGGACGTGGGTGTTCCAGCACGAGGCGAAGCAGGGCGTCGGCACGCGATGAGCGTCGCCTCCGACGGGACAGGCGGTACCGGCAGAGGGATCACCGGGGCCGAGGAGAAGACCGGGCCGGCCACGGGAGCCGAGAGGCCGAAGCGGCCCTGGAGCGCGCTCACGGCCGCCGGAACGCCGCGCGGAGGGGCCGGAGCCGTGGTGTGGGCGGCCCTGGGCCTGCTCGCCGTGCTGATGCTGCTCGTGATCGTCCGGCTGCCGTGGGACGGCGACCTCGGCATGCACGCCGCGACCGTGGAACGGCTGCGGCACCGGCTGCTGGACCCCGGCAATCCGCTGGTCGACGCGAACACGCCGAGCCCGTACTACTCGCCGTGGATCCTCTTCCTCGGGGCCGTCGCCCGTCTCACCGGGCTGTCCGTCTGGGTCGTGCTGCGCATCGGCGCGCTGGTCGGTCTGACGCTGCTGGTCACCGGCGTCTGGCGGTACGTCCGCACGCTGAGCGCCGAGCGTCTCGCGCCGCCGCTCGCCCTGCTGTGCGTGGTGTTCCTGTGGGGCACGCAGGTGTTCAACTGGAGCGGCTTCCTCGGTCTCAACTCGCTTGCCCTGACGGTGGCTTACCCGAGTGTGTTCGCGCTCGGCCTCGCCTTCCACTTCTGGGCGCTGCTGGCACGGGCCCTCGAGGGCGAGGGAGCCGGATGGGCCGCCTTCCTCGGGCTCGGTGCGATGTGGGCGGTGATCCTGCTCAGCCACCAGTTCACCGGGGTGGTGGCGACGCTGGGGGCGATCGCGACCGTGGCCGGGGCGCGGCCCGGGCGCCGGGTCCTGCCGCGGCTCGGGGCCGGTGCCGTGCTCGGGTCGGCGCTCCTCGCGCTGTGGCCGTACTACGACTTCTTCGCGCTGCTGCGCACGGGCGGTCTGGAGGCGATCCACCGGCCGCTGTACCAGCACCTGGTCACACGGTTCTGTCTCGTACTGGCCGGAGTGGTGGCGCTGGGACTGCGGGCGCGGCGGAACCCGCGGGACCCCCTGGTGGTCTTCTTCCTGCTCGGGGCGGTGCTGTTCGCGGCGGGCGGCCTGACCGGGCACTACTCCTGGGGGCGGGCGCTGCCGGCGGTGCTGATCCCGGCGCAGGTGGCGGCGGCCGTGGAGGTGGCCGGTGCGGCGCGGGGAGCGCTGCGCAACTGGGCGGCCGTGGTGCTGGCGGCCGCGCTGGCCGTCGGGGCGTGGACGCAGGTCCAGACCGTGGGGTTCGTGGTGGGCCGGAGCGCACTGCCCGGGGCGGTCGCGGCGAAGTACCGGGCGCCGTGGACGGGTTACCACTGGATCACCCCGTGGGTCCGGTACGGGGACGTGGTGATGGCGAAGACGTATCCCGCGCGGCAGATCCCGGCGTACGGGGCGTACACCGTGGCTCCGGGATATCCCGACTTCTTCCTGCCGGACCAGGGGAGGCGGGAGGCGGCGGTGCGGACGTACTTCGCGGCCGGGTCGTCGCGGAGCGCACGTCTCGACGTGCTTCGGTTCTACGGCGTGCGGTGGGTGGTGCAGCGGCCCTCGGACGGGGGGCTGCCGCCGGGCGACCGGGCGGTGCGGAAGGTGGCGTCTGGACCCGGGGGCCAGGTGCTGTACGAGGTACTGCGCTGAGGAGGCTGCTGCACCCGTCCGGCGTCCGAGCTGGATCGTCCAAGTCAGGAGCCGGACCGGCAGCACTCTCCGGGGGCGGCGCGTGAGCCAAGGCCCACGCGCCGCCCGCCGTCACCGCAACGCGCTCCTGACCAGCTGCGCCGCCCGCCGTGCTCGCGGTCCCGCCACCCGGCCGACCACCGGGCCCACGCGTGCCGTGACTCCCACGGGCCGCCACCGGATCTGCAGGCGGCCAGGGCCGCTTCCCTCCGGTTCGACGGTCACCTCGTGCGGCAGGGTGCCGACGGGGGCCGCCGTGAGCGACGGGAAGACCGTCGGCGCCAGCAGGACGCCCGTGTTGGTCAGGCCCTGGTGTTCCAGGCGCAGCACCGGGTGGCGGATGCCCTCGAAGCCCTGCACGGGCAGATGGGCCGCCGCCAGGTCCACCCGGACGCGTCCCTCGAAGACACCGGGGCGGACCGGGTCCAGACGGAAGGCGGTGACCAGGCGGCGCCTGCCCGGCGAGACCACGACGCTCGCCCGCTGCGGGCCGACGGGCAGACGCAGGCCCGGGTCGAAGGTGCGGATCGAGAGATCGACCGACGCTCCCGGGCCCGGAGTCACGGACGTGATCTCGTGGCGGAACAGCGCGCTGGGGAAGGGCCGGTCCTCCAATTCGAGTTCCGAAACGTCCAGTTCACGGCGGGCCCAGGAAGAGGACGGGATCCGTGTGCCCCAATGGACCGCTCCCGAACCGTCGGTCACCACCTCCCGAGGCGCCACTTCCTGTCCCAGTTCCCGCGCCGCGGACCGTGCCTCGGTGAGCCGGCGCTCGCGCACCAGCTGGATCACCACGCGTTCCGTACGCGGCAGTCGGGCGTACGCGCCGGGCGCCAGTGTCTCCAGATACGGCGTGACCACGTCCGCGAAACCGGCCAGCCACTCCTCGTCGCGGTACGGCAGATCGCCCGCGTACATCCGGAAGTCGTGCTTGAGGAACTTGTGGTCCTTGTGCTCGCGCAGCCCGCCGTGGCCGCTCGTCTCGAGGAAGTCGTCGATCAGCCGCTGCACATGGATGCGGTCCCGCACGTTCGTGAGTTTGTGCCGCTGGTTGGAGATGGACGCCGACTCCGCCGCCACGAACGGCGCAATGTACCAGCGGTACACCGGCTCGGGGATGATCGTGAAGCAGCGCGCCAGGCAGTACGCCTGTGCCGAGAACAACTGGTCCTCGTAGTGGATGCCCTCGGGGAAGCGCAGCTTGTGGCGGTCGAGGAACTCCCGCCGGTACATCTTGCTGGTCGAGAGGTGCTCGAACAGCAGGCCCGGTTCGGACGCGATGCCCTCGACCGTGCGCCGCTCGGCGACCAGGTGCGGCATCCAGGTCGAGCGGCGACCGGTGTCGATCCGCACGCGTTCCACCGCGCCCATGGTGAAGTCGACGTCGCGTTCGCGGTGCGCCGCGAGCAGCAACTCGACGGCGTTCGCGGGAAGTTCGTCGTCGCTGTCAAGGAACATCAGATACGAGGCCTGGGCGATCTCGATCGCCCGGTTGCGCGGTGCGCTGCAGCCGCCGCTGTTCTCGGGCAGTCGCAGATAGCGCACCCGCTGGTCCTGTGCCGCCAGGCGCCGGGCGACCGACGGAGTGTCGTCCGTCGAGTGGTCGTCGCTGATGATCACTTCGATGTCCGGGTGGGTCTGCCGCAGCAGCGAGGCCACCGCGCGGGGCAGACGCTCCGCGTCGTTGTAGACGATGACCGTGATCGTCACATCGGGGGTCCGGGTCGTCGTCATCACGCTGTCGCCTCCGAGGGGGCCGGGGCCGGGGTCCGTTCGTCCACGGGGACCACGGGCGGCAGCGACTCCTCGCTCTCGCCCAGGAACACCCGGCGCACCACCCGCTCCGCAGCCCGTCCGTCGTCGAACTCGCAGAAGCGGCGCCGGAAGGCGGTCAGCGACTTCAGGGAGGCCTCGTCCCGCCATGCCTCCGACTCGAAGACGGCCGCGAGTTCCTCCTGGGTGCGCGCCACGTGGCCCGGCGCCTCGGCCGTCAGGTCGAAGTAGACGCCGCGCGTTTTCGCGTACGTCTCCCAGTCGTCGGCGTAGATCACGATCGGACGGTTCAGGTTGGCGTAGTCGAACATGATCGACGAGTAGTCCGTGACCAGGGCGTCCGCCGCCAGCGAGAGGTCCTCGACCGGGTCGTACGACGACACGTCGATCACCCGGCCGGAGCGGCGCAGTCCGGCGAGCGGAGAGGCCGCACCGCCGTAGAAGTAGTGGCCGCGGACCAGCAGGACCGTGTCCTCGCCCAGCCGGTCGGCCAGTGAGGCGAGGTCGAGGCGCGGGGTCCAGCCCGCCTCGTAGTCGCGGTGCGTGGGCGCGTAGAGGACGGCCCGGCGGCCCGGGGCTATGCCGAGGCGGTCGCGGATCGCGCGGACGTCCGCCGCCGTGGCGGAGTAGAAGACGTCGTTGCGCGGATAGCCGTAGTCCAGCGGTGTGTAGCGCGAGGGGTACGCGCGCTCCCACATGCGCGTGGAGTGGCTGTTCGCGGAGACGCTGTAGTCCCACTTGTCGATACGGGCCAGCAGCGCCTCGAAGTCCAGCCCCTTGGAGGCGGCCGGGAAGTCGAGCTGGTCCAGGCCCATCCGCTTGAGGGGGGTGCCGTGGTGGGTCTGGAGGTGGATCGCGTCCGGGCGCTTCACCACGGAGTTGGGGAAGTTGACGTTGTTGACGAGGTACTTGGCCCGCGCCATCACGTCCCAGTAGCGGCGGGTACCGGCGACGATGTGGTCGGTGCCCGGCGGCAGCAGTGCCGCCTTGTGCCGGGACACCACCCACACCGGGTGGATGTGCGGCGCGAGTTCGGTGAGCTTGGCGGCGATCGCGGCCGGGTTGCAGGCCACACCTCGGTCCCAGTACGCCGAGAACACCGCGAGTTCCGCGTCGACGGGTTCGCTCAGCGCCCGGCGGTAGCGGTGGTCGCGCAGCTTCGCGCCGACCTGGCGCCTGCCCGCAGCGACCACCGACCTGACCTCGCGCCGCTTCTGGTTGGCGGCCTGGAAGGCGCGGTACTTGGTGTACGCGTCCTCCTCGAGGAGCGAGTGGCGGATGCCGTCGAGGCCGGCGGGGCGCTGGTGGTGCGACGGCCGCCGGCGCACGGCGGCCCGCGACGCGCGGCGGAAGAACTCCCGCGCCACCGGCTCCGGCATCCCGCCGCGGGCGAAGGTACGCAGCAGATCGCGCACCATCACGTCGTACAGGACCGACTTCGGTCCGTCGGGCGCGTCCCGCCCGTCCCGCCCGTCCAGCAGCCGGTGCAGCCGCTCGTACCGGTCGATGACCGCGTACCGCTGCGCGGGGGCCACCGGCGGCAGGCTCTGCTCGCGCAGGTCCCTTATCTCGTACGCCACCTGGTCCACGGAGGCGATCGCGCCGGCGTGGAGGAGCACGGCGAGGGCGGTGTACGCCTCGTCGTCGAGGACGTCCTCGCCCGCGATGTCCGCGTGGACGTCCGGGGACCGCCAGAAGTCCGCGCGCATCACGCGGTTCCCCAGCACCGGGGTCATCCGCAGCAGTTGGGGGGAGTCGGCGAGCGGGACGGCACGGCGGCCGACCCGGGCCAGGAACCGGCCGTCCCCGCCGGGCGCCCCGGAGTTCTGCCAGGTGGAGCGGACATGGTCCACGACCAGGACGTCCGCCGAGTCCCCGAGTTCCGTGGTGCGGTCGGCCACGATGCGCAGGGCGCCGGCCGGCAGTCCGTCCTTGGCGTGCACGAAGTGCAGCCAGCGGCCGGTGGCCCGGGCGGCACCCGCCGCCCGGGCCACGCCGTCGCTCGTGCCCTCGGGCAGCGGCAGCACCACCATCCGCGAGTCCTCGGCCGCGCGGCGCTCCGCCTGCTGCCGGGCCCAGTCGCCGACGGCCGCGACGATCACCTCGGACTCGGCGAAGGGCTGGGCGCTCAGAGAGTCGAGGAGTTCGCCCAGACGCCCTTGGGGATCGGGGCCGTGGACGATGACGCTCAGCCCTGGTTGCACGTGGCCTCCCTGCTTTTCATACGCCCACGGCGGCACTGCTGGTGCTGTGATGAGGCTGTTCGAACGCGTGGGCGGGCCTCAGGAAGGAAGAGGGGCTTTGGCGTCCGCAGGTTCCTTTTCCGGCGGATTCGGCTTCTTGGGGGCGCTCGGCCGCTTGGACTTGTCGCCGGTGAAGGCCTCGTACTCGGCGAGGACGTCCTCGGTCGGCCCGTCCATGCGCAGCACACCGCGCTCCAGCCACAGCACCCGCTCGCAGGTGTCACGGATGGACTTGTTGTTGTGGCTGACCAGGAACACCGTGCCGGCATGCTTGCGCAGCTCGCGGATGCGCTCCTCGGAACGCTTGCGGAAGGCCGCGTCACCGGTGGCCAGGGCCTCGTCGATGAGCAGGACGTCGTGGTCCTTGGCGGCGGCGATGGAGAAGCGCAGCCGGGCGCCCATGCCGGAGGAGTACGTGCGCATCGGGAGGGTGATGAAGTCGCCCTTCTCGTTGATGCCGGAGAAGTCGACGATCTCCTGGTAGCGCTCCTTGATCTCCTCACGGGACATGCCCATGGCCAGGCCCCCGAGGTAGACGTTCTTCTCGCCGGTCAGGTCGCCCATCAGGGCCGCGTTGACGCCGAGGAGGGAGGGCTGGCCGTCGGTGTAGATGGCGCCGTTCTCCACCGGGAGCAGGCCGGCGACGGCCTTGAGCAGGGTGGACTTGCCGGAGCCGTTGGTTCCGATGAGGCCGATCGCCTCGCCCTTGTAGGCGGCGAAGGAGACGTCCTTGACGGCGTGCACCTTGCGGACGCCGGCCGCCTTCTCGGCGTGCTTGCGGCGCACCATGCGGTTGAGCGCGGCGGTCGCGGAGCCGCGGCCGGCACCGGTGCCGTTGACCCGGTAGACGATGTCGACGTGGTCGGCGACGACGGTGGGGACGAGGGTGTCGTTCATGTTCTCAGCCACGGCCGTACGTCTCCTCAGCCTTCCAGAAGTAGATGAAGCCGCCGACGCCGACGACCAGGGCCCAGCCGGTGGCGATGATCCACACGTGCGGCGGCAGCTGGCCGGCGTGGAAGCTGTCGATCAGGGAGAAGCGCATCAGGTCGATGTAGACGGCGGCCGGGTTGGCCTTGAGCACCGGCGCCACCCAGCTCGGCAGCCCCTGGTGCTTGCTGGTCAGTTTGTCGATGCTCCACATGACGCCGGAGATGTACATCCAGGTGCGCAGCACGAACGGCATCAGCTGGGAGATGTCCGGCGTCTTGGCGCCCCAGCGGGCCATGATCAGCGACATGCCGGTGTTGAACGTGAACTGGAGGATCAGCACCGGGATGGCCAGCACCCAGGAGGCAGCGACCGGCACGCCGAAGCAAAGCAGGATGACGACCAGGGCGGCCATGGAGAACAGCAGCTGCTGGAGCTGCTGGAGGCAGAAGGAGATCGGCAGCGCGGCCCGCGGGAAGTGCAGGGCGCGGACGAGACCGAGGTTGCCGGCGATCGCGCGGGTGCCGGTCTGGATCGAGCTCGATGTGAACGTCCAGATGAACACGCCCGTGACCAGGAACGGGATGTAGTCCGGCACGCCCTTCTTGGTGTCCAGCAGGACACCGAAGATGAGGTAGTACACCGCGGCGTTCAGCAGCGGGGTCATGATCTGCCAGACCTGGCCGAGCTTCGCCTGCGCGTACTGGGCGGTGAGCTTGGCGGTGGCGAACGCGGTGATGAAGTGGCGCCGCGCCCACAGCTGACGAACGTACTCGGGCAGGGAGGGGCGGGCGCCGCTGACCGAGAGGCCGTGCCTGGCGGCGAGCTCGGCCGGCGTCTCGGCCTGTTCGGTCGCCGTGGGGGGCGGTGTGTGGAGAACCTGGCTCACATCCGCTGCTTTCGCTCGGGGGGTCGGGTGCGCGAACCGGTCCGAAGTGTCCCGCCGCAACGACCCCTCTGGTGCTTGTTTCCGGCTTTTCTCACGCTTCTTGCCGGGGTTTTGCTCTGCTCTTGGGGTCTTGTACAGCTCTTGGGGGTTTTGGCTACTGCACTTTACGTCGGGACGGGGCCGTATCGTCGCAACGCGAGCGTAATCTGTCCCGGCGTCGGAACGCAACCGTATCGTCGTTACGCCCTATGCTGGTTCGCATGACCACGAACGCCGACACTCCCCAGGTGAAAAGGCGCCGCAGAGCGCCCGCGGGTGCGGCCGTCCTGCGCGAGGACGTGACGGAGGCCATTCGCGCGGCCGTCTTCGAGGAACTCGCGGCCGTGGGCTTCGCGCGGATGTCCATCGAGGGCATCGCACGCCGGGCGGGGGTCGGCAAGACGGCGGTGTACCGCAGGTGGCGCTCCAAGCTGCACCTGGTCCTCGACCTGGTCTCCGCGGTCGCCGTCCAAGGCCTGCCGGCCCCCGACACCGGATCTCTGGAGGGGGACCTGAGACTTCTCTACGAGGTGACGTCCCGCGCTCTGCGCCACCCCGTGGCGGGCCAGATCATCCCCGACCTCCAGGCGGAGGCGGCCCGCAATCCGGACATCGCCGAGGCCATGCAGACGGCGCTGCGCGAGGGCCAGGAAAGCGTGGCGAGCGGCATCGTCGCGGCGGCCGCCGCCCGTGGCGAGATCCGCGAGGACATCGACCCGGCCCTGGCCCTCGACCTGATCTCGGGGCCGCTGTACTGGCGGGCGGTGGTGGTACGCGGACCGAAGCTGCCGAAGGGCTATCTGGCGGGCCTGGCCCGCGCCACAGCGGGGGCACTCAAGGCCTTGTGAGGGACCCGGAGCGGCGTGCGCGATACCTCGACCTGCGCGCACCTGTCTCTCTCCCCTGTGCGTGACGCTCTGATCTCACCGCTGGGCGGACGAGGAGATCGAGGCCGCCGCGCTGCAGCAGTGACTCCCCGGCGAGCACCGCCATCTGTGTGTCGTCGGTTGCCTCGCCCGGGTTCCAGCCACCGCCCCGCACATCTCACCGCCGTGGCCCGGTGCGGGAAAGCGCGCCGAGAACGCGTCTTCGGGACCGAACTCGAAGGGTGCGCCCAGTGCGTCGCCGACGGCGGAGCCGAGGACGGCGGTGACGGCGCGGTGCGTGTGAGCAGGGCTGTGCGACTCGGTCACCAGGGCAGCGTACGGGCGCCTCAGGCCGTCTTCTCCGGCGCACACCCCCGCAGTATGTACGCCACCAGTGCGTCCAGGCCGGGTTCGCATGCCTCGGGCGGCAGGGAGCCGCCGGCCGCCAGGGTCGCGTAGCCGTGCAGTGTGGAGAAGACCCCGATGCCCACGCTCTCCAGTGGGCCCTCGCGCACCTCGCCACGGCGCTGGCCCTCGGCGATCAGGCTCACCGTGCGGTCGGTCCATCGCTGGGACGCGGCCAGCAGGTCCTCGGACGCCTCCGGGGTGTGCTTGATCGCGAACATGAGGTCGAGCAGTTCGGCGTTGGCGTTGGCGAAGTCGACGTAGGTGCGTGCGGTCGTGGCGAGCCGCTCGGCGAAGGAGTCGCCCACTCCCTCCAGCGACGCCGCGAACGCCTCGTCCAGCCGGTCGAAGCCGACCAGCGCCAGCGCGTCGAGCAGTGCCTGCTTGTCCTTGAAGTGGCGGCTCGGTGCGGCGTGGCTGACGCCCAGGTCGCGGGCGAGCTCCCGGAGGGACAGGGCGGCCGGTCCCTTCTCCCGGAGGGTGTCCTCCGCGCGGGTGAGCAGCGCGGCGCGAAGGTCTCCGTGGTGGTAACGACGACGAGTCTGCATGCGGGCCAGTGTATCGACCATGTGATCGACGCCTACATTGTTGTCGCCGTCACTATTGTTGTCATTGACAGCATTGTTGGCGACGCCTACATTGAAGGCATGTCGAAAACACAGAACAAGTGGAACGCAACCGACATCACCGACCAGACCGGCCGTACCGCCGTCGTCACCGGCGCCAACAGCGGTATCGGACTCGCGGCCGCCGACGCCCTGGCCCGTGCGGGCGCACATGTGGTGCTCGCCGTGCGCGACGTACGGCGCGGCGAGGCAGCCGCCGCGACCGTCCGCGGCGCGAGCGGAAGCGTGGAAGTGCGCCGCCTCGACCTCGCCGACCTCTCCTCCGTCCGGGAGTTCGCCGCGGGCTGGCGGGGAGACCTGGATCTGCTGATCAACAACGCCGGCGTCATGAACATCCCCGAGGCCAGTACCAAGGACGGCTTCGAGATGCAGTTCGGCACCAACCACCTGGGTCACTTCGCCCTGACGAACCTGCTCCTGCCGCACATCACGGATCGCGTGGTCACCGTCTCCTCGGGAGCGCACCGCCTGCCGGTCGGCATGCACATCCACTTCGACAACCTGAACCTGACCGGCGAGTACGCGCCGATGGTGGCGTACGGCCAGTCCAAGCTCGCCAACCTGCTGTTCACGCTGGAGCTCCAGCGCCGGCTGACCGAGGCGGGATCGACGGTGCGGGCCCTCGCGGCCCATCCGGGCTGGGCCGCCACCAACCTCCAGGGCCACGACGCCAGCGTGGTACGCCGGATCGTGATGCGGGTCGGCAACCGCGTCTTCGCCCAGGACAACAAGGGGGGTGCACTGCCGACCCTGTACGCCGCGACCCAGGACCTGCCAGGCGCGAGCTACGTCGGTCCGGACGGCCTCGGTGAGATGCGCGGCGGACCCACGCTGGTGGGCCGCTCCCACGCGGCCAGCGACCCCAAGTCGGCGCGCCGCCTGTGGACGGCGTCCGAGGAGCTGACGGGTGTCGTGTTCCCGGACCTGGTGCGGGCCTGACGGCCGGCAGCTCAGGGCCGGCTCCGGACGGGCTCAGCCCCGCGCCGCCCCCGGATACCTGCGCACCCATCCCTCCCAGGCCGACGTGATCATGTCTTCCACGTCGCGCTTCGCCGTCCAGCCCAGCTCCCCGGCGATGCGGTCGGCCGAGGCGACGACTCGGGCCGGATCACCGGGGCGGCGGGGGGTGACCGCCGGCGGGGTGCCGTAGCCGGTGACCGCGTTGATGCGGTTGATCATCTCGCGGACCGACACGCCTTCCCCGCGGCCGATGTTGAGGGTCAGATCCGCGCCGGGCGATGCCTGGAGCGCGCGGGCCGCGGCCACGTGGGCCTCCGCGAGGTCGGCCACGTGGATGTAGTCGCGCACACACGTGCCGTCGGGTGTGGGGTAGTCGTCGCCGAAGATGCGCGGGGGCGCGTTCTCGGTCAGCTTCTCGAAGACCATCGGGATCAGGTTGAAGACGCCGACGTCGGCCAGCTCCGGCGCCGCCGCCCCCGCCACGTTGAAATAGCGCAGGCACGCGGCGGACAGGCCCGTGGCCCGGGCGGTCGCGCGCACCAGCCACTCGCCGGCGAGTTTCGTCTCGCCGTACGGTGACATCGGCACGCACGGCGTCTCCTCCGTCACCAGATCGAGGTCCGGCATGCCGTACACCGCGGCGGACGAAGAGAACACGAACGAGGGAACCCCGGCCGCCGTCACCGCCTCCAGCAGGACGCGCAGGCCCTCCACGTTCTCCCGGTAGTAGAGCAGCGGCGCCTCCACCGACTCGCCGACCTGCTTCTTCGCCGCCAGGTGCACGACGCCCGCCACCGGGTGCTCCGCCAGGGTGCGGCGCAGCAGTTCACCGTCGAGTGTGGAGCCCACCACCAGCGGCACCTCGGCGGGCACGCGCTCGGCGATGCCCGTGGACAGGTCGTCGTACACCACGGCCCGCTCGCCGGCCTCGGTCATCGCGCGGACGACGTGTGCCCCGATGTAACCGGCGCCGCCGGTGATCAGCCAGGTCATGTGCGGTCGTCCCCTCGTCGGTTGGTCCATGGTGTCGGTTCGGTCACTTCCAGTGAATCAGGCGTCGCAGCCTGCGGCCCAGGACGGAGGTCGCTCCCCGCACCCCCGACGCCACCCTGAGGGCCAGCGCTCCGGAGTGCGTCGCGTACGGCTGCACCAGCAGCACGCCGTGCCGCAGGTTCGGCACCATGCGGCGGCCCAGTCCCGGTCCGGTGAGGGCAAGGGCCGTGGTGTCGCGGCTGGTGCCGTCGTCGAAGCGAAGGGTCAGCTTGAGGTCCCAAGTGCCGCTGCCGAGCTTCGCGAGGTCCACCGGCATCTCGGCCGTCCAGCCGCCCGACTCCGGCTCCCGCCGGAGCGCGGCCGTGCAGGAGAGGCCCACCAGGGCGCGGCCTTCCCGGCGGGTGAACTCCACGTCGACCCTGGCCGGACGCGCGTTCTCCATCCGTCCGTACAGCTCGTGCAGGCGCAGTCGCAGCCGGGTGGCCCGGGCGCGTGGGCGCAGTTCCGCTTCGACGGCGACCGGAAGGTGCCGCATGGGGCGGTGCAGCAGATGGTCCAGTTGCACCTGGGGCAGATCTGCCGACCAGACCGGGATGCCGTCCGCGGTGCTCGCGTACGGCGGGCTCAACCGCGCCGGACGGGCCGCCAGTTCCTTGAGCCGGTGCAGATCGCGTGGCCGTTCGGCGGCGAGCACCACCTGGGCCACCACCCGCCCCGGCACGGACGCCTGTGCGAAGTCGGCCGCGTCGAAGTCCGACAGGTAGGTGCGTGTGAGCTTCCACCACTCGGAGCGGTACTCCTCGTCGCGCAGCGGGAGCTCACGCGCGTACATGCGCAGTCCGCGGTCCAGGAAGCTGGTGCGGGCCGCGCGTGCGAGCCGCTTCTCACCGGCGCCGAGCAGGATTTCGTACGCCTGCCGGTTCGCCTCCATGCGCGCCTTCCAGTTGTCGATGTCGGCGCGGTCGAGGGAGATGGACAGACGTCGGGCCGAGCGGCGGACGTGCCAGATGTAGACCGTCTCGGGAACCAGGGCGATGCCCGGACCGGCCGCCAGGACCCGCGCCCCGAACACGAAGTCCTCGTAGGGGAAGCGGCCTTCGGGAAAGCGGATGCCGTTCTCGCGCAGAAAGTCGGTGCGGTACAGCTTGTTGACGCACAGCGTGTCGTAGGCGAGGCGGGGGCGCCGGCCCGGACGGGAGACCAGCGCGGGCCGCTCGTACAACTCCGGCTGCCAGGGGGTCTCGCGGCCCGAGGGCAGTTCGCGGCGTACGCACAGGCCCGCCGCGAGCGGGGTCCCGTGTGCGACGGCCGCCATGAGCAGCGCCTCCACCGCGCCGGGCGGCAGTACGTCGTCGCTGTCCAGGAACATCACGTACGGCGCGGTCGCCGTGTCGATTCCGTCGTTGCGCGGGGTGCCGCAGCCGCCACTGTTGACGGTTCGGCGCACCACCCTCACCCGCGGGTCCTCGGCCGCCAGAGCGTCGAGGAGTTCGGGACTGCCGTCCCGCGAGGCGTCGTCGACCGCGATCACTTCGCGGACGACACCGCCCTGGGCGAGGGCCGAACGTACCGCGTCCGTCACATGAGCGGCGTCGTCGTACCCGATGACGACGACGCTGACCTGTGCATCGTGAGGGTGCATCGATTCCACGGGCCGGAACATTACGGATACCTGGTAATCATCTGTTAAGAGGCAATTAACCATCTGTACGGAAGACGGCAGGAATCTCGTGGGGGTTCCGTGGAGGAGTACCCGCTTTCGTCCGTTCCACAAGAGGCCGTCCGGAACGCCACAGGCGGATGAAGGACACGACGGCGGCGGACGTGAGCAGTGTGTTGCGTACGAGCATGAGCAAGCAGCCCGCCCAGGTGCTGTTGATGACATCCCCGTAGTAGGCGGGGTATTCGACGACGCTGACCGCCGTCGCCGCCAGGACGAGCAGGGCCACCGGGCGCTGTGTGGTGTGCCGCGACGTCAGGCACACCGCGACCAGTCCGATCAGCCAGATCATGTACTGGGGGCTGATCACCCGGCTCGTCACCGTGAACAGCAGGACGGCGGCGAGGGCCGCGTCGTAGGGGGTCGCGGGCGTCCAGCGGCGGTTCCGCATCCGCCACAGCAGCAGGAGGGCGAAGGCCACCGCGGTCAGTACGAGCGAGCACAACGCCACCGTGTGCACGTGCGGGCCCACGAACTCCACGGCCCCGTACTGGTAGTGGGTGTGCCCCGGCCAGCCGGCCCGGCGGGCGAACATGAGCACCGTGCCGCCCAGCGACTCGATCTGCACGCCGCGGCCGCCCTGCTGGCGCAGGAAGTCGAACGGATGGCGGAACAGGGCCGCGAGCAGGGAGAGAAGAGTGACCGCGGTGACCGCGGCCGCCGTCCACGCCTCACGGGTCGAACGGCCGCGCGGTGTGCCGATCAGTGCCAGCGCCGGCCACACCTTCACCAGCGCGCCGAGCGCGGCGAACACTCCGCTCATGTGTCTGGAGCGTGACATCGTGAGCAAGGAGATGACCGCGAAGGCGGTGACCTGTACGTCGTACCGGGCCAGCGGGATGTGCAGCAGCAGCGGAAGGCCGGCCGTCCACAGCGCCGCACCGCGCAACGAGCGGCCCGGACGCGTGCCCACGCGCGCGAGGACGAGTGTGATCGCGGCGTCCGTCAGCAGGGTGAGGGTCACGAAGGCCTGAAAGTAGGTCAGGCCCGGGAGCAGGGCGGGGGAGAGCAGTACGGCCCCCGCTCCCGGCGGGTACTGCCACAGGTGGTCGCCTGCGGGGAACGAGCCGTGCCGCAGGGTGCCGTACCAGTGGAAGTACAGCTTCCACACTTCCCGCGCGACCCCGCCCCGGCCCAGCAGGGCGTACTGGTCGTGGGCGAGCAGCCACAGCATCAGGGCGCGGGTGGCGAGCCAGCCGGCGGCGAGCAGGGGCAACCGACGCGTCGTGCGGACCCTCTTCAGGAGGGGCGGTGAAACGGGCGCGGAAATGGTCGCCCGGGACTCCGGAACACTCTTCAAGGCAGTCATCAAGCCCGGATGGTAGGGCGTATGTATCCCTCATGTGCGCAGATACTCCGTCAACACGCAGCAAAAGTTAGTTAATACTACAAAATCTGGGCATGTTGAATGCAGGCATGAGTCGGTTGCCGGCAAGGCGTACGGAGTGGGGGGCCGTCCTCGTCCCCGTGGTCGTCATGGTCGCGATCGGGGTATGGGGACTGGACCGTGGCGGGATGTGGCGGGACGAGGCGGCGACGTTCCAGGTCGCGCGCCGCTCGGTGCCGCAGATCTGGCATCTGCTGCACAACGTGGACGCGGTGCACGGCCTCTACTACCTGCTGATGCACGTGGTCCTGGCCGTGCACCCCGGCGAGGTGCTGCTACGGCTTCCCTCGGTCGTCGGTGCGGCCGCGACGGCGGGCCTGGTCGCCGCGCTGGGCACACGGCTGTGCCGCCCCCGGGTGGGGCTGTGGGCGGGGCTGCTGTACGCGGTCACGCCGATGGCCGGGCACTACGCCCAGGAAGGCCGCTCGTACGCGTTGGTCTCCGCCGGGGTCGCGGGCGCGACGCTGCTGCTCCTGAGGGCGGTGCGGGGCGGGAGGTGGTGGCCGTACGGGGTGGTCGTGGCCGTCACGTGTGTGCTGCACGAGTTCGCCGTGCTGGTGCTGTTGGCGCACGCCTGCACGCTGGCGCTCGCGCGGGTGCCGGGGAGGGTCTGGCGCTGGTGGGCGTGTGCGGCGGGCGCCGCCGTCCTGGTGCTGCTGCCCCTGGTGCTGGTCTCGCGGGGGCAAGCGGCCCAGGTGGCGTGGCTGTCGGCGCCGGACGGGCGCAGTGCGGAACGGCTCGTGCGGCAGTTCGCGGGGCCTTCGCGGGCGATGCTCGGGCCGTATCTGGTGCTGGTCGCGCCGGCTGTGTGGAGACCGGGCCTCAGACGGGGGGTGTCCCTGGCCGGGGTGGCTCTGCCGCTGCTGGTGATTCCGCCGGCGGTGCTGATGGGCGTCTCGCAGATCACCCCTCTGTACGACGAGAGGTATGTGCTGTATTCGCTGGCCGGCGCGCCACTGCTGGCCGCGGCGGGTGCCGAGCGGCTGGCGGGTGCCGTGCGCCGAATTCGGCCGGCCGGCGGGTGGACGCCCACCGGGCCCCTCGGCCCAGGCGACGACGGTCGTCCCACCGGGGACGTCGTGGCCGGCGGCCGTCCGCTGCCCGCTTCCCGTCGCCCTGTCCCATCCATGGGGGCAGTCGCCCTTCAGGAGGCTCCGCGGCTGGTCGTGCCCGATGGGCGTGCGGTCGTCCGGCGGCCCTCATGGCTTCGGCGGCAGGGCGGAACCCTGTTCGGTGTGCTCGCCGTCTGCGGTGCGCTCGTCCTGCAGTTCCCCCTGCTCCGGGCCGACCGCAGCGCCGCTCACCGGCCCGACGACCTCGCTGCCGTCTCCGTCGTCGTGGCGCGGCATGTGCGGCCCGGCGACCCCGTGCTGTTCCTGCCGTCGCTGGAGCGGCGTTCGGCGCTGACCTATCCGGCGGGGTTCCGGGGCGTCAGGGACGTGGCGCTGGACGTGCCCGCCGCCGAGGACGGGACCCTGTACGGGCGGGAGGCCGGGTCCGGGGAACTGCGGCGGCGGCTCGCCGGGCTGACCTATGTGTGGGTGGTCAGCGAGCCGTACGCGCTGCGGCCGTCGTGGACTCCCTGGAGCCCCACCGAGCGCGCCAAACTCGCGGTGGTGAACGAGGAGTTCGTCACCCGTGCGGAGTACGTGCGCCCGGGTCTCACCCTTCGGCTCTATGTACGCCGTGGCCTGTCGCGGCCGGGCGGCTAGTCGCAGCCCGGCGTCTCCTCCAACGCCGCCGCGTCCAGCGCCTGGGTCAGCCGGTCGAGGCGGGCCTGCAGCTCCATGATCTCGCCCAGCTCGAAGCCCGTGGCCGCGCCGATCCGGCGCGGCACCTCAAGGGCGCGCTGCTTGAGCGCCGTGCCCTCGTCCGTGAGGTGCACGTGCACGGACCGCTCGTCCTGGACGCTCCGCTCCCGCCGCACCAGGCCCGCCGCCTCCAGCCGCTTCAGGAGGGGCGAGAGCGTCCCGGAGTCCAGCCGCAGATGCTCGCCGAGCTTCTTCACCGGCAGCTCGCCGTGCTCCCACAGCACCAGCATCACCAGGTACTGCGGATAGGTGAGCCCGAGGTCCTTGAGGACGACGCGGTAGACGCTGTTGAAGGCCCGGGACGCGGCGTGGAGCGAGAAGCAGATCTGGCGGTCCAGGCGCAGGAACTCCGCGCCCGGCGGAGACTCGGCACTGATGGTCGGCGTGGTCTTCATACCCTCAGGATAGCCCGGCAGGGGCCATTTAGTTGTGCCCAATTGAATTGTGTGCTGTACTCATCTCGTGAGGCCGCCCGGACGGACGGAAGGGCCGGCCGACGGACATGATTTCGAGAGGGATGGTTTTCCATGGACGCGCTCTACACCGCTGTCGCCACCGCCACACACGGCCGCGACGGGCGGGCGGTCACCTCCGACGGCAAGCTCGACCTCCAGATGGCCATCCCGGTGGAGATGGGTGGCAGCGGCCAGGGCACGAACCCTGAGCAGCTGTTCGCCGCCGGGTACGCGGCCTGCTTCGCCGGCGCCCTCGGCGTGGTCGGCCGGCAGGCGAAGGTCGACGTCAGCGACGCCGCTGTGACCGGTGAGGTCACCATCGGCAAGCAGGGCGAGGGCTTCGGCCTCGCGGTCACCCTGCACATCGAGCTGCCGGAGTCCGTGGACGAGGCGACCGGCCGCAAGCTGGTCGAGCAGGCCCACCAGGTCTGCCCCTACTCCAACGCCACCCGCGGCAACATCCCGGTCGAGCTCGTCATCGAGTAATCCCACGGCCGATCCGTGCGCGGCCTCGTACACCTGAGCGGGAGTACGAGGCCGCGCACGTGCCGCGCCCGGCGCCGGAACCTCCTCCCGGCCCGGGCGCTTCGTCATGTCGAGGTCAGCACGTCCCTCTCGCCCGCCGCGGGCGCCGGGATCGTGGCCGGGACGTCCGGCTCGCCCAGCATCAGCGTCCGCACCACCCGCAAGGCCGCCCGCCCGTCGTCGAACTCGCAGAACCGCGCCCGGAACGCGGCCCGCAGCGCCGCCGCGTCCGGGTCCCGCCAGCTCCCCGACGCGAAGAGCCAGGACAGCTCCCGGTACGAACGCGAGACATGCCCCGGCGCGTTCGCCGTGATGTCGAAGTACGCGCCCCTGCTCGCCGTGTACGCACCCCAGTCGTCGGCGTGCACGACGATCGGCCGGTTCAGGTTGGCGTAGTCGAACATGAGGGCCGAGTAGTCCGTCACCAGGGCGTCCGAGGCGAGCATCACCTCCTCGACGTGCGGCTCGTCAGTGGCGTCCACCAGCACGCCCCTGCGGTGCAGCTCGGCCGTCCCCATCCCGCGGGCCGGGCCGTCGGCGAGCGACGGGTGCAGCCGTACGACGAGGGTGTGGCCCTCTCCGAGGTCCTCCGCGAACCGGGCCAGGTCGAAGCGCTCCGCATGGCCGCCCCGCACATGGTCGCGGCGGGTCGGCGCGTACAGCACGACCGTGTGGTCCACCGGGATGCCGTGCCGCGACCGGAACGCCGCTCCGTCGCCGGGCTTCGCGTTCACAAGGACGTCGTTGCGGGGGCTGCCGGTGCGCGCCGAGGTGAACCGGCACGGGTAGGCGCGGTCCCACACCAGCTCGGAGTGGCGGTTGGCGACGAGGCTGTAGTCCCAGCGGTCGGCGCGGCGCAGCATCTGCGGCACGTCGAGGCCGTGCCGGGCGCCCGGCTTGCCCAGCAGGTCGGCCCCCATGTACTTCAGCGGCGTGCCCTGGTGGGAGTGGATGTGCACGCTGCCGGGGCGCTTGAGCAGCGACGGGGGCCAGTTGACGTTGTTGACGAAGTACGTGGCCCGCGCGGTGACCTGCCGGTAGGCCAGCGAGCCCAGGAGGACGTACTCGACGTTCGGAGGCAGGTGCTCGGCCTGGTCCTCGCGCACCACCCACACGTTCCTGATGTGCGGCGCCAGTTCGAGGGCGGCGTGGTGGATCGCGGCGGGATCACCGAGGACACCGCGGTGCGAGAACGCCGAGTACACCGCGAGCTCCGGGTCCAGGGGCCGCTGCTGGTGTGCCCAGGTCCAGGCGCGCTTGGCCCGCCCGGCCGCCACCCCGCGGGCCCGCCGGCCCAGCCGGCCGGACGCGGCAGCGCCGGCGGCGGCCCGCTGCCGGGCCAGGTAGCGGGCGTAACCGCCCTCCAGGACGCGGAGTCCGGCGGGGACCGGCTCGCTCGTGCGGTGCCGCTGGAAGAGTTCGGCGGTGCGGCGGAAGAACTCGCCCTTGGCGGACGCGGGCAGCCGGCCCGGCTTGGCGAGGACGTCCAGACAGTGCTCGCCCATCTTGCGGTGCAGACAGGGCCGCCAGCGGTCCAGCTCCGGGTGGGCGTCGAGATACGCGAAGACCCGCTCGTACTGGTCGTGGATGTCGAAGTGCTTGCGGCTGGTGGTGGACAGGATGCTGCCCTGGCGGCGCTGCCGGTAGTTGAGGCAGATCCGGTCCAGGGTCGCGATCCGCCGGGCGCTGAGCAGGGCGGGGAAGGTCCAGGGCGTGTCCTCGTAGTACCCCGGCGGGAAGCTGAAGCCGTGCTCGGTGACGTAGTCCCGTCGGTAGGCCTTGTTCCACACCACCATCAGCAGCTCGAGGATCTCGGGGCGCTCCGCGGCGGTGAAGGTGCCCTCGCGGGCTTCGGCCAGCACCCGGGCCAGCGCGTTGCGGCGGGTGCCGCCCCACCAGTACGTGCGGGCGTAGTCGAAGACCAGCACGTCCGGATCCCGGGTCTCCTCGAGCCGGTCGGCGATCGCGCGCAGTGCGCCCGGGGTGAGCGTGTCGTCGCTGTCGAGGAAGAGTAGGTAGTCCCCGGTGACATACGGCATCCCGGCGTTGCGCGCCCGGCCAAGACCGGCGTTCTGCGGGAGATGCAGCACACGCAGGCGCGGATCCCGTTCGGCGTACTGGTCGAGGATCGCCCCGCAGCCGTCGGGCGAGCAGTCGTCGACGGCGATCACCTCGAAGTCGGCGTACGACTGCTCGAGCACCGAGTCGAGGCATTCGCGCAGAAAGCCCCGCACCTTGAAGACGGGGACGATGACGCTGAAACGGGGCACGGGATCAGCTCCTCACGAGGGTGTGGGCCGGAGCCGGGATGCGCTCGGCCAGCGGGATCACCGGCGGGATCGACTCGGGCGGCTCGCCCAGCAGCACCCGGCGCACCACGCGCTCGGCGGCACGTCCGTCGTCGAACTGGCAGAAGCGCTCACGGAAGGCGGCGCGCAGGCCCGCCGCGGTCCCGTCCGCGTAGGAACCGTCCCGGAAGACGGCCGCCAGCTCCGCGGGTGAGTGCGCCACCCGTCCCGGGGGTGCCTCCATCAGGTCGAAGTAGACGCCCCGGATCTCCCGGTACACCTCCCAGTCGTCCGCGTAGACGACGATGGGGCGGTTGAGGTTGGCGTAGTCGAACATGATCGACGAGTAGTCGGTGATCAGGGCGTCCGAGGCCAGGCAGACGTCCTCGGAGGAGCGGTGCCCCGTGACGTCGATGATCCGGCCGCCGCTTCCCGCCGCGCCCTGGTCGTAGAAGTAGTGGGCGCGCAGCAGGACGACGTACTGGTCGCCGATCGCCTCGCAGAACGCCTCCAGGTCGAGGCGCGTTCGGAAGCCCGTGCTGTGGTCGCGGTGCGTGGGCGCGTACAGCAGGGCCTTCCTGTCCTCGGGCACGCCCAGCTCGCGGCGGATGCGGGCGACGTCCTCGGCGGTCGCGGTGCAGTAGACGTCGTTGCGTGGATACCCGTACTCGAGGGTCTCGTAGGAGCCCGGGAAGGCGCGCTCCCACATCTCGGTGGAGTGCCGGTTGGACGAGAGGTTGTAGTCCCAGCGGTCCACCCTGGCCAGCAGTTTGGTGAAGCTGCCGGTCGCCGCGGCGACCACCGGGTAGGTCGACTGGTCGACGCCCATCTTCTTCAGCGGGGTGCCGTGCTGGGTCTGCAGATGGACGCTGCCGGGGCGCTTGACCACACCGTCCGCGAAGTTGGCGTTGTTGACCAGGTACGTGGCGCGGGCGAGCACGTCCCAGTACGTCCGGCTGCCGATCACCGCGTACTCCATGTCCTCCGGCAGGCTGTCCACCGCGTCCGGCTCGACCAGGAACACCGAGCGGATGTGCGGGGCGAGTTCGCGGGCCTTGGCGTGGATCGCGGCCGGATTGCAGGCGTAGCCGCGGCCCCAGTACGCGCAGTACACGGCGAGGTTCGGATCGAGCGGCCGGCGCAGCCCGAGCGCGTACCGGAGGCGAGTGCGCGGCCTACGCGGCACCGGGACCTTCCGAGCCGCCTTCGCCGTGCCCAGGCTCACCCCGCGCAGCGTGTGGAACGCGCTGTACGCACCGGCCGCGAGCAGTCGGTGCTGCACCCCGACGCTGCCCGCGGGCGGGTGGTACCCGGCGGGGCGGTGGCGGCGATAGAGGCGTGACGCCCGCCGGAAGAAGACCCGGCGCAGCTGCGCGGGCAGCCGTTCGGGATGCGCGGCGGTCCGCAGCACCTCGCCGAAGAGCTGCTCGAACAGCGGTCGCAACCGCTCCGCGGGCAGGGCGACTTCGGCGGCCCGGGCGAGCACCGCGTCCACCTGGTCGAGGAGGCCGAGTTGATGCTCGCCCGGGCTGTGCAGCCGGCTGCCCTGGCGGCGCATCAGATGCCGTACGCAGACCGAGCGCAGCACGGCCAGGCGTTCGGCGGCGAGCGTGACCCTGCCGCCCCAGCCGATGTCGGTGAAGTGACCGGCCGGAAAGGCGAGCCGGTGACCGGCGACGAACGCGCGTCGGTAGGCGGCGCTCCACGCGGGGACGCCCACACAGGTCAGCTCCGGGGCCCGATCGGGGCTGAAGGCGCCCTCGGGGGTCTCGCCGAGCGGGGGAGCGTACGCCGCACCCTCCCACCAGGGGACCCGTTCATGGCCGAAGTAGAGGACGTCCACCTCGCCGGTCTCCGTCAGGCGCGCGTCGACCGCCGCGAGGGCGCCGGGCTTGAGGACGTCGTCCCCGTCGAGGAACAGCAGATAGCCCCCGGTCGCCGCTTCCGCCCCGGCGCTTCTGGCCACGCCCAGGCCGCCGGCCGGCGGCGAGGTGAGCGGAACGATCCGGTTGTCCCGCTCGGCGTACGTGCCGGCGACCGTGCCCGCCGGGGAACCGGGGGCGTCGCAGACCGGGATCAGCTCGAAGTCGCCGAACGACTGGGCGAGGACGGAGTCCAGTGCCTGGGACAGCCGGCCGGCGACGCCGAACGCAGGGACGATGATGCTGAAGCGGGGCATTCTGCTCTTTCTCTCGGGCCCCGGTCGCTGTGCCGGGGCCAGCGTGTCGGGGAGTCGGTCGTCAGCGTCCCGGCCGCCCGGCGGGGCGGCAGGTGACGGGCCGGGTGGGTGTGGGCCTGCGCGGCATGCGGAACTCCGGGTGTCGGGGTCTCGGGGTCAGAGGTGCTCGGCGACCGGCATGCGGCGGCCGGGCACCGGGACGCTGGTGAGGGGTGCGGCCTGCACGCCCAGCGCGGCGGACGGGACCGGGCGCCGGTCCGCCAGGGGGACGATCGACGGCAGCCAGGCGCTCTCCCCGAGCACGACCCGGCGCACGATCCGCTCGGCGGCGCGCCCGTCGTCGTACCGGCAGAAGCGCTCACGGAACACCCTGCGCAGCTGTGCCGAACGAGACCCGCGCCAGTGGCCTGTCGCGAAGATGTCGATCAGTTCGTCCTCGTCGCGCGCGAGTGCGCCCGGCGGACAGTCGCGCACGTCGAAACAGGTGCCGCGGGTCGCCTCGTGGGTCTCCCGGTCGTCCGCGTACACGACGATCGGCCGGTCGAGGTTGGCGTAGTCGAACATCAGCGAGGAGAAGTCGGTGACCAGCGCGTCCGAGGCCAGGCACACCGACTCCACGCTCGGGTGGCCGGTGACGTCGATCACCCGGCCGCCGGCGGGCCGCGCCGGGGCCTCGCCGTACGCGGGATGCGTACGGGTCAGCAGTACGAACCCCGGGCCGAGTTCGCGCAGGAAGCGTTCCAGGTCGAGGGCGGGGCGTCCGTCGGTGCGGTAGTCGCGGTGGGTGGGCGCGTACAGGACGGCCACCGAGCCCTCGGGGATGCCGAACGTATGGCGCAGCCGGGCCACGTCCGCCGAGGTCGCGCGGGCGAAGACGTCGTTGCGGGGGAGGCCGTACTCGAGTGTGGTGAACCCGGACGGGAAGGCGCGCTCCCAGACGAGGGTGGAGTGGCGGTTGCCGGACACGACGAAGTCCCAGGTGTCGGCCGAGCGCAGCATCCGTCCGAAGTCGCAGCCGCGGGCGGCGACCGGACGGTCCTGGAGGTCGAGGCCCATGCGCTTGACCGGGGTGCCCTGCCGGGTCTGGATCAGGACCTGTCCCCGGCGCTTGACCACGCGGGGTTCGAAGTCGGCGTTGTGAACGAGGTACTTGGAGCGGGCCAGCGCCGTCCAGTACGCGGCCGATCCGGGCCGGATCCGCTGGGTGGCCACCGGGATCGTGTGGTGGTGCTCGGGCTGTGCGATCCACGCGGTGCGGATGTGCGGGAGCAGGTTGCGGAACGCGGACTCAAGGGCGCCCGGGTTGCAGCCGTACCTGCCTCCCGCGTCCCGTGTGAACACGGCCCGGTCGGTGCGCAGCGGAAGGCGGAGCTGGATGCGGTAGTGCGTCTGGAGCGCGGCGGCGGCCAACTGCCTGCCCGCCCCGGCGGCCAGGCGCCGTGCGCCGCGCCCCAACCGGGACGCCGACGACACCAGGCGGTAGGTGTGATGGCTGCCCAGGCGGATCAGCAGATGGCGCGCCCGGAGCGGGGCGCCCGGGACCCGGTGGCGGCGGTAGTGGTCTCGGGCCAGACGCAGGAACTCGGCGCGGCTGTCCCGGGGAAGCCTGCCGCGCCGGGCGTAGACGGTGGCCAGGTGGTCGACCATGCGGCGGAACAGGATTGGCCGCCAGTGGGCGAGCGCGGGGTGCGCGTCCAGGTGCGCGAAGACCCGGTCGTACTGGTCGAAGACGTCGAAGTGCGCTCGGCTGGTCGAGCCGAGGATGCTGCCACGGCGGCGCTGGCGGTAGTGGACGCAGACCCGGTCGAGGGTGGCGATGGTGTCCGCCGTGAGCAGCACCGGGAACGTCCACGGGGTGTCCTCGTAGTAGCCGCGCGGGAAGGTGAAGCCCTCGCGCTCGACGAAGTCGCGGCGGTACGCCTTGTTCCAGGCCACCATCAGCAGGGAGAGCAGGCCAGGGCGGTCGTCGAGGGGGAAGGGCGCGGGGCCCTTCTCGGTGAGCAGGCCGGCCAGCTGGTTGCGGACGGTCTTCCCGGTCCAGTAGGTACGGGCGTAGTCGAAGACAAGGACGTCCGGGTCCGAGGTCTGTGCCAACCGGTCGGCCACATCCCCGAGTGCGCCCGGGGTCAGGGCGTCGTCACCGTCGAGGAAGAGCACATAGTCGCCGGTCGCCTGCCGCAGCCCGGCGTTGCGGGCCTGGCCGAGCCCCACGTTCCGCGGCAGGTGCAGCGGGCGGACTCGGGCGTCACGGGCGGCGAACTCGTCGATGAGCGCCCCGCAGGCGTCGGGAGAGTCGTCGTCGACAGCGATCAACTCGAAGTCCGCGTACGACTGTTCCAGCACGGACATAAGGCATTCCTGCAGGTACGCCTGAACCTTGTACGCGGGGACGATGACACTGAACCTGGGCAAGGGGCATCCATGGGATCGACGCGGGCATACTGCCCGGAAACGGTCGATGGGCCGCTTTGGTTACGCCGGATGTGGCATTCGGGGGGAACGGCGAAGGAAACCCCAGGTGAACGGCGAGGGGTGGATCGGGTGCCGGCCCACCCCTGAACCGCCGTACCGAACGCGCTATTTGGCAGCGTCCGCCATGAAGCCCTTCACGAACTGCCGCTGGAACGCGAAGAAGACGGCCGACGGGATCACCAGCCAGATGGACGCGCCTCCGCTCCTCGGGCGCGCCACGCAGGCGTCACTCGGCGCAAGCCGGACACATGGCATCCGGCGTTACAACAGCGAAGGCACCTCTGCCGCCGACACCGAGCGCGCCGCCCTCTCCAGCGCGCTCGCCAGCAGGGCCAGGTCCGTGGGTCCGTTGCCCAGTTCGCGGACGGGACGCCGGGCGGGCGGGTCGCCCATGCGGTGCCACTCGAGCGGTACCACCGTCGGGCGCAGCGTCGCCGTGCGGGGGATACGCCCCGTGATCCGCCCGCCCTGGAAGGGCGTCACCTTGCCGTCCGCCCGCGTCAACCGCCCCCGGCCCGGCGCGGGTTCCTCCGGGCCCGATGACACCTCGTCCAGCGTCACCCGCAGTGAGGCCGCGCGGGCCGGTTCCCACTCGGCCGTCCGTCCGCCCGGGCCGGCGGCGGCCACGAGATGCACCCCGAGCCGCTCTCCGTCCCGCGCCACGGCCTCCAGGGCCCGTACGACCGATCCTGCCGCCGGGCGGCCCGGCGATCCGAGGGCCGGGGACAGCAGCGCGTCCAGGTCGTCGACCAGCACGACAAGGCGGGCAGGCGTCGGCCGCGCCTCGGTCTGCTGCCGCGTCGCCGCGGGACGCAGCCGGAGCGTCGTGCTCGGTGGTGAGTCCAGGTCGCCCGGGGCCGCGCTTTCCGACCGCTGCGGCACGATCCGCGCCGACACCTCCTGCCGCGTGTGCCATTCGGCGAAGTCGAGACCCCCCAGCAGTTCGGCCCGCCGCTTCAGCTCGGCGCTCAGCGCCTGAGCGAACTCCCGCATCCGCACCGGGTCGTTGGCCGCCAGATGCGTGGTGACGTGCGGCAGATCCGTACAGACCTTGAGGCCCTCCCCGCCCGAGCCGCCGTTCCCGCCGCAATCGCGGCCGTCCACGAGCACGATGCCCAGCCGGTCCGGGCGCTCGGCCGCGGCGAGCGACGCGGCGATCGAACGCAGCAGCTCCGTACGACCGCTGCCGGGTGGACCCTCGACCAGCAGATGCGGCCCCTCGGCGGCCAGATCGAGGCACACCGGGCCGCGCGGGCCGGCACCGAGCACCGCCCAACCGCGCCCGCCCGGCGCCGAGGTGTCGTCCACGGCGTCGGCCCAACGCGCCATCAGGGACGCGGGGGTGGCCCGTGCCAGGCCCAACTCGTCCAGCAGCCGCGCCGCCTGGGGCAGCGGCGCAGAGACCCGCACCTGCCGGTCCCCGCCGCCGTCCGTCCGCAGTGGGGCCAGCGCCCGCGCGAACCGCTCCGCCCACGCCGGGGACACCGCGTCCACCGCGGCGACGGTGCCGTGCCCCACCGGGGCGCGCAGCGCGCGCACGGCGTCCGCACCGTCCCCGGGTGCGACCCGCAGCAGCCGCAGCGCGGTGGCCACGTCCCCGCTCAGCAGGGCGACGGCCCCGCATGCGCGGAACGCCGGGGAGACCGCGCAGGCCGCCTCGTACGTCTCCGTGACCGGCGAGGCGGGCGAGGCCGGGGGAGCCTCGGCCAGGCAGACCACATGGATTCCGGCCCGCGCTCCCTGCTCGGCCAGCCGCACCACGGCCTCGCGGACATCGGCACCGCCAGGGTCGCCGTCCACGAGCACCACGGTGCAGGGCCCGGAGAAGGCGCCGTCCCTCTGGGCGTCGTCCCGCGCCCAGGAGGGGCGACGGGCGCCCCGCCCGGCCGCCGGACCGCCGGGAGCGGCCGGACGGGCTGTGCGGTGGTCGCCGAGGGCGGTCCGATGGGGGGTGCCGGCGAGGCCGTCCGGGTCCGTGAAGTGGTCCTCCAGGCGGCGCAGCAGCTCATCCGTGCGGGCCGTGGCCTGTTCGCGGTCGTACGCCAGCAGGAGCCGGCAGTCCTGGCCGTGCGCCGGGCGCAGGTGCGGCAGCCAGCCGAGCCACGACCAGTCGGCGGTGCGCTCCTCCAGCGGGCGGGAGCGATCGGCACTGATCAGGACCAGCTCCAGCGTGTCGGGCGAGTGCAGCGCGGCGAGCTGGGCCACCATGGCGCGCGTCAGCCCGGCCAGCCGCTCCCGGGGGCCGGCGAGCCCCAGCGCACCGACCTCGCGCAGATCGGCGGTGACGGGCACCGCGGACAGCAGCCCCGAACCGTCGGGCGCTGCTCGGTCGGCCGTACCCAGCCGCACGGTCAGCGACTCCGGATGCTCAGGGCCGCGCTCCCACAGCCGGGGTCCGGGGCCGAGCGCGTTCAGCAGCAGGGTCGCGGGGTCGGGCCACTTCTCCCGGCCCGGGGCAGCAAGGGGTGCGAGCGCCTGCGCAGCCACGCCTTTGCCGTACGCCTCCAGCCCGCTGCCGCCCTGATCGTCGCGACCTCCGGCCAGTCGGCGCGCCCACGCGGTGAGGCCACCGCGCCTGCGTACCCCCGGCGGCACGTCCGTCCCGCGCGGCGGGGTGCCTTTGCGCGTACTGTCCCCGGCCACCGGGTCCCGGCTCTCGATCAGCGGGGCCCCGGCCTGGACCGGTACCACCGGTGTCGGGATGGGCGGCTCCACGGGCGCGTGCTCCTGGGCCCCTGGGGCAGCCCCGCCGGAGGCCCCCCAGGTGGTGACGCCGAAGCCGTGATGGGTGTCTCCTGTTGCTCTGTCGGCCGGGGCGGACCCGGTGCCGGGGGAGGGGCGTCCGGCCCCCGGGGCGCGGTCGGCGCCGGAGGCCGCGGTGATGCCCGGGGCCGACCCCATTCCGGTCACCACGCGCGCGTGCGGGACGGTCGCCGCTGGTGCGGGCGCGGCCGGGTCTTCCGGGTCCTCCTCGCCGAGGACCCGCACATGTCCTTCCCCGTCCGGCGCCGTGCCCACGGCCCGTACACCGCCGGGTGGGGCCAGCCGCAGGGCCGATTCCCCGAGGCGCAGCAGCGCCCCGGGGGTGAAGCGCACCGGGTGGTCGGTCACCGGCCTGCCGTCCAGCACCGTGCCGTTGGTCGAGTGCAGGTCGGCGACCGAGACGGTGCCGTCGGCGGCGACCGTGACGGCGCAGTGCAACCGGGAGACGTCTGGGTCGTCCAGCGGGACGTCGGCGTCGGCGGAGCGGCCGATGCGGATCACGCCGCCGTGCAGCAGATGCACGCCGCCCGCGTCCGGGCCCGCGACCACGTGCAGCTGTGCCGCGTCCTCGTCGGGCTCGGGGCCCGGGTCGGCGGGGGCGCCGAGGGTCAGCACCGCGCCGTCCAGCAGCGGCGGCTCCCCCAGCGTGCAGCGCTGTGCGTCCAGCCGCTCCGCGCCCGCGTACAGCGCGACGGCGGCTCCCGCGGGCTCTCGACCGCGCTCGGGCAGTACGGCGGCCCCGGCCGAGCCGACCGCCGAGGCCAGTCCCGAAGCGACCGCGGCCAGCGCCGTCCCGGCGGGCGCGGTGACCAGCACATCGCAGCTCGCGGCGCGCGCCCGGGGCTCCGGGGGCGTGCCCAGCGGGTCTACGACGGTCAGCCGGATCTGCATCGCCGTCAGTGGTCCCTTCTGCACGGGCGCCCGCGGACGGGGAGGGGGGCTGCGTCGCGGTCCCCCACCGCGACTTCCCCCCACCGCGCACGAGCACATGGCCGGTACGGGAAGCATCCTCGCACCTGCCACCGACAGCGCGCCCGTCGCCCGCCGTCAAGTGATCTTGATTGGTCGGCTCTGCCCGCAAAAGTGCCTGACCAGTGCCCAGCAGGTGTCCGCTTGAGATCGGTCACGTCCGATCCCGGCAACCAAGTGCACCGAAGCGAGCGTCTCCTCATCGAACGTGTACGGGATGCCCGTCCGTACACCACATGTGCGAAGCGCGGCGAAACGGCTGCCGCGCCTGGGCGGCAGTGCTCCTTGGAGCTCCTCGGTGATCCGTCGCCGGTGGCACACCGTGACAGCGGCTCGCGGCGCTCACGGCTCACGGCTGCAGCCGTGACGGCAGACAGTGGCGGAAGACGGCCGCCGTGCCCCGGCCCCGCGAGGTCGCCTCTCGGCGCTCGCCCAGTGGGCCCTCTCCCGGGAAACCCCCACGCGTAGGTGTCCGCGGGCAGGCCGTTCGGAGACCTGTGAACGACAGGGAAGGGGCGACCGGGAACCACAGGGAAGGAAGGGGAACGCTGACGTGCTCACCGACGTCCTTGGCTGTGAAAGCGGTGGTACGAGCAAGGACCGCCGACACCCGCGTGCCAGGATCTGCGGCACTACAGTGGGACGGAACACCGGTAGCGCGGTGGACGGACCGGACAAGCAAGCAGCAGGGAGCGCATGACGTGCGGCCGGTAGGCAGCAAATACCTGCTCGAGGAGCCGCTCGGACGCGGCGCCACGGGCACCGTCTGGCGAGCCCGCCAGCGCGAGGCCGCGGGCGCCGAGGCGGCCGTCGCGGGCCAGCCCGGCGAGACTGTGGCGATCAAGGTTCTCAAGGAGGAGCTGGCAAGCGACCCGGACGTCGTGATGCGGTTCCTGCGGGAACGGTCCGTCCTGCTCCGCCTGACCCATCCGAACATCGTGCGAGTGCGGGACCTGGTCGTCGAGGGTGATCTGCTGGCGCTGGTCATGGACCTCGTCGACGGCCCCGACCTGCACCGCCACCTCCGCGAGAACGGCCCGTTCACACCTGTCGGCGCGGCCCTGCTCACCGCGCAGATCGCCGACGCGCTGGCCGCGAGCCACGCGGACGGCGTCGTGCACCGCGACCTGAAGCCCGCCAACGTCCTGCTCAAGCAGGACGGCGGCGAGATGCACCCGATGCTGACCGACTTCGGCATCGCCCGGCTCGCCGACTCACCCGGCCTCACGCGCACGCACGAGTTCGTGGGTACGCCCGCCTACGTCGCCCCCGAGTCGGCCGAGGGCAGTCCGCAGACCTCGGCCGTCGACGTCTACGGCGCCGGCATCCTGCTGTACGAGCTGGTCACCGGGCGTCCTCCGTTCGGCGGCGGATCGGCCCTGGAGGTGCTCCACCAGCACCTGAGCGCCGAGCCGCGCCGCCCGTCGACGGTCCCCGACCCGCTGTGGACGGTCATAGAGCGCTGCCTGCGCAAGAAGCCGGAGGAGCGGCCCAGCGCCGAGAACCTCGCCCGGGCGCTGCGGGTGGTCGCCGAGGGTGTCGGCGTGCACGCGAACTCCGCGCAGATCGCCGCGGCGGAGGGTGTGGCCGCGCTGCTCGCGCCGGACCCCTCGCCGGCCACCGTCCCCGGCTCCGCCGACCCCACGCAGGTCCTGCCGCAGGGCGCCGCCGGATACGACCCGAACGCGGCGACGAGCGTCCTGCCGCACACCTCGGGCCCCTTCGGCGCCGCCGACCCCACCGCCGTCCTGCCGAACAGGGGCGCGGCCGACCCGACGGCCGTCATGCCGCCGATGTCGCAGAACCAGCAGGGCGGACAGTCCGGGCAGGAGGATCCGCACCCCTGGCAGAACCAGTTGCGCGCTGCCCGCGACCGCAACGAGCAGACCCAGGTCCAGTACCTCGACCCCGCCGAGGACCCGCTGCGCCGCCGTCCGCAGCGGCAGGTCAACCGGCCGCAGCAGCAGCCCGCCCCCGGATACGGGCATCCGCAGCGGCAGCAGCCCCAGCAGTACGCGTCCCAGCGGCAGCAGTACGCCCCCGCGCCGCAGCACCAGCAGCAGCGCTACGCGCCCGCGCCGCAGCAGCCGGCCCCGCGTCCGGCGCGCGAGCCGCGGCCGCCGCGTCAGCGCGGCGCCAACCCGATGAAGATCCCGGGACTCGGCTGCCTGAAGGGGTGTTTGTTCACGATCGTCATCCTGTTCGTCGCCGGGTGGCTGGTGTGGGAGTTCAGCCCCCTGCAGCACTGGATCGGGACGTCGAAGTCGTACTGGGCGCAGCTGAGCGACTGGTTCTCCTCCGTGACCGGATGGATCGGGAAGCTCGGTGACAGCGGCACCAGTGGCAACACGCCCTGAGCGCCGGACGTTCGAAGTGACCTGAGAACGCTTCGACTTTGGGGATTTGTCGACACCTGAAGGGTGATTTCCGCTTCGGCGGTGAAGGTTGCCCCTTCGGACGCGTAGTTTTGTCGACCGGGTCCGGGAATCGCGGCGTCCGCCGCGGCAGAACGGCCCCGGAACGGCGCAGCGTCGGCAACACGCGTCCCCAGTAGGAGCAGTCTTGGCACGGAAGATCGGCAGCCGGTACACCGCTAACCAGATCCTGGGGCGGGGAAGCGCCGGCACGGTGTGGCTGGGCGAGGGGCCGGAAGGGCCCGTCGCCATCAAGATGCTGCGGGAGGACCTCGCGTCCGACCAGGAGCTCGTGGGCCGCTTCGTCCAGGAGCGCACGGCGCTGCTGGGGCTCGACCATCCCCACGTGGTGTCCGTACGGGACCTGGTGGTCGACGGCAACGACCTGGCGCTGGTCATGGACCTGGTCCGGGGCACCGATCTGCGCACCCGCCTGGACCGGGAGCGCCGCCTTGCGCCCGAGGCGGCGGTGGCGATCGTGGCCGATGTGGCCGACGGGCTCGCCGCGGCGCACGCGGCGGGGATCGTGCACCGGGACGTCAAGCCGGAGAACGTGCTGCTCGACATGCAGGGCCCGTTGGGTCCCGGCGGGGCGCACCCGGCACTGCTGACCGACTTCGGCGTCGCCAAGCTGATCGACTCGCCGCGCCGCACCCGGGCCACGAAGATCATCGGCACGCCCGACTACCTGGCCCCGGAGATAGTCGAGGGACTGCCGCCGAGGGCGGCCGTGGACATCTACGCGCTGGCGACGGTCCTGTACGAGCTCCTGGCGGGCTTCACGCCGTTCGGCGGGGGCCACCCGGGCGCGGTGCTGCGCCGGCATGTGACCGAGACCGTCGTCCCCCTCCCTGGCATCCCGGACGAGCTGTGGCAGCTGATGCTGCAGTGCCTGGCGAAGGCGCCCGCGTCCCGGCTGCGGGCCTCGGAGCTCGCCGCACGGCTGCGGGAGCAACTGCCGCTGCTGGCCGGGATGCCGCCGCTGGAGGTGGACGAGCCGGACACGGAGCCGGTGGAGGAGCCGCACGAGGCGGCGGCGCCGGGTGACCCCGCGGTGGCGCCGGCCCGGCGGGGGGCGGTGCCGCTGGTCCCGGGGGCCAAGACGGACTCCAACCGGGACACCCACACGTCGATGCGAGTGCCGGGGCCGGACGAGCTGGCGGGTGGCGCCCGCGGCACGGCACGCGCGCCCCGTGCCGCGGGCGTACCCCGCCCGGGTTCGGCCCGCCACCGGGCGCAGGCCCGCCGCCGCCGGATCGCACTGGGCGCGGCGACGGCGACGCTGCTCGCGGCCATCGGAGTCGGCGCATGGCTGGCCACCTCGGGAGACGACACCGCGGGCCCCACCGACACAAAGAACTCGGCCCCGGCGACACCCTGACAGCCGGTACACGCACGGTCGCGGTACGTCGGACCGGTGCGTCCGCCGTCCGCCCGGCGTCCGAGACGCACGGCTCTTTGGGCCTGGCGTCCGAGGCCCATGGCTCACCGGCGCGGAGTCCCTGGCCCAAGCCCTAGCGGCCCGGCGCCAGGCGCACTCCGGCCGCCCGGCCCCGGCGGTCGAAGGCGAGGCCTCTGCGCCCCGGGGCGGCGGCCCCAACCCCTCAGGCCCGGTGGTCACGCGCACCCCGACCGCCCGGCCTCCGGCGGCCGAAGGCGTGGCGGCCCGCCGCCGGAGGCGCACCGCTTTCTGCGCCCCGTGTCCCGGGCCCAGGGCTCACCGGCCCGGCGCCCCGGGCCCGGTCCTCTCCGCCCGGTGGCCCAGGGGCCCGGTGCCCAGACGCACTCCGGCTGTCTGACAGCGAGGTCCCTTCCCCCCGATGCCCCAGCGGCCCGAACCTTCCCGGCCCAGTACCAGACGCATCCCGGGCGCCCGGCGGCCGAAGCCGAGGTCGCCCGGCGCCCGAGGCACGGCTTTCTGGCCCCCGCGTCCCGGGCCCAGGGCTCACCGGCCCGGCGTCCCGTTGGTCCTCTCCGCCCGGTGGCCCGGCGTCCCAGTGCCCAGGCGCACCCGGCCGTCCGACAGCGAGGCCCTTCCGC
>NZ_JBEYXD010000005.1:0-229664 GCF_040644975.1 Streptomyces sp. NPDC046900 | reverse complement strand
CCCCGGGCCCCAGCGGCCCCAACCCCTCAGGCCCGGTGTCACGCGCACCCCGGCCGTCCGGCTCCCGGCGGTCGAAAACGAGGCTGCCCGCCGCCGAGGCGCATGGCGTCCCGTTGGTCCTCTCCGCCCGGTGGCCCGGCGTCCCAGTGCCCAGGCGCACTCCGGCCGTCCGACAGCGAGGCCCTTCCGCCCCGGGCCCCAGCGGCCCCAACCCCTCAGGCCCGGTGTCACGCGCACCCCGGCCGTCCGGCTCCCGGCGGTCGAAAACGAGGCTGCCCGCCGCCCGAAGGCGAGGCCTGTCCGGCGCCCGAGGACGCGGCCGCCCAGGCCGGAAGGGGCGGCGGGGCGGCGGCCTCAGGGGCTCGCGTGGCCCCCGGGTGTCCCGGGAAGCGGCAGTCACCCGGCATGGGCTTCGCGGCGGAGCCGTTACGCTGGATGCGTGGCAGTCGTCGATGTATCCGAAGAGCTCAAGTCCCTCTCCTCGACCATGGAGTCGATCGAGGCCGTTCTGGACCTCGAGAAGATGAGGGCAGACATCGCCGTGCTCGAGGAGCAGGCGGCCGTGCCGTCCCTCTGGGACAACCCGGACGAGGCGCAGAAGATCACCAGCAAGCTCTCCCACCTCCAGGCCGAGGTGAGGAAGGCCGAGGCCCTGCGTGGCCGGATCGACGACCTCGGGGTGCTCTTCGAGCTCGCCGAGGCCGAGGACGACCCGGACACCCGCGCCGAGGCCGAGTCCGAGCTCTCCGAGGTCAAGAAGGCGCTGGACGAGATGGAGGTCCGGACGCTGCTGTCCGGCGAGTACGACGCCCGTGAGGCGCTCGTCAACATCCGCGCCGAGGCCGGTGGCGTCGACGCCGCCGACTTCGCGGAGAAGCTCCAGCGCATGTACCTGCGATGGGCCGAGCAGCACGGTTACAAGACCGAGGTCTACGACACGTCGTACGCGGAAGAGGCCGGGATCAAGTCCACGACCTTCGCCGTCCAGGCGCCGTACGCCTACGGCACCCTCTCCGTCGAGCAGGGCACGCACCGCCTCGTCCGTATCTCCCCCTACGACAACCAGGGGCGGCGCCAGACCTCCTTCGCGGGCGTCGAGATCCTTCCCGTCGTCGAGCAGTCCGACCACGTCGAGATCGACGACTCCGACCTCCGCGTCGATGTGTTCCGGTCCTCCGGTCCCGGCGGCCAGGGCGTCAACACGACCGACTCCGCCGTGCGGATCACGCACCTCCCCACCGGCATCGTCGTCACCTGCCAGAACGAGCGGTCCCAGATCCAGAACAGGGCCAGCGCGATGAACGTCCTGCAGGCCAAGCTCCTCGAGCGGCGCCGGCAGGAGGAGCAGGCCAAGATGGACGCCCTCAAGGGCGACGGTGGCAACTCCTGGGGCAACCAGATGCGTTCGTACGTCCTGCACCCGTACCAGATGGTCAAGGACCTGCGGACCGAATACGAAGTCGGCAACCCCGAGTCCGTGTTCAATGGTGAGATCGACGGGTTCATCGAGGCCGGAATTCGCTGGCGCAAGCAGCAGGAGAATTAAGTCCGGCGGTGAACGGCGAAATCGCCACCTGACAACGACGTTTTGTCGACAAGGCAACTGCCCCCCATGCGGGGGCAGTTGCCTTTTCTGTGGCCGGATGTCTGGGTTTTACATCACACTCACGCTGCGACGTCTCCCGCAAACGATCACTTACTGGACATCGCGTACGCAACGACCTTGACGTTGCTGTGAAAACTCGGAAGGGTGAAGCGCGGCATGCGTATCTCTGGGGTGCATGTGAACCGGGGGGCTCCAGTACAGTCGCCCCCGACGCCGTGGCCCCGGGCGCTGCCCCACTGACGATCAGCTACTGGGGGTAGTAGGCAGATGACCATGAAGACGCGGATCCGTGTGGCGCGGATAGCCGCCGGTACGGTGATCGCCGCCGGCGCTTCGCTGACCGCCGCGGGTGCCGCTTCGGCGCTCGACCTCAACATCGGCGCGAGCGCGGACGACGACGGCCTGAGGGTCCACGTCGCCGCCGGCCTCGGCGAGGAGACCGGCGAGCCGACCGGCGATCCCTCGCAGACCGGCATCCCCTCGGCCCCCGTGTCGACGCCTCCGGCGCCGCCGACGTCCGAGCCGCCGACCGCCACGGGTGAGCCGACCGACGACCCGACCCAGCCCACCGGTGAACCGACCGAGCCGACCGACGACCCGACCGAGGGCAACGGCGGCGGCAACGGGAACGGCGGCGGCAACGGTGGCGGCGACAACACCAACCCCGACGGCGGCAACAACCCGGTCCAGCAGGGCAAGGGTTCCTCGGGCCTGACCGACACCGGTGCGGACAACAGCAGCTCCGACACCTCCGCCCAGGGCGGCGGCAAGCAGCTGGCCGAGACGGGTGCCGGTCAGACCGCGTTCCTGCTGGTCGGCGCCGCCACGATGATCGCCGGTGGCATCGGCTTCCGGGTGCTGCCGCGCTTCGTCAGCGGCCGCAACGGGGCTGCTGTCTGACCAAGGGCTCAAGCCGCCCGGCCGAGGCCGACGGGCCCACGCGGCCGTCCGCAGGCCTGAGAAGCGCATACGAAGGGGCCCGGAGCGTCATCCGCTCCGGGCCCCTTCGTATGTCCCTGTGCCGCCGTGTGTGCGGCTGTCCTACGCCGTCTGGTGCGCCAGCAGCGCCACTGCTGCGATCAGCACGGCCAAGAGCACGATCAGCGCCGTTGGATTCAGCCCTGACCAAGGGTTTTCCTGCTGCAGGCGCTCTCGGCTCGCGCGGCAGACGGGGCAGCGTCCCTCACTGACGGGCGCCGCGCAGTTCGCGCACACCAATCGGTCGTACGTCATGCGCCTCGCCCTCCTTGTGCCGCTTACACGTACACAACGTTTCCGGGAACGCAACCGTTCCCCACTCCACTGTGCCAGGTTCCGTCGATTTCGGCGCGGGGCCTTGAGGGAATGGGGCCTGGAAGCGCTCCCCGGGCGGTCGAGGCGGCTGGTTCCGGAGCCGCGGGACCCGCCTGCGGCCGATCGCGTCCCTCGGCCGAAGTGCAGGATGTCATGGTTCGTGCTGCGGCCGGGGATGGACAAAACGCATAACTCTCGCACAACTCAGACCGGCGACTGCGCCGGTACACCTGCTTCGCGTATGGTCACGGTCACCAACCCCAACGGCCCGTGGTGCATCCGTGATCCGATTCGACAATGTCTCCAAGGTCTACCCCAAGCAGAACCGTCCGGCCCTCCGGGATGTATCCCTGGAGGTCGAGAAGGGCGAGTTCGTGTTCCTCGTGGGGTCCTCCGGCTCCGGAAAGTCCACCTTCCTGCGGCTGATCCTCCGCGAGGAGCGGTGCAGCACCGGGCAGGTGCACGTCCTGGGCAAGGACCTCGCACGTCTCTCCAACTGGAAGGTGCCGCAGATGCGCCGCCAGCTGGGGACCGTGTTCCAGGACTTCCGTCTTCTGCCGAACAAGACGGTCGCCGAGAACGTGGCCTTCGCCCAGGAGGTCATCGGCAAGTCGCGTGGCGAGATCCGCAAGTCCGTGCCCCAGGTGCTCGACCTCGTCGGGCTCGGCGGCAAGGAGGACCGTATGCCGGGCGAGCTGTCCGGTGGTGAGCAGCAGCGCGTCGCCATCGCGCGGGCCTTCGTCAACCGGCCCAAGCTGCTGATCGCCGACGAGCCCACCGGAAACCTCGACCCGCAGACCTCCGTCGGCATCATGAAACTGCTCGACCGGATCAACCGGACGGGCACGACCGTGGTGATGGCGACCCACGACCAGAACATCGTGGACCAGATGCGCAAGCGCGTCATCGAGCTGGAGAAGGGCCGCCTCGTCCGCGACCAGGCACGCGGCGTCTACGGCTACCAGCACTGAGATCCACGGAAAGGCTTGAGCAGACGCCATGCGCGCCCAGTTCGTTCTGTCGGAGATCGGTGTCGGTCTCCGCCGCAATCTGACGATGACCTTCGCGGTGATCGTCTCGGTCGCCCTCTCGCTTGCCCTGTTCGGCGGTTCGCTCCTCATGAGCGACCAGGTGAACCAGATGAAGGGCTACTGGTACGACAAGGTCAACGTCTCGGTCTTCCTGTGCAACAAGAGCGACGCGGAGTCCGACCCCAACTGCTCCAAGGGCGCGGTCACCGAGGAGCAGAAGAAGCAGATCCTCGGCGACCTGGACAAGATGGCGACCGTCGTCCAGAAGGTCACCTACGAGTCGCAGGACGAGGCCTACAAGCACTACAAGGAGCAGTTCGGCGACTCTCCGCTGGCCAGTTCGCTCACTCCGGACCAGATGCAGGAGTCGTACCGCATCAAGCTGAAGAACCCGGAGCAGTACCAGGTCATCGCGAGTGCCTTCAACGGCCGCGACGGCGTGCAGTCGGTGCAGGACCAGAAGGGCATCCTCGACAACCTCTTCGGGTTGCTCAACGGCATGAACTGGGCCGCCCGCGCGGTCATGGCGATGATGCTCGTCGTCGCGCTGATGCTGATCGTCAACACCGTGCGCGTCTCCGCGTTCAGCCGTCGTCGTGAGACCGGCATCATGCGTCTCGTCGGCGCCTCCGGTTTCTACATCCAGGCGCCGTTCATCATGGAGGCCGCGGTCGCCGGACTCATCGGCGGCACCGTCGCGTGCGGATTCCTGGTGGTCGCCCGGTACTTCATCATCGACCACGGCCTGGACCTGTCCCACAAGCTCAATCTGATCAACTTCATCGGCTGGGACGCCGTGTTGACGAAGCTGCCACTGATACTCGCCACGAGCCTGCTGATGCCCGCGCTTGCCGCTTTCTTCGCGTTGCGCAAGTACCTGAAGGTGTGATGCACGCCAATGGGGGCGTGCGGGCAACCGCCCGTACGCCCCCATGCGTTGTCCTAGACTCACCCGCATGTCAGGCCATGACTTGCTTTGTCAGCCCCGTCGCATCCGCCACGGGGCGGCCCTGACGTTGGTCTTCGCGAGCGTCCTCGTCGCGGGCGCCGCGACCGGCTCGTTCGACGAATCCGCCGGGAAATCGCCCTCCACCACCCCGGTCGCCAAGGTCGGCCAGGACGACGACGTCGCCGAGGCGGCCGCGCGGGCCATGGCCGACGGCAAGTCCCCCATGGAGGCGGCCGAACGCGCCGTCAGCCGCAGCGGCGACCGCTGGAGCGCCGTCTACTCCCGGGGCGAGTACCAGGAGTTCGAGGAAGCCCTCGACGGCCAGTACACCGGCGTCGGGCTCTCCGCCCGCCGCGAGCGTGACGGCCGGATCGAGGTGACGCGGGTGCAGCCCGGCTCGCCCGCGGACGCCGCCGGGATCCGCACGGGCGACCGGCTGCGCAGCGTCGACGGCGAGAACGTCGACGGCAGGCCCGTCACCGAGGTCGTGTCCTTTCTGCGCGGTGACGCCGACGACGCCCCCGCCGGCACCCCGGTCCGCCTCGGTCTGCAGCGCGGCACGCACCGGTGGAACGAGGTACTGCGCCGGGCCCGGCTGTCCACCGACTCGGTGACCGTGCGCCGGCTCAGGGGCGACGTCACCATGATCAGGGTCGCCGCCTTCACCAAGGGCTCCGGCGACCTCGTGCGCGAAGCCGTGGCGGCCGCCCCCAAGGGTGCGGGGATCGTCCTCGACCTGCGGGGCAACTCCGGCGGACTGGTCACCGAGGCCGTCACCGCCGCGTCGGCCTTCCTCGACGGCGGGCTCGTGGCCACGTACGACGTCAAGGGCGACGAGCGCGCCCTGCACGCCGATCCCGGCGGTGACACCACCAGACCCCTGGTCGCACTCGTCGACGGCGGCACCATGAGTGCGGCCGAACTGCTCACCGGTGCTCTCCAGGACCGCGGCCGGGCCGTGGTCGTCGGCACCCGCACCTTCGGCAAGGGCTCGGTCCAGATGCCGAGCCGCCTCCCCGACGGCTCCGTCGCGGAACTGACCGTCGGGCACTACCGCACCCCCGCGGGCCGCAGCGTCGACGGCCGGGGCATCACCCCCGACCTGGAGGTCGACGAGCGGGTGCTGGAGCGGGCCGAGACGGTGCTCAGCGGCCTCGGCGACGCCTCGTAGCGAAGCGCGTCGCCCCCCCGTAATCGACACCCGCCGTAATCGGCTTTCCTCGTCACCCCTCCGCAGTGCGAAAATGGCGGCACTATGGCTAAGGAAAAAGGGCGCAAGCTGATCGCGCAGAACAAGAAGGCGCGGCACGACTACCACATCCTCGACACGTACGAGGCCGGTCTCGTGCTGATGGGGACCGAGGTGAAGTCGCTGCGCCAGGGCCGGGCCTCGCTCGTCGACGGCTTCGTGCAGCTGGACGGTCACGAAGCGTGGCTGCACAACGTCCACGTCCCGGAGTACAGCCAGGGCACGTGGACCAACCACAGCGCCCGCCGCAAGCGGAAGCTGCTGCTGCACCGCACCGAGATCGACAAGCTGGAGTCCAAGTCGCAGGAGACGGGTCACACGATCGTGCCCCTCGCCCTGTACTTCAAGGACGGCCGCGCCAAGGTCGAGATCGCGCTGGCCAGGGGTAAGAAGGAGTACGACAAGCGGCAGACGCTCCGTGAGAAGCAGGATCGCCGCGAGGCGGACCGGGCGATGTCTGCGGCACGGCGCCGGCAGCGGGCCTGAGCCGGGAACGACCGGGCACGCCGGACGGTTGAACCTGGTCCCACGACCGGGTGGCCACCGGGAATACGCTGGCATGAAGATGCGTTGATCCCGTACGATGGCGTCTGCACCGCACGCCGGTGCCAGTCCCTCCTCGCGAGGGGCGCCGATTGAAAAATCAACATGGGGATGATCGGTTTCGACAGCGGCTGTCGAAGCAGGGGAAGCGTGTCGAGGAAGCGGCCATGATCTCGTAAACCACAGGCCGAAAAAAATAATCGCCAACACCAAGCGCGATTCCTTCGCCCTCGCTGCCTAAGTAGCGACTTGCGAAGTGTCAGCCCGGGGCTGTTCCCGACCCGGATCCTGGCATCAGCTAGGGGACTAAACCTTGATCCCGGTCACGGGGTGAAGAGGGAAACCAAACAGTGACTGAGCCCGTCGGAGACTTGTTCGCGTGATCTCCGGGGCTGAGAAAAGCGCAGCGGACTGCACACGGAGAAGCCCTGATTCCGCACCGTTGGACGCGGGTTCGATTCCCGCCATCTCCACTTACCCCATGTGGGCAAGGCCTCGTCGCTTACGAGCGGCGGGGCCTTTGTCATGCCAGGAGCCTGTCGGACGGAATTCGGCCAAGCTGCTGCGACGCAGCGGCCACCGAGACCAGCCAGGAGATCATCGGAGGAGGCCTCTCACACCGAGCCCGGCTTCTATCGCGAGAACGCCTTCGACCTCGCGAACGGCCTGGTGAAGGCTGTCGAGGAGGCCGCCTCGGTCGGCGGATCGAAGCCCTCAACGGATACGTGATCGGAGCCAATCCCGGATGACCTTCGAGGAACCGCGCTACGTGCTCGTGCAGGCTCGGGGTGAGGCATATCCGTTGTACGAACCGGAGGATCCCGGGAGCCGCGGGGAACCTGGCCTCCTCACCCGCAACATCAGGGCGCCGATGGGGCGCACCGGAAGCAGGAGCCGAAGAAGTCTCTGTGCAAGCGGATCATCGCGGTGATCCGGGAGTTCTGGAGGTGGCTCAACGGGCGGTTACCGGCAGTCCTCATCAAGGTTGAGGACTCCCGGTCGATAACCGCCTACCGGTGACGGGTCCCCGCTTGGATTACCGGTCCGGGCGGGGGCCTTCCCGCCATGGAACCACAACGGGCAGCCCAGTGACGCCACATTCGCGGGGCGACGCGAGCGTACTCCCGAGCCCTGCTCAGCGCAGGCTGCGCCTCATCGGCTGTCCGCCTTCGAGGGTGTCCATCGGGAGACCTGTGCATCGGCGGATATCCGTACAACGCGCCTGTGCCCCACCGCGATCAGCAGTGCGAGTACCGCCGCGGTGGCCGGCACGGTGAAACCTGTTGTCGGCTGCAGGTGCTCCGCCGCCCAGCCGCCCGTGGCGGAGCCGCAGGCCACGCCGCCCAGCAGGGCCGTCACCGCGAGGGTCATGCCCTCGTTCAGGCGGCCCTTCGGTGTGCGGCGCTGAACCAGGGTCATCGCGGTGACCATCGTGGGCGCGGTGGCCATGCCCGCCAGGAGCAGAGCGGGGGCGAGGGCGGCGAGCGAGCCGGTGGTGCGGGCCGCGAGCAGGGGCAGTGACATGAGGGCGGCCATCACCGTCAGGCACCACAGGTAGCGGCGCTCGGGAGGGCCCGCCGGCCGCAGCGTGCCGTAGAGCAGACCGGCCGCGCACGATCCGGCGGCCTGCAGTGCGAGGACCGGGCCGGCGACCGCCTTGTGGCCGTGGGCGTCGGCGAACGCGATGGTCACCACCTCCATCGAGCCGAACACCGCCCCCGTGGCGAGCAGGCCCAGCAGCAGCGGGGGCATGCCGGGCGCGCGGAACGGGGCGGCCGTACGGGCGCCCCGGCTCGGCGGCGGTTCCGTGGCGCGCTGGGCCGCGAACACCAGCATGCCCGTGAGCAGCAGGATCCCGCCGATCAGGGTTCCGGCCTCCGGGAAGAGCCGGGTGCAGAGGAAGGCGGCCAGCACCGGGCCGAGCATGAAGCACAGCTCGTCCACCGCCTGTTCGAAGGAGTTCGCGGTGTGCAGGGCGTCCGGGTCGTCGCGGAGGAGATGGGCCCAGCGGGCGCGGGACAGGCCGCCGATGTTGGGGGTCGTGGCGGTGGCGGCGTAGGCGGCGAACAGGGTCCAGTCGGGGGCGTCGTAGTGCACGCAGAGCAGCAGGGCCAGACCGCCGAGGAGGGCGAACGCCGCGGCCGGAACGGCGATCCGCGCCTGGCCGTGGCGGTCGACGAGCCGCGCGACCCAGGGGCCGGCCACGGCCGTCGCCACGAGCCCGGTGGCGGTGACGGCACCGGCGAGGGCGTACGAGCCCCGGGCGCCCGCGATCATGATGACCGCACTCACGCTGAACATGCCGATGGGAAGGCGGGCGATGAGGTTCCCGGCCGTGAAGGCGCGGGTGCCGGGCACGGTGAAGAGGCGCAGATAGGGGTTGCGGGGCCGGAGGGCGAGGGCGGGCGGTTGCGGCATGGTGCAACCGTCGCCCGCCCCCTGACCTGCGGTCCAACACTTACTCGGTGGTGATTGACGCACCTGGGTTGTAAGTTCTGCGGATGCCCGCCGCCACCGTCGACCCGCGCCTGCTCCGTGCCTTCCTCGCCGTCGCCGAGGAACTGCACTTCACTCGTGCCGCGACCCGGCTCTACGTCGCCCAGCAGGCGCTCAGCCGTGACATACGTCGGCTGGAACGGGAACTGGGCGCCGAGCTGTTCCTCCGCAACACCCGGCAGGTGTCCCTGACCCCGGACGGCGCGCGCCTCCTGCCGTACGCGCGCCGGGTGCTGGAGGCGCAGAGCGCGCTGCTCGCCGCGTTCGGGCGGGACGGCGAGCCCGACCGGCCGCTGCTGGTGGACGTCAACAGCCCGGGCCTGATCGGCAGCCGCGTCCTCGACCGCGCCCGTGAACTGGTCCCCGACGCCGAACTGATGACGCGTTACGAGAGCGGTCTGACCGGGGCCGCCACGGAGATCCTCGCCGGGCGGCTCGACGCGTCGTTCGGGCGGTTCGCCGGGCTGGATCCGGCGGTCCGGACCCGGCTCGAACAGCAGCCCGTGCGGTACGAGCGGATGGCGATCATCCTGCCCGAGGGCCACCGCCTGGTACCCCTGGCCGAGGTGCCGCTGTTCGCGCTGGCCGGTGAGACGGTGTACGCGGGCGCCGGGAACCCTCGCACACCGGAGTGGACCGACCTCGCGCGCCGCCTGTTCGAGAACCGGGGCATCGGCATCGCACCGCCCGCTCCGCTCGCCGTCGGGACGGTGGAGTTCCAGCGGATCATGGCGAAGAGAGGGAACCCGATCCTGGCGGTGACGGACTTCCCGCCCATGCCGCGCACGGTGCTGCGACCGCTGGTCGACCCGGTGCCGCTGTCCGCCGTGTCGTTGGTGTGGCGCAAGGGCGCGACCCATCCGGGGATCGAGGCGCTGCGACGGGCGGCGGCCGAGACCGGTGCGGCCGAGGGGTGGCTGCACCGGCCCCCGGGGGCGTGGCTCCCGGCCGCCGACGCCGACATCATGGGCCGGCCCGCTTCCTGACGCCTGGCAGTTCGCCGCGGGCGCCTTCTCGGCGCCGACGCGAGCGGGCGTGGCGTCCCGCGGGTGGGCACACCCGTGCGACGGGGCCGCCCCTCACCGCGCCCGGGGCCCCCACCGCGCCGGCCTCGTCACCGCGCCGGCCCCCGCCGCGCCCGCCCCCCGACCGCGTCGACCTCGTCACCACGCCCGTCCCCTCACCGCACCCCTCCCCACCCCGTGAGAGCAACGTTCCCTCGCGGTCACCCGCGGGCACAGTGCGGAAACGCGTCCTTTCTACCTTCGGGACTCACGACACCCGGGCACCGGAGAACCGTGGAGGCGCCATGACAGCCCCGAGCACAGCCCCCGCACCACGCAGGGGAGGCCGCTGGATCGAGCACTGGGATCCGGAGGACGAGACCTTCTGGCGTACGACCGGGCAGCGGGTGGCCCGGCGCAACCTCGCCTTCTCCGTCCTCTCCGAGCACATCGGGTTCTCCGTCTGGACCCTGTGGTCCGTACTCGTCCTGTTCATGGGTCCCGAGTACGGGCTCACCCCCGCCGACAAGTTCCTGCTCACCTCGGTGGTCACACTCGTCGGGGCGGTCGTCCGCGTGCCCTACACCTTCGCCGTCGCCGTCTTCGGCGGGCGGAACTGGACGATCGTCTCCGCCTGCTTGCTGCTCGTACCGACGGTCGCCGCCTTCGTCGTCATGGAGCCCGGCACGTCCTTCGCCACCTTTCTGTGGATCGGACTGCTCGCCGGTATCGGCGGCGGCAACTTCGCCTCCTCCATGACCAACATCAACGCCTTCTTCCCGCTGCGGAAGAAGGGCTGGGCCCTCGGACTCAACGCCGGCGGCGGCAACATCGGCGTGCCCGTCATCCAGCTCGTGGCCCTCGCCGTCATCGGGGCGAACGGCGGGCCGCGCGTGCTGCTCGCCCTCTACATCCCGCTCATCGTCGTCGCCGCCGTACTCGCCGCCCTCTTCATGGACAACATCGCATCCGTCAGGAACGACACCGGGGCCGCGAAGGACGCCGCCAGGGACGTCCACACCTGGATCATGTCCTTCCTCTACATCGGCACCTTCGGCTCCTTCATCGGCTACAGCTTCGCCTTCGGGCAGGTGCTGCAGAACCAGTTCGGGCAGACCCCGCTCCAGGCGGCGTACCTCACCTTCGTCGGCCCGCTCCTCGGCTCCCTCATCCGTCCCGTCGGCGGATGGCTGGCCGACCGTTACGGCGGCGCGAGGATCACCCTGTGGAACTTCGTCGCCATGGCCGGCGCGACCGCGGTCCTGGTCGTGGCCAGTGTGCAGAAGTCGCTGCCGCTGTTCGTCGCCGTCTTCGTGGTGCTGTTCGCACTCAGCGGGCTCGGCAACGGGTCGACGTACAAGATGATTCCGGGGATCTTCCAGGCCAAGGCCGTCGCCAAGGGGCTGTCCGGGGACGAGGCCGTCTCCTACGGGCGCCGGCTCTCCGGCGGCTCGATGGGACTCATCGGGGCCGTGGGCGCCCTCGGCGGCGTCGGTATCAACCTCGCCTTCCGGCAGTCCTTCCTCTCCTACGGCTCCGGCACGGGCGCGTTCGTCGCCTTCCTCGCCTTCTACGGCGTCGCCTTCGCGGTCACCTGGGCCGTATACCTTCGCCGCCCGGCCGCGCAGGCGCAGCCGAAGGCCGCTGCCGCGGCGGCGAAGCCGCACCTCGGCTACGCCGAGGTGTGACGCGGAGTCCTTCCGGAGGGCGCCCCCGGTTCCCCGGCCGGAAAGCCGGAGATCCGTGCGGCGCCTCCGGGGCCGGACCGGATCGGTAACACCGGTGACACGAAGCGGAACCGGGCCCGTCATGCGTCGTTGACAGGCTCGTCGGAATCCGAGGACGAGGCGTAGGACCGGAATGCCGGCCGAAGTGCGGGACGAGGGCCATGGACGACAACCAGCAGCGACCTGAGCACGGCCCGCTCGCGGGGTTCACCGTGGGCGTGACGGCCGCGCGCCGGGCGGACGAACTGGGCGCCCTGCTCCAGCGGCGCGGCGCGGCCGTGGTGCATGCCTCCGCCCTGCGCATCGTGCCGCTGGCCGACGACGGTGAACTGCTGGCCGCGACAGTGGAGTTGATCGACCTGGCGCCGGACGTCGTGGTCGCCACCACCGCGATCGGCTTCCGCGGCTGGATCGAGGCCGCCGACGGCTGGGGGCTCGGCGAGGCCCTGCTGGACCGGCTCCGCGGGGTGGAACTGCTGGCACGCGGGCCCAAGGTCAAGGGCGCCATAAGGGCGGCCGGGCTGACCGAGGACTGGTCACCGGGCTCGGAGTCCATGGCCGAGGTCCTGGACCGGCTCCTGACCGAGGGCGTGGCGGGCCGCCGTATCGCCGTCCAGTTGCACGGCGAGCCGCTGCCCGGCTTCGTCGAGGCACTGCGTGAGGGCGGCGCCGAGGTCGTCGGGGTCCCCGTGTACCGGTGGATGCCGCCGGAGGACATCGGGCCCGTCGACCGGCTTCTGGACGCGGCCGTCACCCGTGGCCTGGACGCGCTCACCTTCACCAGTGCGCCGGCCGCCGCGTCTTTGCTCTCCCGTGCAGAGGAGCGCGGACTGGGCTCCGACCTGCTCGCCGCCCTCCACCACGACGTGCTGCCCGCCTGCGTCGGACCCGTCACCGCGCTGCCGCTCCAGGCCCGCGGCGTGGACACGGTCCAGCCCGAACGCTTCCGGCTGGGCCCGCTGGTCCAGCTGCTGTGTCAGGAACTGCCTGCCCGGGCACGGACGTTGCCCGTCGCCGGCCACCGTGTGGAGATCCGAGGGCATGCCGTGCTGGTGGACGGGGCGCTGCGGCCCGTGCCGCCTGCCGGCATGTCCCTGTTGCGCGCCCTGAGCCGGCGTCCGGGCTGGGTGGTCGCCCGGGCGGAGCTGCTGCGGGCGCTGCCGGGCGCCGGGCGCGACGAGCACGCCGTGGAGACGGCGATGGCCCGGCTGCGTACGGCTCTGGGGGCGCCCAAGCTCATCCAGACGGTGGTCAAGCGCGGCTACCGGCTGGCGCTCGACCCGGTGGCGGAGTCCAAGTACGCCGATGTCTGAGCCGTCCTGACGAGTCCGGTACACGGAGACGACCGCGCGGCCGCACAAACCGGTGTCCGCGGTGGAGGCAGGGGCGTACGGGGCCTTCCCGGGGCAGGTGCGGACGTGCACTGTAGTGGGTACGAACGGGGGTACGAACTCCCGGTACCCGGGCATCCTCGCGCGGACACGTCTCTTCGGCGGACCACACCGGCCGCCGCTCGCGGCGGCAACTCCAAGGCGGTGACAGGCACATGGCATCCGACACGGCCACGGCCTCGTCCGAGCTGCGTTTCGACTCCGGTCGGATCTGCCTGGACCTGCTGGCGACGACGCATCCCGAGGAGCGGCTCGACTCGGTGGAGCGGCTGCGGGCATGGATCGACGGGGCCGGGTTGGTGCCGGTGGGCACGCCGCTGACCGGGGTGGACGCGCGGTGGCTGGCGGCCTTCCGTGAACTGCGCGGGTACATAGGGCGGTTGGTGCGCGGCGAACTGGACGGGCATCCGGCCGACGGGGCGCTGGCATGGGTCAACACGGTGGCGCAGGGGACGGTGCCCGCGCCCTGCGCGATCCGCACCGAGGAGGGCGTGCTGGTACGGCGGCTGTGGACACTCCCGGGGTGCGAGGAACTGCTGGCCGCGGTGGCTCGTGAGGCCGTCGAGCTGCTGACCGACCCGGAGGCGCGGGCGAGTCTGCGGCAGTGCGCGGGCGACAACTGCCCCATCGTCTATCTGGACACGTCCCGGGGGCGCCGTCGCCGCTGGTGCTCGAGCGAGGTGTGCGGCAACCGGGAAAGGGTGGCCCGCCACCGTCGCCGCGCCGCACTCGCCCGCGCGTGACCCCGCCGGGCGACCCGGCTGCGGCCGGGCTTGAGGTGTGGTGGTGGACGCCGGATGCGGCGGATCCGCGCCGGGGCATCGGCCGGTGGCGCGGCGGAGAAGAGAAAAGGCCACGAAAAAGAGGACCGGCGGCGAAGAGAAAATCATCAGGTGACGGAAAGGGGTCGAGCCGTCGCTGAAAGTAGATCCCCGGGCGTAAAAGGGAAGGCATTCTGGAACGCGCGGGAAAACGGCCGAGTCATGGCAGACGGTGGCTGAAACTGAACTGCTGGTGACGGATCTCGACAGACCCTCCATCAAAGTCAAGCCAAATTTTCACAGGATGATCCAGCCCTGCCGGCGAGTGAAGCCTCCGACTGCTGTGACCTGCGTCTCTCGGCTGCTGATGCCGTATGTCCCGTTGGGGGAGGAATGGGTGCCCAGGAGCATGGCGTTCCACACCTTCCCCAAGAAATTTGTGGTCTCACTTTGAACACGGCGGCCCTTGTCTGCGTACCCGGATGTGAGCGACCGACTGGGGGAACCCCCGGACACCGGAGGTAGGCGTGCGCAAGGATTCCGCCGTGGCTGACGAACGAAGGCCAAGGGCCCGCCATCGCATGACCTCGTCCTCGTCGTCCTCGTCGGGGGAACCGGACGAGGAGCTGATGCGCGCCCTGTACAGAGAACACGCGGGACCCCTGCTCGCCTATGTGCTGCGCCTGGTCGCGGGCGACCGGCAGCGCGCCGAGGACGTCGTGCAGGAAACGCTCATCCGTGCCTGGAAGAACGCCGGCCAGCTCAATCGAGCGACCGGTTCGGTACGCCCCTGGCTGGTGACGGTCGCCCGGCGCATCGTCATCGACGGCCACCGCAGCCGGCAGGCCCGGCCGCAGGAGGTGGACCCGTCGCCGCTGGAGGTCATCCCCGCGGAGGACGAGATCGACAAGGCGTTGTGGCTGATGACACTGTCGGACGCGCTGGACGACCTGACCCCTGCTCACAGGGAGGTCTTGGTCGAAACGTACTTCAAAGGGCGTACGGTCAATGAGGCGGCCGAAACGCTCGGCATCCCCAGTGGGACGGTGCGCTCCAGGGTTTTCTATGCCCTGCGGTCCATGAAGCTGGCGCTGGAGGAGCGGGGGGTGACGGCATGAGCAATGTGTACGGGGGATTCGGAACCGGCGGCCCGGGAGCCGTAAGAGGTCCACAGAGTCCCCAGGGACAGGGCGACGTCCACGAGACCGTCGGCGCCTACGCCCTCGGAATCCTGGACGACGCCGAGGCGACGGCCTTCGAGGCCCACCTCGCCACCTGCGACTGGTGCGCCCAGCAGCTGGACGACCTCGCGGGCATGGAGCCGATGCTGGCCGCACTCGCGGACCTGCCCGGCAGTCAGGGCTCCCCGGCCCTCGGCGAATCCCTGTCCGCGAAGCCCAGCCCACGGCTGGCCGAGCGACTGATCGACGAGGTGTCCGAGCGGCGCGCCCAGAAACGCCGGCGCGGCTTCTACCTGGTGGCGGCCGCGGCCGCGCTGATCATCGGCGGCCCGCTCACCGTCATGGCGGTGAACGGCGGCGGTGACAGCGGTACGGCGCAGGACCCGATGGCCATGGGCCCCGCCCAGCAGGCCTTCCAGATCATGAAGGACAAGCACTCCGGGACCGACCCGAGCACCAAGGTCAACGCCGTGGTCGCGGTGGAGCCCAGGGCCTGGGGCACCCACGCCGTTCTCCAGTTGAAGAACGTCAAGGGCCCGCTCAAGTGCTCCTTGATCGCCGTCGGCAAGAACGGCGAGCGCGAGACGGTCACCTCCTGGTCCGTCCCGGACTGGGGCTACGGCATCCCGAACGCCAAGACCGAAGCGGCGAAGTACCCGCTCTACGTGCACGGCGGCGCTGCCTTCACGCCGAACCAGATCGACCACTTCGAGGTCATGACCTTCGACGGGAAGCGGCTGGTGGAGGTGAACGCGTAGGCCATCGCGCAGCTTCCTGAGCACCTCCCGCGGCGTACGCAGGACCACGCCGCGGGCTGACGTGTGCAGGGGGCCCGGGCAGGCCGTAGCCTCTTCGGGCCCCCTTCGCGTACGGTGGACGGCTGCCCAGCACGTAAGAAGGGGGCCCGGTGGCCGCTCAGGTTCAGCAGGAAATCGCGCTCGGCCCGGTCGGCAGGTCCGCGCACGACTCGCTCCGCGACCGGGAGATCAGCGTCGAACAGGAACACCTGGACCGGGTGTACCGGCGCCTCGAGGAGAAGATCCACGAGGCGGAGTTCCTGATGCACGACGCCGCCCAGCGCGGCCACGTCGGCACGCCCGGAGCCCTGGCCGAGCGGGACGCGCAGGTCTTCCGGGCCGGCGTCCACCTGAACCGGCTCAACAACGAGTTCGAGGACTTCCTCTTCGGCCGGATCGACCTGCTTCCCGGCAAGGACGGCAAGAAGGGCCCGGACGGCGCGTACACGGCGGTCGAGCCCGCCGAGGGCGCGGTGCGGGCCGACAACACGGCCGACATCGCCGAGACCCTGCACATCGGCCGCATCGGTGTCCTCGACGAGGAGTACGCGCCCCTGGTCATCGACTGGCGGGCGCCCGCCGCCGCCCCCTTCTACCGGTCCACGCCGGTCGAACCCGGGCGGGTCGTACGCCGCCGGGTCATCCGCTCCAAGGGCCGCAGGGTGCTCGGTGTCGAGGACGACCTGATGCGCCCCGAGCTGAAGGCGACACTCGACGGCCATGAGCTGCCGGTGATCGGCGACGGCGCCCTGATGGCCGCACTCGGCCAGGCCCGCACCCACACCATGCGGGACATCGTGGCGTCGATCCAGGCCGAGCAGGACATGGTCATCCGCGCCCCCGCCTCCTCCGTGACCTATGTCGAGGGCGGGCCCGGCACCGGCAAGACCGCCGTCGCCCTGCATCGGGCCGCCTACCTCCTCTACCAGGACCGGCGCAGATACGCGGGCGGCATCCTGATCGTCTCGCCCACCCCGCTGCTGGTCGCCTACACCGAGGGCGTGCTGCCCTCGCTGGGCGAGGAGGGCCAGGTCGCCATCCGTGCCATCGGCTCGCTGGTCGACGGCGCCGAGGCCACGCTGTACGACTCCCCGTCCGTGGCCCGGGCCAAGGGCTCGTACCGCATGCTCAAGGTGCTGCGGAAGGCCGCCCGCGGGGCCCTGGAGACGAACGGTTCGCCGACCCGGCTGCGGGTCGTCGCCTTCGGTCGCCGCCTCGAACTGGAGGCTGAGGACCTGGAGCGCATCCGGCACCACGCCCTGAGCGGCACCGCTCCCGTGAACCTGCTGCGCCCGCGCGCCCGCAAGCTGCTGCTGGACGCGCTGTGGAACCGCTCCGGCTCGGCCACCCGGCACACCGACCCCGAGCTGGCAGCCGAGCTGCGCTCCTCCTTCGACGAGGACATCGCCTCCGAGGACTCCTTCGTCGCGTTCCTGGACTCCTGGTGGCCGGAGCTGAGCCCGCAGGTCGTGCTGGCCGCGATGGCCGACGAGAGGCGGCTCGGCCGCTGGGCGCGGCGCATTCTCAGCCCGTCGGAGGTGCGGAGGGTCGCGCGCTCCCTGAAGCGGCAGGGGCTGTCCGTGCACGACGTGGCGATGCTGGACGAGCTGCAGGCCGTCCTCGGCCTGCCCGCGCGCCCGAAGAAGAAGCGGGAACTGGACCCGCTCGACCAGCTGACCGGTCTCGAGGAGCTGATGCCCGTACGCGAGGAGTCGCAGCGCGAGCGCGCCGAGCGGCTCGCCCAGGAGCGGACCGAGTACGCGCATGTGATCGTCGACGAGGCCCAGGACCTCACGCCGATGCAGTGGCGGATGGTCGGGCGTCGCGGCCGGCACGCGACCTGGACGGTGGTGGGGGACCCGGCCCAGTCGTCCTGGTCCGATCCCGACGAGGCGGCCGAGGCGCGCGACGAGGCACTGGGCACGCGTCCGCGCCGCCGCTTCACCCTCACGGTCAACTACCGCAACCCGGCGGAGATCGCCGATCTGGCCTCGAAGGTCCTCGCCCTGGCGATGCCCGGCTCCGAGGCCCCCTCTGCCGTCCGCTCCACGGGCGTCGAGCCGCGCTTCCCGGTGGTGCGCGGGTCGATGGCCGAGACCGTACGGAGCGAGGCCGCCCGGCTGCTCGGGCTGGTGGACGGCACGGTCGGCGTCGTCGTGGCCATGAACCGGCGCGAGGAGGCGGCCCGCTGGCTCGAGGGGCTCGGCGACCGGGTGGCGGCGCTCGGCAGCCTTGAGGCCAAGGGCCTGGAGTACGACGCGACGATCGTCGTCTCGCCCGCGGAGATCGCCGACGAGAGCCCCGCGGGCCTGCGGGTGCTGTACGTGGCGCTGACCCGGGCGACCCAGCAGCTGACGGTGGTCTCCAGCGAGCGCGACCAGCCGGACGCGGCCGGGGTGCCGGATCTGCTCCGGGACTGACCTGGACGGGCTCTGGACCGGCCCCCGGCTGACCTGGACCGACCCGTACGGAAGATGAACTCTCGGTTCGGGAATGGCCTTGCCGGATCTGTTTGTTAGCCTTGACGTGACACCGGCCCGATCCAAGCCCCCGGGCCCAACCTTTGTCGCTGCGAGCGACCACTTGCCGCGAGGCGAGCATGGCGGGTCGGTGTCGTTGAACGTTCGAGAGGTCCGCGTCACGTCCGTGACGCGGACCTCTTCTCACTGGTGGGCCGGGTCGCTTCCACCGTCCGGGCCTCTCGTATGGTGGAAGACGCTTTCCGAAAGTACTCGGTTGTGACGAACGAAACGTCCGCAATCCGGGGCCGTTACCACGTACTCCTCAGTAGGTGCGACGATCGGACGGCATATCCGCCACACGGTTAAAGCAGAGGAAGTCGGCCATGGCAACGGCGCCCAGCGTCTCCTACTCGATGACGGTCCGGCTGGAGGTGCCCGCGAGCGGAACCGCGGTCTCCCAGCTCACCACGGCCGTGGAGTCCTCCGGAGGCTCGGTCACCGGCCTCGACGTCACCGCGTCCGGCCACGAGAAGCTCCGTATCGACGTCACCATCGCGGCCACCTCCACCGCCCATGCGGAGGAGATCGTGGGGAAGCTGCGCGGTATCGACGGCGTGACCCTGGGCAAGGTCTCGGACCGTACGTTCCTCATGCACCTCGGCGGCAAGATCGAGATGGCGTCCAAGCACCCCATCCGCAACCGCGACGACCTCTCCATGATCTACACGCCGGGCGTCGCCCGCGTCTGCATGGCCATCGTCGAGAATCCCGAGGACGCCCGCCGTCTGACGATCAAGCGCAACTCCGTTGCGGTCGTGACGGACGGCTCGGCCGTACTGGGCCTCGGCAACATCGGCCCGAAGGCCGCGCTGCCCGTCATGGAGGGCAAGGCGGCCCTCTTCAAGCGGTTCGCCGGCATCGACGCCTGGCCGATCTGCCTCGACACCCAGGACACCGACGCGATCGTCGAGATCGTCAAGGCGATCGCCCCCGGGTTCGCCGGCATCAACCTCGAGGACATCTCCGCGCCCCGCTGCTTCGAGATCGAGGCCCGGCTGCGCGAGGCCCTCGACATCCCCGTCTTCCACGACGACCAGCACGGCACCGCGATCGTCGTCCTCGCCGCCCTCACCAACGCACTTCGCGTGGTGGGCAAGGGAATTGAGAATGTGCGCGTCGTGATGTCGGGCGCCGGCGCGGCCGGTACGGCCATCCTCAAGCTGCTGATCGCGGCGGGCGTCAAGAGCGCCGTCGTCGCCGACATCCACGGTGTCGTGCACGCGGGCCGCGAGGACCTGGTGGCCGCCGCCCCCGACTCGCCGCTGCGCTGGATCGCCGACAACACCAACCACGAGGGCCTCACCGGCACCCTCAAGCAGGCCGTGCGCGGCGCCGACATCTTCATCGGCGTCTCCGCCCCGAACGTGCTCGACGGCGACGACGTGGCTGCCATGGCCGAGGGTGCGATCGTGTTCGCGCTTGCGAACCCGGACCCCGAGATCGACCCCGCAATCGCCCGTCAGACCGCGGCCGTTGTGGCCACCGGACGCTCCGACTTCCCGAACCAGATCAACAACGTCCTGGTGTTCCCGGGCGTCTTCCGCGGTCTGCTGGACGCGCAGTCCCGCACGGTGAACACGGAGATGATGCTGGCCGCGGCCACCGCGCTCGCGGACGTCGTCACCGAGGACGAGCTGAACCCGAACTACATCATCCCGAGCGTGTTCAACGACAAGGTCGCGGGCGCGGTCGCGGGCGCGGTGCGCGATGCCGCGAAGGCGGTGGCGGCCTTCGCCGAGTAGGCCTTGCTGCGCCCGGGCTGTGAGCATTGCCACGGTGGTGTGGATCCGGCGCGTCGTGGAACCCGGGGCGCCTGGTCGCCCTCTATGGTGGCGGCCAGGTCAGGCCCCCGGGGGCCTGCGATCCGTTGCCGCGCGCGGAACGGCGTCACCACAATGAGGCAGTGGCGCTTTTCGTGTGACTCCCACGGGTGTTCTCACGACTCCTACGGGTGCCGGATTGGCTTTCCCGCCGCAGGTGGGGGCAGGATGCGTCTTCGGGCGCGAAGGGTCTGACGACGGACCCGGGTCCGGGGGCCCACCGAGGACCCTGGCAGCATCGGCTTCGACGTGCCCACATGCGGCTCCGCCGCGTGGCACGCCTCAACGGCAAGAAGAACACGGGAGTAACAACATGAACCGCAGTGAGCTGGTGGCCGCGCTGGCCGACCGCGCCGAGGTGACCCGCAAGGACGCCGACGCCGTGCTGGCCGCGTTCGCCGAGACGGTCGGCGAGGTCGTCGCCAAGGGCGACGAGAAGGTCACCATCCCCGGCTTCCTGACCTTCGAGCGCACCCACCGTGCCGCTCGTACCGCGCGCAACCCGCAGACCGGCGACCCCATCCAGATCCCGGCCGGCTACAGCGTGAAGGTCTCCGCGGGCTCCAAGCTCAAGGAAGCCGCCAAGGGCAACTGACCCTGTCGTTCGTGCGCCACGGGACGGCGTACGAGGCCGTACCCCCACGGGACGGCGCAGCGAAGGCCGTACCGCCATGGGACGGCGCAGCGAAGGCCGTACCGCCATGGGACGGCGCAGCGAAGGCCGTACCGCCATGGGACGGCGTAACGAGGCCCGCAGACGCTCCTCGGGACGGCGTACGGGCCCAGTAAGGCCAAAGGGGCGGTCACCCGATCCGGGTGACCGCCCCTCGCGCCGTACCGGCTCGCTCAGCCGAGTGACTTACCGGGCAGCTCGACCTTGGCACCCAGCTCCACGAGCTTGTCCATGAAGTTCTCGTAGCCGCGGTTGATGAGGTCGATGCCGTGGACCCGGGAGGTGCCCTGGGCCGCCAGAGCCGCGATCAGGTACGAGAAGCCACCGCGCAGGTCGGGGATGACCAGGTCGGCGCCCTGGAGCCTGGTCGGGCCCGAAACCACCGCGGAGTGGAGGAAGTTGCGCTGCCCGAAGCGGCAGTCGGAGCCGCCGAGACACTCGCGGTAGAGCTGGATGTGCGCGCCCATCTGGTTGAGCGCGGAGGTGAAGCCGAGGCGGGACTCGTAGACCGTCTCGTGGATGATCGACAGGCCCGTGGCCTGGGTCAGGGCGACCACCAGCGGCTGCTGCCAGTCCGTCTGGAAGCCCGGGTGCACGTCCGTCTCCAGCGCGATGGACTTCAGCTGGCCGCCGGGGTGCCAGAAGCGGATGCCCTCGTCGTCGATCTCGAAGGCACCGCCCACCTTCCGGTAGGTGTTCAGGAACGTCATCATCGAGCGCTGCTGCGCGCCGCGGACGTAGATGTTGCCCTCGGTCGCCAGCGCCGCCGACGCCCAGGACGCGGCCTCCAGACGGTCCGGGACGGCGCGGTGGGTGTAGCCGCTGAGCCTGTCCACACCGGTGATGCGGATCGTGCGGTCGGTGTCCATCGCGATGATCGCGCCCATCTTCTGCAGTACGCAGATGAGGTCCTCGATCTCCGGCTCGACGGCCGCGTTGGACAGTTCGGTGACACCCTCGGCGAGCACGGCCGTCAGCAGCACCTGCTCGGTCGCGCCGACGGACGGGTAGGGCAGCCGGATCTTCGTGCCGCGCAGCCCCTTGGGCGCCTCCAGGTACTGGCCGTCCGCGCGCTTCTCGATGACGGCGCCGAACTGCCGCAGCACGTCGAAGTGGAAGTCGATGGGACGGCCGCCGATGTCGCAGCCGCCGAGGCCGGGGATGAACGCGTGGCCCAGACGGTGAAGCAGGGGGCCGCAGAAGAGGATCGGGATGCGCGAGGAGCCCGCGTGGGCATCGATGTCAGCGACGTTCGCGCTCTCGACGTGCGTGGGGTCGAGCACCAGCTCGCCCGGTTCCTCGCCCGGACGGACCGTCACACCGTGCAGCTGCAGCAGCCCGCGCACGACGCGTACGTCGCGGATGTCCGGAACGTTGCGCAGTCTGCTCGGCGCACTGCCCAGCAGGGCGGCGACCATGGCCTTCGGCACGAGGTTCTTCGCACCTCGGACACGGATTTCGCCCTCCAGCGGGGTTCCGCCGTGGACAAGCAGGACATCGTCGTTGACGGTCATGGATCTCGCGTTCCGTGGAGTTGGGCAGGGGCCGGAGACGTAAGCGTAATGGCCGCCTACCCCCCTCGAGTAAGCCCAAGTACTTCCCAGCCACGTCATAGATTCGCCACAACACGAGCCGTGCGTATCCGGACGCAAGGGGTTACCGCCCGCCGTGTGCGCCCGGGCCGCACCCGTACGCCCTGAGCTGCATTCACCCGCGTACCCGTATTGCCTCCCCATCCGGACGCAAGATGCGGGATCATGTCTGGCATGACCGAGGTGTCCTCGCTCACAGGGCGGCTGCTCGTGGCCACGCCCGCCCTGGCGGACCCGAACTTCGACCGCGCTGTGGTGCTCCTCCTCGACCACGACGAGGAGGGGTCGCTCGGTGTGGTGCTCAACCGCCCCACTCCCGTGGACGTGGGCGACATCCTGGAGGGCTGGGCGGACCTGGCGGGCGAGCCCGGGGTCGTCTTCCAGGGCGGACCGGTCTCGCTGGACTCGGCGCTCGGTGTCGCGGTGATCCCCGGTGGATCGGGAGAGCGAGCCCCCCTCGGCTGGCGGCGGGTGCACGGGGCCATCGGTCTGGTCGACCTGGAGGCGCCGCCCGAGCTGCTCGCCCAGGCGCTCGGCTCGCTGCGCATCTTCGCCGGGTACGCGGGCTGGGGCCCCGGTCAGCTGGAGGACGAGCTGGTGGAGGGCGCCTGGTACGTCGTGGAGTCGGAGCCCGGCGACGTGTCGTCCCCGGAGCCCGAGAGGCTGTGGCGCGAGGTACTGCGACGCCAGCGCAGTGAGCTGGCGATGGTGGCCACCTACCCGGACGACCCTACGCTCAACTGATGCCTGCGGGCTTCAGTACCCTTGGCCCTATGAGCACTCTTGAGCCCGAGCGCGGTACTGGTACGGGGACCCTCGTCGAGCCGACACCGCAGGTGTCGCACGGCGACGGTGACCACGAGCGCTTCGCCCACTACGTCCAGAAGGACAAGATCATGGCGAGTGCGCTCGACGGCACGCCCGTCGTGGCGCTGTGCGGCAAGGTGTGGGTACCGGGCCGCGACCCGAAGAAGTACCCCGTCTGCCCCATGTGCAAGGAGATCTACGACTCCATGGGCAGCGGTGGCGACGAAGGCAAGGGCGGCGACAAGTAGCCGACGGGCTCACCGACTGGCATCGCCGGACCCCCGGGGCGCGCAGTGGCGCACCCCGGGGGTCTTCGTGCCTTCCGCCCGGCGTCCTGCCGGCGCCGGGGACGCGTCCCGCCGGGTCACCGGGCGGTGCGATCTGTTGTCGGCATGTTCATGAGCCCGTAGCGTCCGGTGTTGTGCAGGGCAGAGCGGCCATTGCACATATTGCAACGCACCCGCTCCGGAGGATGCTCGATGAAGCACTCTGCCCGAACCGTCGCGCCACTGGACGCCCGCCCGGCCCCTCGGTCTTCCCGGTGCGTCGACGCCGTCATCGGCGGCCCGGAGAACTGCCCGCGACGCCATCGGGCCCCGTATCGCCGCCTTGACGGAATGCGGCATTCAAGTCCCGGCGGCCCGGACGGATTTGATCGCGACCGCCGTCGGAATCCACTCGGCCGGGCCGGATCGGCACGGCTTCTGCCACTCCTGCGGCGCCCCGCCTTCATCCGGCGGCCGGCGCCGTGACGGCCGCCGCATTCGACGGCGCCGCGCAGGTGCGGATCGGCCTTCACGGGGCGGGAATTCGGCCGTTGCTTCCTCAACGGCCATCGCCCGGTGGGCCCGGCCGTCCTCGCCTTGGGAATGGTCGCGTTTCCCGCGGCGACGGCCAGGACGCGATGCGGCTTCCGGTGCCGGCCCAGGCCGCTGATGACGTTCCTGACCGCCCGTTCCCGATCGACGGATTCATGCGGCGGATTCCTGTGACGACGGCACTCCTCGTCTTCTTCCGGTCCGGTCTTCTTTCGTACTCGTACAGCGACGGCCCGTCTCCGGGCCGGGCGGAGCGGTGAAGGACTGACGTGATGGAACTGATTCCGGCGCCGCGCGCCATCGAGGGCCCCACGCGCTGCGGGGTCCTGCTCGACCGGGAAACCGCCCTGGTGGCCGCACCCGGTACCGGTACCACCGAACGCTGGCTGCGCTCCGCCCTCGGTGGGGCCCTCGGCCTGCCGTTGCCGCCCGGTGCCGAGGACAGCCGCAATTCCGTACGGCTCCGCCTGGACGACACACTGGAACCGGAGGCATACAAACTCAGCGCCATTGTCAACTGGGGTGTGGAGATCCGGGGCGGCAGCGCGGCCGGAGTGTTCTGGGGCGCCCAGACGCTGCGTCAGCTCCTCGGGCCCGAGGCCTTCCGGCGCGCACCCGTGCGACCGGGAGCCGGCCACGGAATTCCGCACCAGATCATCGAGGACGCGCCGCGCTTCCCCTGGCGCGGCCTCATGCTCGACGTCGCCCGGCACTTCATGCCCAAGGACGGTGTGCTGCGCTACCTCGACCTGATGGCCGCGCACAAACTCAATGTCTTCCACTTCCATCTCACCGACGACCAGGGCTGGCGTCTGGAGATCGAGCGGTATCCACGGCTCACCGAGGTCGGCTCCTGGCGGGCGCGCACGAGATTCGGTCACCGGGCCTCCCCGCTGTGGGAGGAGAAACCGCACGGTGGCTTCTACACGCATGAAGACATCCGCGAGATCGTGGCCTATGCGGCCGACCGGCATATCACCGTGGTCCCCGAGATCGACATGCCCGGGCACAGCCAGGCGGCCATCGCCGCGTATCCCGAACTCGGCAACCGCGACGTCGTCGACACGGACTCCCTCACGGTCTGGGACGACTGGGGCATCTCCAGGAACGTCCTCGCGCCCACCGGCAACACCCTGAGGTTCTACGAGGATGTGCTCGAGGAAGTCCTGGAACTGTTCCCCTCGGACTTCATCCACATCGGCGGCGACGAATGCGCCAAGGACCAGTGGCGGAAGTCCCCCGCCGCCCAGGCGCGCATCGCGGAACTCGGGCTCGCCGACGAGGACGGTCTGCAGGCGTGGTTCATCCGGCACTTCGACACCTGGCTCGGTGCGCGCGGCCGCCGGCTCATCGGCTGGGACGAGATCCTGGAGGGCGGGAGGCGGGCCGGAGAGCGCACCCCGGCCGCGGACGGCGAGGAAGGCCTGCGGGAATCACGAGCACCCAAGGGCGAGACGACGGCACTGGGCCTCACGGACGGTGCCGCGGTGTCCTCGTGGCGCGGGTACGCGGGGGGCATCACCGCGGCGCGGGCCGGGCACGACGTCGTGATGTGCCCTGAGCAGCAGGTCTACCTGGACCACCGTCAGGACGGCGGGGCGGACGAGCCGGTGCCCATCGGATATGTGCGCACTCTGGAGGACGTCTACTGCTTCGAGCCGGTTCCGCCGCAGCTCACCGAAGAGGAGGCGCGGCACGTCCTCGGCACCCAGGCCAACGTGTGGACCGAGGTGATGGAGGATCAGTCTCGCGTGGACTACCAGACGTTCCCCCGGCTCGCCGCCTTCGCCGAGGTGGCCTGGAGCGCCCTGCCCGCCCCCGGGGACCGCGACTTCGCGGACTTCGAGCGGCGGATGACCGTGCACTACCGCCGGCTCGACGCCTTGGGCGTGGCCTACCGGCCGCCCGCGGGACCACGTCCGTGGCAGCGGCGACCGGGTGTGCTCGGACGCCCGATCGAGGGTGCGCCCCCGAACGTGTGAGGCGGCCGTGGAGGGGCGGGCGAGGCGCCGGACTCCCTGGAAACGTGACCCCGCATGGGAGAAGCGGCGCAAGCATCACCGAAAAACGGCAATTCATCCTTATTGGGCATTGGTCATCAAAGCGGACCATCTTCCTGGTGAGGGGGCGAATGCCTCCTAGCGGACCCCCGCGTCGGGGGCCGGGAAAGATGTGCCAGAGTTGCCACGTCCGCCCTGTCAGCACGTACCGTACGGCAGCACAGGTGGGACCAGTGGGGCAGCGGGAAGGGGCAGCCGGTTTGACCACGCACGCACCGCAGGCGGCGCAGGCCGTGACGCTGCCCGCCTCGCTGGACGAGGCCGTGGCGGCGCTCGCCGCCGTGCCGGCCGCCGTTCCCGTGGCGGGCGGCACCGATCTCATGGCCGCGGTCAACTCCGGGCAGCTACGACCGGCCGCGCTGGTCGGTCTCGGCCGCATCAGCGAGATCCGCGGCTGGCAGTACCAGGACGGCCATGCGCTGCTCGGCGCCGGACTCACCCACGCGCGCATGGGCCGCCCCGACTTCGCGGCCCTCATCCCCGCCCTCGCGGCGGCCGCGCGTGCGGCCGGACCGCCGCACATCCGCAACGCCGGCACCCTCGGCGGCAACATCGCCTCCGCCGCCCCCACCGGGGACGCGCTCCCGGTGCTGGCCGCCCTGGAGGCCACGGTGGTCATCGTCGGGCCCGGCGGAGCCCGCCGGGAGATCCCGGTCTCGCACCTGCTCGCGGGCGTGGAGATGCTGCGCTCCGGCGAACTCATCGGCTATGTGCGCGTGCCGCTGCTGCACGCCCCCCAGGTGTTCCTGAAGGCCACCGGGCGCACCGGCCCCGGGCGGGCCGTCGCCTCCGTGGCGCTCGTCCTCGACCCCGCCCGGCGCGGTGTGCGCTGCGCCGTCGGCGCCATTGCGCCGATGCCGCTGCGCCCTCTGGAGGCCGAGCAGTGGGTCGCCCAGCTCATCGACTGGGACAACAACCGCACGATCGTCCCGGAGGCGCGCACGGCCTTCGGCGAGTACGTCGCCTCGGCCTGCATCCCCGACGCGGCCCCGGCTGAGGACGGCTCCGTGCAGCAGCTTCCGCCCGCCGTGATGCACCTGCGGCGCACCGTCGCCGCGCTGGCCCGACGAGCACTGGGGAGGGCACTGTCGTGACCGACGACCAGCACCGCGAGGGCGACTCCCGGCGCAGCGCCCGCGGCTCCTGGGAGCGGCTGCCGCAAGGGGACTACGACGACAGCGCCACCGCCTTCGTCCAGCTCCCCGAGGGGGGTATCGACGCACTTCTCGCCGCCGCCGACAGCCCGCTCGCCGCGCCGGGCCACGGCTATGTGCCGCCTTCCTTCACCCCGGCCGCGGGCACGCCCGTCGACCCGGCGGCAGGCGGCAACTGGGGCGCGCCCGCAGAGGGTGCCCAGTGGCCCGACCAGGACACCGCCGGCCAGGAGGGCGGCGGCCGGTTCGCCTACGACCCGGGCGCGACCGGGCAGTGGAACTTCCAGGAGTCGGCGGCCGCGCAGGAGGCGCCCGCGCCCGGGCACGACGTGACCGGACAGTGGTCGATCCCGGTGGCGGGCGGCGACCTGCCGGACGAGTCGGGCGAGTTCAGCACGTCCTCGCTGGTCGAGCAGTGGGGCGGCACCCCGCCCGCGACCCTGCCCGGCGGTGCGGCCGCGCCCTGGGCGACGGGAGCGCCCGGACAGCCCTGGCCGGGCGAGGTACCGGAGAGTGCCGCCGAGGCTCCTGGGGAGCCTTCCGGCGGGTCGTACGAGGCCGGGCGGCCCGGCGGTGCCCCGCAGGCTCCCGAGGCCGCCCAGGAGCCGTCTGAGCCCTCCAGGGCCCCCGAGGCCGAAGAGACACCGGATCCCGGGCCCGAGATGCCGGTGGAGGCAGCCGAATCGGGCGAGCAGGCCCCCGGGCCCGCCCCCACGAACGACGAGCACCCCCTGGCGTCGTACGTCCTCAGGGTGAACGGTGCCGACCGGCCGGTGACCGACGCCTGGATCGGCGAGTCGCTGCTGTACGTCCTGCGCGAGCGGCTCGGCCTGGCCGGCGCGAAGGACGGCTGCTCGCAGGGCGAGTGCGGCGCCTGCAACGTCCAGGTCGACGGACGGCTCGTCGCGTCCTGCCTGGTGCCGGCCGTCACCGCCGCGGGCAGCGAGGTGCGCACCGTCGAGGGCCTCGCCGTCGACGGGCAGCCCTCGGACGTGCAGCGGGCGCTCGCCCGGTGCGGCGCCGTGCAGTGCGGTTTCTGCGTCCCCGGCATCGCCATGACCCTGCACGACCTGCTGGAGGGCAATCCCGCGCCCACCGAGCTGGAGACGCGTCAGGCGCTGTGCGGCAACCTGTGCCGCTGCTCCGGCTACCGGGGCGTGGTCGAGGCCGTCAGGGAGGTCGTCGCCGAGCGGGAGGCGCACGCGGAGGCGGCACCGGACGCCGACGAGGCCCGCATCCCCCACCAGGCCGGACCCGGTGCGGGCGGCGTTCACTCCTCCGCGTTCGACGCCGCGGCCCCGAACGAGCACCCCTACGGCCAGGACGGAGGCCAGGCGTGAGCAACGAAGCCGGCACCGCGACCACTGCGGCGGCCGCACCCGTACCCGCCCCGGACCTGATGCCGCACGGCCTCGGCGTCTCGCTGCCGTCCGCCGACGCCCGCGCCAAGACCGAGGGCACCTTCCCCTACGCGGCCGACCTGTGGGCCGAGGGCCTGCTGTGGGCCGCCGTGCTCCGCTCGCCGCACCCGCACGCGCGCATCCTGTCCATCGACACCAGTCACGCGCGCGAGATGCCCGGCGTCCGCGCCGTGGTCACCCATGAGGACGTGCCCGGCGGCGCCCTCCACGGCCGCGGAACGGCCGACCGGCCGGTGTTCGCCTCCGAGATCGTGCGCCACCACGGTGAGCCCATCGCGGCCGTCGCCGCCGACCACCCCGACACCGCGCGCATGGCCGCAGCCGCCGTCATCGTCGAGTACGAGGTGCTCGACCCGGTGACCGACCCGGAGCAGGCCTTCGAGGCCGAGCCGCTGCACCCCGACGGCAATCTGATCCGCCACATCCCGCTGCGCCACGGCGACCCGGACGCGGCCGGTGACATCGTCGTCGAGGGCCTCTACCGCATCGGCCGCCAGGACCCCGCCCCGATCGGCGCGGAGGCGGGACTCGCCGTGCCCCGGCCCGACGGCGGGGTCGAGCTGTACGTCGCCTCGACCGACCCGCACACCGACCGGGACCGGGCCGCCGCGGTCTACGGCCTCGAACCCGAGCAGGTCAAGGTGGTCGTCACCGGAGTGCCCGGCGCCACCGCCGACCGCGAGGACCAGGGCTTCCAGCTGCCGCTCGGTCTGCTCGCGCTGAAGACGGGCAGCCCGGTCAAGCTGACCGCGACGCGCGAAGAGTCCTTCCTCGGGCATGTCCACCGCCACCCCACCCTGCTGCGCTACCGCCACCACGCGGACGCCGAGGGCAAGCTGGTGAAGGTCGAGGCGCAGATCCTGCTGGACGCCGGGGCGTACGCGGACACCTCCTCGGAGGCGCTCGCCGCCGCCGTCTCCTTCGCCTGCGGCCCGTACGTCGTCCCGAACGCCTTCATCGAGGGCTGGGCCGTGCGGACCAACAACCCGCCCTCGGGCCACGTCCGTGGCGAGGGCGCGATGCAGGTGTGCGCGGCCTACGAGGCCCAGATGGACAAGCTCGCCAAGAAGCTCGGCGTGGACCCGGCGGAGCTGCGGCTGCGCAACGTCCTGGAGACGGGTGACATCCTGCCCACGGGTCAGACGGTGACCTGCCCGGCACCCGTGGCCGAACTGCTGGAGGCGGTACGGGACTACCCGCTGCCCCCGCTGCCCAAGGACACCCCCGAGGAGGACTGGCTGCTGCCGGGCGGTCCCGAGGGCGCGGGCGAACCGGGTGCCGTGCGCCGGGGCGTCGGCTACGGCGTCGGCATGGTGCACATGCTGGGCGCCGAGGGCGCGGACGAGGTCTCCACGGCGACGGTGAAGGTGCAGGACGGCGTCGCGACCGTGCTGTGCGCGGCTGTCGAGACCGGTCAGGGCTTCGCGACGCTGGCCCGGCAGATCGTCCAGGACACACTCGGCATCGACGAGGTACACGTGGCACCGGTCGACACGGACCAGCCGCCGGCCGGTCCGGGCTGCCGGGGACGCCACACCTGGGTGTCGGGCGGCGCGGTGGAACGTGCCGCCAAGATGGTCCGCACGCAGCTGCTGCAACCCCTGGCGCACAAGTTCGGCATGTCCACCGAGCTGCTCCAGATCACCGACGGCAAGATCACCTCGTACGACGGAGTGCTGTCGACCACCGTCACCGAGGCGATGGACGGCAAGGAGCTGTGGGCCACGGCGCAGTGCCGCCCGCACCCGACGGAGCCGCTGAACGAGACGGGCCAGGGCGACGCCTTCGTGGGGCTCGCGTTCTGCGCGATCCGCGCCGTGGTGGACGTGGACATCGAGATCGGCTCGGTACGGGTCGTGGAGCTGGCGCTCGCCCAGGACGTGGGCCGGGTGCTGAATCCGACGCAGCTCATGGCGCGCGTGGAGGCCGGCGTCACCCAGGGCGTGGGCATCGCGCTCACGGAGAACCTGCGTACCGCCCGCGGCCTGATCCGCCACCCCGACCTGACCGGGTACGCCCTGCCGACGGCACTGGACGCGCCGGAGATCCGGATCGTCAAGCTGGTCGAGGAACGGGACGTGGTCGCGCCCTTCGGAGCGAAGTCCGTCAGCGCGGTGCCGGTGGTGACCTCCCCGGCGGCGATCGCCTCGGCGGTACGCGCGGCGACGGGCCGCCCCGTCAACCGCCTGCCGATCCGTCCGCAGGCGGCCGTGGTGACAGCCCAGTGAGCGGGAGCGAAACGTGACCGACCAGCCCCAGCAGACCCCCGAGACCCCTGACGCGCCGTCGGCCGAGGAGCCGCGCTACGAGCCTCCACCCAGTGTCGGGAAGCTGCTGGGGTGGATCCTCGTGTTCGTGCTGGCGGCGATCGTGGTGGTCCTCGGCGGGGTGTACTTCACCTGACGGGCCGTGCCCTCCCCGAAAAAGCCTGGTCTTCGTCACGTGCTCAGGGCGTGCGGCGGGTCCCGGACCGATGCCGGCCGCGTTGTCAGTGGGGCCGCGTATGGTTTTCGACGTCGGGGGAGAGCCGCTCGACGGGGGTCGTCCCTCCGCCACGGGCAGCTCTGGGGACGAAGCACACGGGGGAAGCAATGGGCACGACCGACATCGGTGGCGTGATCACGCTGACCGGGACGGATCTCGATCCGCATGTCACACACGAGGCGACACGGCGCCTGCTCACCGGGCCCGGACTGCCGTCCGACAGCGCCCTGTTGGGATTCGGGGCGCTGCGCCATCGGCCCGCGCTGCGGCGGGTCGCCGAGCTCGTCGACGACGCGGAGAGACTCGCGGAGGAACTGCGGGACCAACTCGTCGTAGGCGCGCTGCGGACCGTCGACCGGGACCTGGAGTCCCTTGTGCTGAACGGCACCACGGGCGAGATCTTCACGACCCACGTCCACCGGCGTCACCCCGGCCTGATGGACCTCTCGCCGCTCGCGCCGTCGCTGGACGCGCTGCTGCGGTGCGCGGCCGCGACGGACGAACTGATCGCGTCCCGGGGCCGGTTCGCGTCCCAGGGATACGGCCCCAAGGTGGTGGCGGCGGCGTCCGAGCGGCTGGCGTCGGTGTTCGCCGCGGACGCCGGGGAGGACCTGGCGCCGTACTGGCGGATGGCCGCGCTGATCCGCCCCCTCGCCCGGATCGCCCGCCCCGGAACGGGACTTGCGCTCGACCTGCCGTCGCGGCTGCTGGACGAGGAGTTCGGCTCCGCTGCCGTCGTGCGCTTCGAGGACGTCGATTTCCCCGGCACGCTCACGCACGAGCCGACCCGCCGCTTCCTGCGTGAGGTGGGCCTCCCGGAGAACGGCTACTGGTACGAACTCGACACGGACGTGCCGTTGCCGACGCTGGCCGAGTACTACGCGGACGAGGACCGGTTCACCGCGGACGAACTGCCTTCGGAGGCGGACCGGCTGATACGCCTCGGCTATCTGGTGGAGGACACGAGCCTGGTCGTCGACGGCGCCACCGGGGCGGTCCTGTGCTGGAGCGAGGCCGACGCGGTCCTTCGCCCGCTCAACGCGGACATCTCCACCCTGGCTTTCACGGTCTGGCTGGTGCACCGCGAGAAGGCGCTCGACCAGGAGCACGACTTGACGGACGCGTACGAGCAACTGGCCGCCACCATGGCCGAAACGCTCGCCGCGGTCGACCCGATCGCCTGCGACCCCACCCCGAGGACCCCCCAGGACGACGGCTGGCGCTACTGGCCGGAGGCCTTCGAGGACCAGGCGGGCGGGGGACTGTACGCATAGCGCCGACCCTGCGCCAGGGCGATCCGGGTCACCGGACGTGGGCCGCTCGCGACTGCGCCGACCCTCGGACATCGTGCCGGCCCGGGCGGACGACGCTTGTGGGCGGGGACGCTACGTCCGGAACCGCAAGCCGATGCGCGGGGGGAGGCGCCCACGAAGGACGGACGAAGGGGCGACACGCTCCCGCGAATGCCACCCCTTCACGCCGCCTGCGCACCTCTACCGGCCGCTCGAGCCGGTGTGCTTGACGATCACCGTGTCGCCGACCCGGCTGAAATCGTAGAAGCGGCGGGCGTCCGCCGTGCTCAGATGGATGCAGCCGTGGGAGGTGTCGGCCCGGCCGATGGAGTGGTCCCAGGGGGCCGCGTGAACGAACACACCTGCGTTGGTCAGGCGCACCGCCCAGTGGACGGTGAGCGAGTAGTAATTGGGACTGTGCGGATCACACGTGATGCGTGCGCTGCACGAGGTCATCTGGACGACCGCGTCCTTGCCCAGCACGTGGAACGTTCCTGACGGCGTACGGAAGCTGAGCTTTCCGAAGCCCACGGCGAAGGTCATCACCGTCCGGCCGTTGTCCGTGACGGTCATCTGGTGGGTCGCCTCGTCGATCGTCGAGACGTGCCCCGAGGAGGCCGCCCGGGCGGGACCGGCGCCCAGCGTCAGGAGGGCCGCCAGGACACCGACCAGGGCGAGCCGGATGACGTCACGAAGTCGTGGGCGTGGGACTTGGCGTTGGTGGGTCATCTCTGATCATCGTCGCTCTCTGTGCACACTCGGAGACTTTGGCCCCTCCCTCGCGTCGGGGCGGCTTCGCCCCGCTCTCTGCGGGTACCGCCGACCGAGCTGCTCAATCGGCCGGCCCAAACGAATCTCCGTTCGCATGGACATGGCTTCCAGGGTGCGCCCCGAACACCCGGCCCGAGTTGCCCGGCTCACCCGACGAACCTACGGTTCTTTTTCTGAGACTTCCGCTGTCGGCAACGTATCCGGCCCGCCGTCCAAGGATGCGGGCCCAGCAGCAAGGGAAGTTCTTTTATGCCGAGTGAAACCCACACCGTGAAGCGGGTCGAAGTCCACACGGGAATTCCGTACGGCGATTTCATCACCGCCTTCGAGAAAGCGGCGCCCATCGCCGACGTGGGGGTGGTCGAGCTCATCGCGGAGGCCGGCGGCAGCTGGGACGACGTCCGTGCCGCCATGGAGGTGAACGCCCCCAACCACCTGGTCCGCTACTGGCGGCTCAACGGCACCCAGCTCTTGAAGCTGGCGGGCCACCAGGTGAGGACGATGGAGTACCTGACCGGAAACCACGTCACCGCCGAGAGCATGGTGCGGTACGACCCCAGGGCCTTGCTGTACGCACCCCTGCGGATGCTGGTGTGGAGCGACGGCGACGGCAACGCGGTCTTCGGCATGCACCGGCCCAGCGACGAGTTCGGAAGTCTCGGCATTCCCGAGGTGACGAAGGTGGGCGAGGACCTCGAACGCCAGGTCATCGAAGTACTGCGCCGCTGCGGCGTCGACGCCACCGAGGACTTCGCCTAGGGCCTGAACCGCACCCCCCAAACGCACGGATACCGGCGCGCCCATCCTTGACGTCGACCACGTCGACCACGTCGAACCGCGGCGCCGGCGACGACGACACCCCTGAGACCGTGATCGCGCTTCGCCCCAACTGCCGTGCTCTCAAGGCTCCTGAGAGGTCGACCAGCCGCGCCGGCAGATGATGCCGCAGGCCAGGCTGAGGAAGGCTTCGTGGATGTCGTCGCGGATCTCCCCGCGACCGCGCCTGCGCGCGGATGCGACGTCCCTCCCCGGATGACGGGACGTCGACCCCGCACGGCGCTTTTGGGCGTGTCACATATGCGACAGCCACGACGCCTTCCGGGCGGCAGGGCGGAGGCAGTTGCATACGCCAGCGGTCTGATCGGGCCGCGATCGGGCGGGGACATCCTCATCGCCCGGTCACCTCCGGTTTCAGGAGATTCTCCGTGCGTACGATCCGTCTCAGACCGAGCGGTGGACGTGGAGGGCGAGCCGCCACCGCGGTCGTCGGCCTCCTGTCGGCAGCGCTTGCCCTCATCGGACTCCAACTGCCCGCGGCGGCGCCCGCGGCCGCCGCGCCCTCCGGCCAGACCGCGGTCGTCCAGCAGTGCGCGGACCCCAAGCCCGGGCAGTTCGCCTGCCTGGCGATGCGCCGCACCGACGTGGCCGCCCGCAAGGGTGTGCAGTCGCTGTCCGCGACCCCGTCCGGCTTCGGCGCCGACGACCTGCAGAGCGCCTATGCGCTGCGTGCGGACGGCGGCGCCGGCCAGACCGTCGCGATCGTGGACGCCTACGACGACCCGAGCGTCGAAGCCGACCTGGCGGTCTACCGCCAGCAGTACGGTCTGCCCGCGTGCACCACGGCCAACGGCTGCTTCACCAAGGTCGACCAGCGCGGCGGCAGGCAGTATCCAGCCGCTGATCCGGGATGGGCCGGCGAGATATCCCTCGATGTGGACATGGTGTCCGCCGCCGCCCCCAACGCCCACATCCTGCTGATCGAGGCGGACAGCCCGGCCTTCGCGGACATGGGTGCCGCGGTGGACGAGGCGGTCGCGCTCGGCGCGAAGTACGTCTCCAACTCGTATGGCTCCGGGTACAACAGCACTGCGGGCAGCGGCGAGGACCCGGCGGAACTCACCGCCCTGGACCCCTACTACAACCACCCGGGCGTGGCGGTCGTCGCGTCCTCGGGTGACAGCAGCTACGGCGTCGCCTATCCGGCGGCCTCGCAGTACGTCACCTCCGTCGGCGGCACCGCCCTGGTCAAGGACTCCGGTACCAGCCGCGGCTGGAGCGAGTCGGTGTGGCACGGCCCCAGCGGCGGCGGCCCCGGTTCGGGCTGCTCGCTCTACGAGCCGAAGCCCGCGTTCCAGACCGACACCGCGTGCGCGAACCGCACCGTCGCCGATGTCTCGGCAGTCGCCGACCCGGCCACCGGCGTCTCGGTCTACCAGACCTACGGCGCTGACGGCTGGCAGGTGTACGGCGGTACGAGCGCATCCGCCCCGCTCATCACGGGCGTCTACGCGGACGCCGGCACCCCGGCCGCGGGAACGTACCCCAACGCCTACCCCTATGCCCAGGCCGGCTCGCTCAACGACGTGACCGCCGGCAGCAACGGCACCTGCACCCCGGCGGTGCTGTGCACGGCGGGCCCCGGCTACGACGGCCCCACCGGGCTCGGCACTCCCCACGGCATCGACGCGTTCCGCACCGGCCCGCACGGCGTGATCAGCGGCACGGTCACCGACCGCGGCACCGGCAAGCCGATCGCCGGAGTGACCGTCAAGGCCGGTGACAACACCGCCATTTCGAACGCATCCGGCACCTACCGGCTGGACATCCCGGCGGGCACCTACGACATGACCGCGAGCGTGTACGGCTACGCCGTCGGCCATGCCGACGGTGTCGTCCTGGCCGACGGCGGCACCGTCGCCCAGTCCTTCAGCCTCGACGCCCTGCCCACGCAGACGGTCTCCGGCAAGGTCACCGACGGCTCCGGCCACGGCTGGCCGCTCTACGCGAAGATCACCGCCGACCGTGTGCCCGGCGGCCCGGTCTTCACCGACCCCGCAACCGGCGCCTACTCCCTGAAGCTCCCGCAGGGCGCCTCGTACACCCTGCACGTCACCGCCGACTACCCCGGCTACCAGGCGGTCGACAAGACCGTCCAGGTCGCGACCGCCGACCAGAAGCTGGACGTCGCCGTGCCCGTGGACTCGGCCGCCGCCCAGGCGCCGGGCTACGCCGTGAACCTGCACGGCCCGACCGAGGCCTTCGGCTCCACCGCCGGGCCCGGAAACGGCTGGAGCGTGGTCAACGCCGACGGCACGGAGGGCGGTTGGACCTTCGACGACCCGGGCAGCCGGGGCAACAACACCGGCGGCAGTGGCGGCTCCGCGATCGTCGACAGCGACTTCAGCGGCCTGCAGACGCAGGACTCCTCGCTGGTCTCGCCGTCGTTCGACCTCGGCTCGGCGACCACGCCCATCCTGGCCTTCGACACCGACTACGCCGGTTGGGCGGGCAACACCGCGGATGTGGACATCTCCTCCGACGGCGGTACCACCTGGACCACCCTGTGGGAGAAGACCTCGATCTGGGTACGCGGTCCAGCCCACATCGAACTGCCGCTCGACGCCTACGCTGGCAAGAGCGACGTCCGGGTGCGCTTCCACTACACCACCATCGACTGGGGCATGTGGTGGCAGCTCGACAACGTCTTCCTCGGGCAGCGCACCTACGACCCGGTACCCGGCGCCCTCCTCGTCGGCCATGTGACGGACGCCAACACCCACGCGGGCGTCAACGGTGCCACCGTCACCAGCACCGACGCCCCCGGTGACCACACCACCAGCACGGCCACGCCCGACGATGCGCAGGTGGGCGACGGCTTCTACTGGATGTTCTCGCACCTGACGGGCAACCACCCCGTGGCCGCCGCGCTGTCGCGCTACACCACCGCCACCGACACCGTGGACATCACCCCGGACGGCACGGTCAAGCACGACCTCGCACTCAAGGCCGGCCGGCTCAAGCTGACCCCGGCGCCCATCGCCAAGGACGTGGCCTGGGGCAAGAGCGCGAGCCAGACCCTGACCGTCACCAACGACGGCACCGCACCGGCCACCGTCAACCTCACCGAGAAGACCGGAGGATTCGCCATACAGCGGGCAGCGGTCCCGTTGAAGCGTGCAGGCGCCCCCCTGCACCTGGTGAAGGGCTCCTACTCGCCGCTGCGGCTCACCTCGCCCGCGGCCGCCTCGAGGGCCGGCCAGTCCCACGCGACGGCCCGCGCCCTCAGCGCCCCGGGCACCACCTGGCAGCCCGTCCCCGACCTGCCGGTGGCCACCGGCGACAACGCGGTCGAGACCTACCAGGGCACCGTCTACTCCGCGTTCGGCTCCATCGGAGGCGCAAGCACCAAAGACCTCTACGCGTACAACGGAAGCTGGACCAAGCTCGCCTCCGGCGCCGACACCCGCGACGCCCCGGCCCACGGACTGATCAACGGCAAGATCTACGTGGCAGGCGGCTGGGGCAGCAGCGGCAGCCCGGACGCCAAGCTGGAGATCTACGACATCGCCACCAACACCTGGAGCACGGGCGCCCGCATGCCCAAGCCGTACGCAGGCGCGGGCAGTGCGGTACTCGACGGCAAGCTGTACTCGGTCGGCGGCTGCCCCACCCTCGGCTGCGGCTCCACCGACGTCTCCGTCTACGACCCGGACACCGACTCCTGGTCGATGGCGGCCCCGTACCCGCAGCAGGTGGCCTGGGAGTCCTGCGGCGCCATCGCGGACAAGCTCTACTGCTCGGGCGGCGAGGCCCAACGCGTGACCTCCAAGCACGCCTACATGTACGACCCCGACACCAACACCTGGTCGCCCGTCGCGGACCAGCCGACCGACGCCTGGGGCGCGGCCTACGCCTCGGCGAACGGAATGCTGCTGATCCGGGGCGGCGTGGTCGACAACGGCACCGCGCTGACCAACCAGGTGTGGGCCTACGAGCCGGGCGAGAACGTCTGGACCGCCCTGCCCAACGCCAACGCCTCGGTCTACCGCGGCGGCGGCAGCCTGGGCTTCTACGCGATCGGCGGTCTCACCAGCGCAGGCACCCCGATCAAGACCTCCGAGGTCCTGCCGGGCTACGACCAGGTGCACGCCGCCGATGTCACCTGGCTGACCGAAAGCGCGAACACGGTGACCGTCCAACCGGGCGCCTCCACGACGCTCACGGTCACGCTCGACGCCTCCGTACCGGAGATCACCCAGCCGGGCACCTACACCGCTTCGCTGATTCCGCGCAGCGACACCCCGTACCGGCTCGACCCGGTCGGTGTCTCACTGACCGTGAAGCCGCCCACCACCTGGGGCAAGATCGCCGGCACGGTGACGGCGTCCGCGGGCGGCCCGATCGCCGGCGCGACCGTGCAGATCTCCAGCGGGACCACCCATTACACGATCAAGACCGCTGCGGACGGCAGCTACGCACTGTGGCTCGACGCCCGCAACAGCCCGCTCCAGGTCATCGCGGCCAAGGACGGCTATCAGCCGACATCGGCCACGGTGAAGATCAAGAAGGGGGCGACGACGGTCAGAGACTTCACCCTGCTCAGCAGCTGACCGCACTGGCGCTCTGACGCATCCCTGAACGTCCCCGCCGCCGGCCTCACCCGGCGGCGGGGACGTCCGGGGTGCCGCCCAGGTGCCCTCAGACGCCGTGCCGGCCAAGGAGGCCGCGGCACCGATACGGAAATTGGCCCACCGTTCATCTTGTCCCACGTTTGGATGTGCGTACCGGGGCAGGTACGCAGCAATCTCACACCAGCTCGTCCGCACAAGGGAGTGCCTGTTCGCATGACGACCGTACACACCGCACCCCAACCACCCCGCAGATTCGAAGACGTTCCCGGGTGGTTCCCCGTACTGGACCAGATGCTCTTCGACTGGATCCTGGCGCGCCAGGAGTCCGCTGGGATGCGGGGCGATCTGCTGGAAGTCGGGGTGTACATGGGGAAGAGCGCGATCTTCCTCGGCGGCCACCTCCGGGACGGTGAGCGGTACACGGTGTGCGACCTCTTCGAGGGCGCTGCGCCGGACGCCGCCAACCGGGCGGAGTCGACGAAGTCGTACAGCGCGCTCAACCGACGGGCCTTCGAGGAGAACTACCTCTCCTTCCACGACGAGCTGCCCCGTGTCCTGGAGGGCCCCAGCTCCCTGGTGCCGGACGAGGTCGAGCCCCGCTCCTGCCGGTTCGTCCACATCGACGCCTCGCACCTGTACAAGCACGTGTACGCCGACATAGGCGCGGCGCACGACCTGCTGCTGCCCGGCGGAGTCGTCGTCCTGGACGACTTCCGTTCGGAGCACACGCCCGGTGTCTCCGTGGCCGCCTGGGAGGCAGTGCTCAACAGGGGCCTGCGCCCCATCTGTCTGAGCACACAGAAGCTGTACGGCACCTGGGGCGACCCCGGCCAGGTGCAGAAGGAGCTGCTGGCGATGGCACGCGGTCGCGATGACTGCCTCCTCAGCGTCCAGGAGGCGGCCGGACACCGCATCATCCGGCTCAAGTCCAAGGGCATGCGGGCGCCGTCCGTCCCGCTCTCCCGGCACGCCGCGGAGCCCGAGCCCGCCGCAGAGCAGTCAGCCGCCCGGCCTTCCACGCCCGCCGCCCCGGGCCGCAGCCTCACCCGCCGCATCGCGGTCGACCTGCTGCCGCCCGTCGTCACCCGCGCGATCCGCAGCTCCCGCGCGGCCAAGCGCGCGGCGCGGAGCTGACCCAGGGCGGCCGGCGGGTACCCGCCGGCTCTCCTCGGTAGGCCCTCCCTGCCTCGTTGCCGGAGCGCCGTCATGATGAGCGCTCCCGCAACCGAGACGGGAACAGAGACGGACGAGCAACGGGCGGCACCCCTCTCGGGTGCCGCCCTGTCGTTCTGCCTGCTCAAGGCGCTGGAGGCCATGGCGGGAATCGAACCCGCGTAACTCGCTTTGCAGTCTGCTCACGCAGCCTGGGACTCGTACCGAGTCTGCCAGGCTCGCCCCGTAGGTCAAGCGGTTCAGACGAACCCAGGCGACTGACTCAACAGCGGGCACGAGCGGCCGGTACAGGTCTTCCAGCCGCTCCTAGGGCTCAGAGACGAACGAACCGATGCCGTTCTCAGTCCGGATGAGCCCGCGCTCCCGCAGGTCTGCAAGTGCCTTCCGTGCTGTCACCTGAGCGACGGAGAACTCTGCGCACAGTGCGAGGATGCCAGGCAGCTTCGTTCCCGCTGGATACACACCAGCGCTGATGCGCCGCTCAATCTCGGCAGCAATCTGCACCCACTTGGCCCGAGTCTCATCTAGCTCCACATGATCAATGCTGCGCGCTACAGCGGAGTGCGGCGAGGGATAGCTAGCTGTAGCAAGCTGCCGTAAAGTGACTGCTCCGCACATAGAGAAGCGCCCCGCTCCACTGGACTGGCGAGCACAGCGAGGCGGGGCTACCGGCTGGATTGGAGTCGGCATGGCAGAGCGTAGCGTCGTACGGCTGTTGCCCTGGAGTGGACCAGAGGGCAAGCGCGCACATCTGGTCACCGACGGATCATCAACTCCCTTGTCTCTGCTGGCAGACCAGATCGAGAACCAGCAGATCAATACTGCTGCGGTGATCGCGGAATTGGCGCGGCCCATGGTGGACGAGGAAGCCAAGCTCACCGCAGATGAACTGCGCTGGATCTGCACTCGCCTCATCGAAAGCCTCGTGGACGTACTGAACGTCTGCGAGAGCCGGGGACAGAGGCTTCCGGAGTACGAGGAGAGCGGGGAGTAGACCCCGCCCACAGAAAAGCCCCTGGATACCTGTGTACGGCGTCCAGGGGCTCTCTCATGGCCAACCGCAGATGTTCCTCAAGCGAGGGTCCAACGGGCTTACAGATGGGCATCCTTGGCCCATGTCGCTTCCAGTCATCGCGATCATCGTTGCGTCACTCAGCGCCGCAGGCACCGTGACCAACATGGTCGCCGCATGGTCGAACTACCGGCGCGTGACACCACGTGCCGAAGTGAGCGCGAAATGGTTCATATTCGGGGCTCATGAGTGGGAAGACCCCGTGGGTATTTTCCTGGTCGATGTCACAAATACGAGCCAGAGTCAGATCAAGATTAGGGATCTATCTCTGAAGATTGATCTCGCACCGCAAAAGATCATGCCTATCGACGGTAAATATGGTCATGTAGACCTTGACGTCATCAAGGGCGACAAAGATGAAGCGATACCCCCGATGGGTGGAGTAGACCTGCAAGTCGAAGTCGAAGTCGAAGTCGGAGTCCAGGCCAATGATGCCATGGGTGAGCTCATTCCCTACGTCAAAAGAGTCAGGGTGGAGGTGGCCCTGACCAATAAGTCCAAAATGGTGAGCAAGTGGATGTCAAAGGAAGATCAAGTCTGGTTTGAATTCGACGACCTGGTGGAGTATGTGAAAGCACGGGCAGCGTACCTAGAGCATGAGTCGCCCCTGCACCGACAGCTCTCCTTTGATGAATTGGAGGAGACGGAGTAGACAGCCGCCAGCCGGTTTGAATGCGCGTGACATCGCCCGGTTCGCCTCGGAGTCGGGCGCTTAGCTGTGCCCGTAAGCGGAATGACTCATGTCTGTTTGTCAGTGCCTCATGGGACAGTCATAGCTCCAAGACCAACCGACCATGAGGAGGAAGTATTAACAAGCCAGTACGCAAGAGAGCCGACAAGTTGAAAGCAGGCGATCACCTGAAACTGTGGAATGGCAAGACTACTGAAGTGCTCTCGATTGAACCAGCGATCAACCAGGTAGGCAGAAAGGCACTGATCCTCACTCTGTACAAGTCGCCCAAGATGGTGGTGAAGACAGGGCGCATCATGACCATGCACTATCCGGCGCAGCAGTAACCCCGAATGAGGCCGTAAAGCCCTCTGTACGCCCCTCTGAGCGCCGTTCTACTGCCCCTGGCCTCTCAGTGCCACCAGAGATAAGCGAGGCTCTCAGGGGCTTCTAGACTGTGGACCACGTCCCCGAGTCCCAAGCCACAGGAACGGGGTGGAGTCGGCCAGAGGGTGAGTGGAGCGCACGCGGAGATGCCGGGCGAGAGCCTTTGCTGTCTTGGGCTGGAGAGGGATCACACGGGCGTCAACGCTGTTCCTGTCCATCTTGAGCGGGATCACCAGCATGGTTCGCTGCGCTAGGTCCAAGTCCTGTACCCGCAGATTCAGCAACTCCTCTGCTCTCAGTCCCTCGGTGAGGACTCGGACGATTGCGTGATCCCTCACGGTCTGGAAGTCACGGACTTTGGGAGAGCCGTTCCCCGTGACCTTGAGTATGTCTGTCACGAACTCCTCTGAGAGCGTCTTGGGTTTACCGAGAGGGGGAGCCGTGTACCGGTGGAACTTGGGGGAGTCGTAGGGGTTGGCGTGGTCGTACTCCTCTGCCAAGTAGATGAACAGAGGGCGCAGGTTCCTTTGAAGGGTGTTGGTCCCTCCCGTGTAACCCCCCTTGCCATCCTGGGACTTGGGCACGTCGTGCACCTGGTAGTACCAGCGAAAGAAGCGGTTCAGGGTCGGCACGTCACATGCCGTGAAGTCGCCTTCCATATCGCTCTCGGTCATCCAGTTGTGCAGGGCGACACCAGCGAATTTGTACGCGTTGATAGTCTTGCGCTGGTACGGACGGCCGAACCTGTTGGTGATCGTGCTTAGGTGCAAGTCCAGCTCTTCCAGCATGGCCGTGCGCGCATCCGTGGCGGAGCGTCCATCTACGACCCTGAGGGGTGCTGTCGGCTGCTGCTGCGCATCGGTGCTCTGAGGCTTCCTGAGCGCGCTCCGGAGAGGTGTACGTGCTGGCACTTGGGCTCCCTTCGCGCCGTGTGGCGCTCTGTGGAGCTAGGTCAGTCGGTGGCGGACCAAGCAACTGACCTAGCCCCGTCTTGGACGGGAGTCCTAGACCTTGAGAGCTGTGTCTGACCTAGAAACATGCGGGTCAGAGACTGTTTTGGAGGCCATGGCGGGAATCGAACCCGCGTAACTCGCTTTGCAGGTTCGTTTCCACTGGTCAGGGCGTGATCCGTGCTCGTCCGCTGACGTTCAGACCCGTACATATGCAGTGATCGTCAAAGCCGCACGAACGGTGTTGGATGTCAGTGAACGGAGGCGAATGAGGCGGAAACTGAGACGGGCGCCCCGACGCGCAGCCATGCCCGTCGAGAGGCCGGACAGAGCATCGTGGTGCGTCGGTCGCCGCCGGTCGCTGCGTTCGTGTCCGCTCGCTGCCGCACTTGGTGCGGGGGTGCCGCCTTCCTTGGCATGATCTGCGGACACTGTCAAGCTAAGACCGTGTCCTATGTGGTGAGGCGGACGATTCGCTTGTAGCGGCACAGGGCTGCGGCGAGGCCGAGAAAGGCGAGGTAGTTGCGGGAGTGGCGTTCATAGCGGCGGCTAAGTCGTCGGTAGCCGGACAGCCACGAGTTCGTCCGCTCGATCACCCACCTTCGGCGCCCCAACCGTTCGCTGGACTCGATGCCTTTACGAGCGATGCGCACGCCGATGCGCATGCCGCGTAACCATTTCCGCAGGTGGGGATGTCATACGCCGCCCGCCCCGGCGACCCTGGCCGGCCACACAGCCGCCGCCCCTGGCGGAAGCCACTCGTCACCGCCGTCACGGCGGCGGTCGCTCAACGCCCTGGCTGCGTCTGGTCACCGTCTGAGCCACCTACCGCGCCAAGCGACCGTTCGACGGTGCAGGATGTCCCGCGTGGGAGAGCAGTGGAGGACGGTCGTGGCCGCGGTTATCGCCGCACTTGCCGCACTGAGTGGCGTACTGGCTGGCGTGGTCGTGGGGCGTCGACAGGTCACCGACCAGGCCGCGGTGGAGCACGGGTAGTGGCTGCGCGGGCAGCGGCAGGAGGCGTACGTCGCGCTCCTGGAGGCGTGGGACACCGGCGTGAAGCGGTTCGACGAGGTGGTCGAGAACTGGGAGGGAGAGCACTACGCCGCCGAACACTTCGAGGGCGACGGCTGGGAGGAGAGCGCAAAGTCGATCTACGAGCGCACCCACGAGATCACGGAGACCGTGAAGCGAACGATCGAGCGGGTGGAGCTTCTGGGACCGGAAAACGTGGACGCTGCCGCCGTTCGTCTGCTCTCCGCCCTGGCGGCGCTGAGAGAGGCCGTGCGGGCGAAGGCGGGAAGCACGGAGTGGCCGGACTGGGATGCACACCACGAGGCCAGGAAGGCGACGGGCGAGGCGCGTCGTGACTTCCTGAGGACTTCGCGGGAGACGACGCGCGTGGCTCCGCGACCGTAGGTGACGGCGTTGCCCCGACGCCGGTGTTGCGCCTGGCCATGCAATGAACCGTCGCTCTGCCGTCAGCACTCAACCGCCAGCCGTCGCTGACGGCAGCACTTCAGCGCCTTGCTGCGCCCTGACCCTGGTTGCCTGCCCTGGCAGGCCTGGTGACCCGTCGAGGGCCTCTCGCGTCTCCGCCCTGGTCCAGGTCCCACCCCGCCGAGAGGCCGGCGCTCACGCTCTGTCTACCGCTGTGCGGTAGACAACGATGGTTCCCAGCGGCCACAGTTGGCGACCATGGCGGAGCTCGTGTTCGGGGTCATCGGCGCCGTGGTTGGCCTCGGGGGACTGGCGCTGACGTTCGTCGGGAACCGGCAGCAGCGGCGGCAGGCGCGGGAGCTCGGTGCGCGGGAGGCGCACCTCCGGGCCCAGGAGCGGGAGACGGAGCGCCGACAGGCGTCTGTTCACGCGTCGATGCTTCGCGTGGAGGTCACCCGGCACGCGTCCACCCTCGACCCGTCGGTCTCCCTCTGGCGGCTCACCGTGACGAACGGCAGCACGCAGCCGTTCACCGGGGTGGCCCTCCGGTACGACGACCAGGCCCTGGGGTCGCCGACGCTCAACGGCCACCTGAACCCCGGCGCCTCCAAGGCGGACACGCTTCCGGTCGCCGACGGGGAGCCCGACCCCGCGCGGTGCGTCGTGGAGTTCACCGACGTCGCCGGTCGGCTGTGGCGCCGTCGGGCGACGGGCGACCTCCGCCTCGGCCGCCGCGGCCCGGATGGGCAGCTGTCCTGGGACGCAGGCGAGGCGTACTTCATCCACGTCGGCGACATCTCGGGCCGGGTGGCGGAGATGCGCAGGTACCGAGTGCCGAGGGCGTACTACCGGAGCCCGTCAGGGTGCTCCCTGGTTGTCCTGACCCTGTTCTCCGTCTACCTCATCCTGCACTTCGCCCTTCGCTAGGTCGAGGCCGGCTCCGAGCGTCACGGCTTCGCTGAACCTGGCCCTCGCCACCACCAGCAAAAGCCTCTCACTCACCGCTCACTCGGATGTCGGCTTCGAGAGGTCTAAAAGCGGGCGGAGCCAATGCGCTTGCCAATAGACCTGGATGGGCCCCGGCCCCAGGAGTTGCCCTCAACCGGGTTGGACTGTACAGAATTGTGGCTTTCAATAATGTTCGATGCGTTCTGTCCGGGCGAGGCTGCGTGGCCGGCCGGGGGCTGATGTCGCCCCTCGACTGCGGTACCCGCTTACCGGACTGGCTGGGCGACATGACTCCGCTTTCAAGGCTCCACGCCGCAGCGTCGCGCGATCACCTTTAGGCGCTCCAGTCCGAGGGTGCGAGCGAGGACCGCGGCAGGCAGCTCGGTGGCGCGCTGAAGCTCGCGCGCGTGTCAGGAGCAGGACGTGACCTACACGTCTGGCGATGGTGTCCGGCCTGAGAGGGGAGCAACCCGCAGCTGTCAAGTCGAGCGGTGAACTCAATTTCAACACAGGGCAGTTGTGGTAGCTTCCACACAATCTCAGATCGGGCCCAGTGCCCGGTCTGTCCGCGCCCTGGGCGGCCCGGCTCAGTGCTGGGGTGCCAGGAAGGTTTCCACAGAACCGTTCTCGCCTCCGACACGGGCGACCGGGGAGTGGATTCAAACACGCAGGCATCTGGGCCTGCATGCACCACCCTGCAAGAAGCCCCCGGGAGCTGATCCCGGTCTGAGTTCTTGGTGTCGGCAGGAAGTCAGTTCTATCCACGCACATCGTGGTCGAACTGAACCTGCCTCCCCACTGGTTCGACCACCATTAAGAAAGGTCGAAAACCGGTGAGCAACTCAGCGGTACTCACGCTCCTTGCAGGCGCAGGTGTCGTCTCCGTTCTCCTGTTCGCTGTCCGAGGCATCCTGGAGCAACTGCCTGATGTCCTCCGGTCGTGGCAAAAGGTCCGTAGGGCCTGGCGGAACTCGGCGTCCGATGATGACCAGTCTGCTCCGTGATGCACGGCGTACCTCAGAAATTCGTAGCGGGCGAACACGGCGACGGCCAGCCGTCGCCGACGGGGACCGGCGGTAGCCACCGCCGGTCCCAGATGGTTGCTGCCCATGTCTTTTGCCCTCGCCTCTCGATCAGAGAGGCGAAGGGGATCGCTAGCTTGCCGGCAAACACGCTTCCTGTAGCCCGCTCTGCTCCTCGGCGAGATAAACCGCCGTTGCCGAGGAGACACAGACCCCGGTCGACCTCGCCGGTTCGATCGCCCTCGCCGTGCTCGCCACGGCGGCCGGCGGCCGGTCGGTGGTCCATGTACGCGGCAACTGGCGTGAACCCACCAACCTCTACACCGTGGTGGCGCTCCCGCCCGCGAACTGCAAGTCGGCCGTCTTCGCGTTGCTGACCAACCCCCTGCATGAGGCTGAGAAACAGCTCAAGGCCGCGATGAAGCCCGTGATCGTGGAAGCGGAGTTGACGGCGAGGTTGGCCAAGGAAGCGGCCGACAAGGCCGCTGCCAAGGCCGCGTCCGCCGACGGTGACAAGCGCGATGAGATGGTGGCCACCGCGGTGGGTCTCGCGCAGACGGCGGGCACGCTCACTGTCCCCGCCGAACCGGTCCTGTTGGCGGACGACTCGACACCTGAGACGGTCACCTCGCTCATGGCGGAACAGGGCGGCCGGCTGTCGGTGATGAGCGCTGAGGGCGGCATCTTCGACATCATCGCTGGCCGCTACTCCGGCGCCCCCAACATGGAGGTCTTCCTTAAGGGGCATGCTGGGGACCGGCTGAGGGTGAACCGGCAGACCCGCCGCGAGTACATCGACGCCCCCGCCCTGACCATCGGCCTGGCCGTGCAGCCGGACGTGTTGCGGGACATCGGGAAGGTGAAGGGGTTCGAGGGACGCGGGCTGTTGGCCCGCTTCCTGTACCCCCTGCCGGTGTCCACGGTCGGTGACCGCGAGATCATCACCGATCCGGTACCGGAAGAGACGGCCGCCGCCTACACCGCCCGGGTCATCGACCTCGCGCTGTCCCGGGCGGAGTGGACTGACCCGGCCGTCATCCAGCTCACCCCGGAAGCGGATGCGGCGCTGATCGCCTATCAGAAGCGCATCGAACCGCAGCTCAAGGCGCGCGGCGGCAAGCTGGGCCACATCTCCAACTGGGCCGGAAAGCTTGCCGGGGCGACCGCCCGCATGGCCGCGCTGCTGCACCTCGCCGAACACGGCGGCAACGGTTACGCCCAGCCGGTCAGCGAAGACACCATGCGCGCGGCCATCGAGCTGGGGGAGTACTACACCGCCCAGGCCCTCGCCGTGTTCGACGTCATGGGCGCCGACCCGGTCCTCTCCCGCGCCCGCAGCGTGCTGGAAGCGCTGCGGGACAGCGGATGGGACGACGTCAGCCGGCGGGACGTCTTCAGCGTCCTGTCCCGCAGCGAGGTCCCCACCGTCGCGGACCTGGAACCGGCCCTCGCGTTGCTGGAAGACCACGGATACCTGCGGTCCTACCAACCGGAGCGCACTGGCAAGCGCGGGCGCCCCCGGCACCCCGCCTACAGGCCCACCCGTCCCTGCGCCAAGGCGGCCGGTGACCCTCGCCTCGTGCCCAACCCCTCCCACACAAACCGCAAAATCGCAGAAACCCCGGACACCCCCGCTGACCTGCGACGGACCCTCATGCCGGCCCAGGCCGGGGGTCCGTCGCGCAATCCCGCGATATTCCGCAAAAAACCCGACCACTCCCCGGCCCGCCGCGACCGGCCGACGGCCGCCCCGGATTTTGCGGAATATCGCGGGTTTCTGCGGAGCACCGCCGGCCACCACCCGCGCACCGCATCACCGCAGCTCAACGGCCCTCCCCGGGGTTTCTGCGGATATTGCGGTTTGTGCGACGGCACCTGCCCATGAACTCAGCCTCACAGGAGTGAGCCGTGGACGAACCCACCACCCTCCCCCTCGCCCCCGCCGAAGACCCGACCCTTGTCCTCCTCAAGGTCGAAGAGGCCGCCCGTCGACTCCGCATCGGCCGCACCACGTGCTTCGCCCTCATCCGCACCAGCCAACTGGAGTCCGTCACGGTCGGCGGACTCCGCCGCGTCCCCGCCGACGCGCCTGCCGCCTACGTCACCCGTCTCCGCACCGCCCAACGCGCCGCTGGATGACGCCCGGGGTGGCGGCACTCCCGGACAGGACAGCCCGCTGCCCCGGTCTCCATCCCGACACACAAGAAGCAGGAGCCTGCCTATGGCAGAGGAAAAGAAGAAGCGCACCCGACAGCCCAACGGCCGAAGCTCCATCTACTTCGGCAAAGACGGCAAGTGGCACGGCCGCGTCATCGTCGGCATCCGCGACGACGGCACCCCCTACCGCCGTCACGTCGAGCGAAAGACCCGTGCCGAAGTGGCGCTCGCCGTACGCGAGTTGGAGAAGGATCGCGACGCCAAAACCGTGCGGAAGCCCGGCAAGGCGTGGACGGTCAAGGCGTGGTTGACGCACTGGATCGAGAACGTCGCGCCCCTCGCGGTCAACGACAACACGATGGTCGGGTACGGCGTCGCCGTGCGAAAGCACCTCATCCCCGGCTTGGGGGCTCACCGTCTCGACAGGCTCAAGCCCGAGCACATCGAGGCGTTCTACGCGAAGATGCAGGCCAACGGCAGCAAGCCCGCGACCGCGCACCAGGCACACCGCACCCTGCGCACCTCCCTCAATGAGGCCGTACGGCGTGGTCACCTCGGCAAGAACCCTGTTCAGTTGGCCAAGGCGCCGAAAACCGGTGACTACGAGGTGGAGCCCTACAGCGTCCAAGAGGTACAGCGGCTACTGAAGGCCGCCGACCGGCACCGCACCTCCGCTCGCTGGGCCGTCGCCCTCGCCCTCGGACTGCGCCAAGGGGAAGTGCTGGGGCTGAAGTGGGAGGACGTAGACCTTGACGGCGGGTTTCTCGTGGTCCGCCGCAGTCGCCACCGGGCGCAGTACGCGCATGGGTGTGCGGAGCCCTGCGGGCGCAAGGCGGGGTATTGCCCGCAGAGGCGACGCAGCAACCCGGAGACGTCCACCACTAAGTCGCCTGCCGGCCGCCGCGCAGTCGGTCTTCCGGAGCAGCTCGTTGACCTACTGCGGGCCCACCTCAAGGCGCAGGAACGGGAGCGGGAGGCAGCCGGCCAGCGTTGGGTGGAAAACGGTCTGGTGTTCCCGGACGAGCACGGCCGTAGCCCGTCCCACCGTCGGGACTGGTCCGAATGGAAAGCTCTCCTGACAGAGGCCAAGGTCCGGGACGGACGCCTGCACGACGCGCGCCACACCGCCGCGACGGTCCTGCTGATCCTCGGAGTCCCTGAGCGGGCCGTCATGGGCCTCATGGGGTGGTCGACAACTGCCATGGCCGCCCGGTATCAGCACATGGTCGACGCCGTGCGGGCCGACGTGGCGCGACAGGTCGACGGTCTCGTTTGGAAGGCGGACGACGAGACTCGCGAGGAAGGCGAGGACTAGGTCGGATCCGCCCTTCTGGTCTGTGAGCCGTTTCCATCCTCACTCTGAACTGGTCAGATGCAGGGTGAGGACAGCCTGAACGAGGCTCGTGATGCGAGTGGTCGAGCAGCGGAGCTTACGGAGGAGCCGCCAGAACTTGAGGGTGGCGACGGCCTGCTCGACGAGGGCCCGGATCTTCGCGTGGGAACGGTTGACCGCCTGCTGACCCATGGACAGGTTCTCCCAGCGGCCCCAGTAAGGGACTCGGACTGTGCCCCCGGCACCGCGGTACCCCTTGTCGGCCCAGCAGTTGATGCCGGCCTCGGCGAGAGCGTCGATGGTGCCGTTCTCACGGGCCGCCCGGAGATCGTGGACCGCCCCGGGCAGGGCAGCCGAGGCCCACAGGAGACGTCCCCTGGGGTCGGCGATGACCTGCACGTTCATGCCGTGCTTCTTGTGTTTGCCGGAATAGAAGGGCCGGTCGGCGGCAATCCGGTCGATCGGCAGCAGCGTCCCGTCCAGGATCCAGGTCACTTCGGTGAACTGCTCCGCTCCCGCCTGCGCTGCGAGGACGGAGACGGGTGGGCCCTGGTACTTCCGGTGGCGTGCTGTTCCTGCTGGTCACGGTGGGGCGCGTGGCGACTCACGTGGGTCCGGCAGGCCGGTGCCCGCCCCCGCTCCGCCCGTACCGGAGCCCGCCCCGTAAGGCTTCGGCCCGGACTCGTTCAGGCAGGTCCACCAGGGCCGCACGGCTTGACCTGTCAGGCCGAGGCAGTCGCTCAGGGCTGCGGCTACCGTCGTGGGGAGAGCAGATTGCCACCGGAGGAGGAACGACGATGGCCGGCACCGAAACGCTCGACCGCAGCACCTGGGAGACCGCCCTCAACCAGATGACCGAGGAACACCAGGGGGAGTTCGTCACCATTGAGGTACTGGACCCCGAGGTCGGGCACCAGTACGAAGCCAACCGGCTGCCCTTCGCCACCATCGTGTACGACCCGAAGGACGACGTAGTGGCCGTCTCCGTCGGCGGACGGTCGCCGCGCTACCCCGTCGTCATGCGGCACCTGGTGTGGCACCCCAGGGAGATCGACGTCGCCACGCAGGACATTCCCGAGCCGGCGGTCCGGACAGTCGACAAGGACGGCGCCGCCACGCTGATCACCTTCTTCCCCCAGGAGTCCGGCACGGAGTCCTGACCCCTGAGGCGCGCCCGCCGCCGGCAGCCGTCACGGCACTTCGTATGACAAACCCGTTGGTGATCACTAGATGGGTGACGGGCCGACTTGGGGATCTAGGCGGTGTCTTCAAATGATCTTGAGTGGTGGATCATGGTCGGGTGATACGTCGCCATGAACTGTCCGATGCAGAATGGGAGTTCGTCCGGCCGTTGCTGCCCGTGACGTTGCGTGGACGCAAGCGGCTGGATGACCGCAGGGTCCTCAACGGGATCGTGCGGAAGTTCCGTACGGGCACGGCCTGGCGGGATGTGCCCGAGCGGTACGGGCCGTGGGCCACGCTACACACCCGTTTTCGCAGGTGGGCGGCGGACGGCACGTTCGAGCGGATGCTCCGCGCCGCCCAGGCGAAGGCGTACGCCGCCGGCGACATCGACTGGTTGGTGTCGGTCGACTCCACCGTCGTCCGCGCCCACCAGCATGCCGCCGGGGCCCGAAAAAGGGGCTCCGCAGCCCGGCCCTCGGACGCTCCCGAGGCGGCCTGACCAGTAAGATTCACCTGGCCTGCGACGGTGTGTGCCGCCCGCTCGCCTTCATCGTCACGGGCGGCAACACCAACGACTGCACCCAGTTCACCGCCGTGATGGAGGCGATCCCGGTGCCCCGCACCGGCCCGGGACGACCCCGGGTGCGGCCCTCGCATGTCCTGGGTGACAAGGGCTACAGCTCCAGGGCGATCCGCACCTGGCTGCGGCGGCGCGGGATCAGCCACACCATCCCCGAGCGAGCCGACCAGGTCCGCAACCGGCTGAACCGCGGCAGCCGCGGCGGACGACCCCCGGCCTTCGATCGCGACACCTACAAGCGGCGCAACGTGGTGGAACGGTGCTTCAACAAACTGAAGCAATGGCGCGGCATCGCCACCCGGTACGACATGACCACCGAGTCCTACCAAGCAGCCGTCACCCTCGCAGCCCTGCTGATGTGGGCGTGACATTTGACGACAGAACCTAGTCGGTAGCGCTGAATCGCAGCTTCGGCTCTAAGGTGGGAACGCCCGGCTACGACAGGACTGCGGGGCCCCGGGCGGCCCTTCGCCGTGCGCCCTGGTCAAGGGCCGCCTCCCGCTCCGCCCACGATCCTGCAAGGTCGAGTTCGGCCTGCGTCCCGGGCGGGGCACGGCCGGATTAGCGGTGGGGGGCTGCGGTCGACGGACGCCGCAGTGCATGGTGCCCGTCGGCGGGTCCCCGCGCAGTGGCCGGACGCGGCCGTCGGCGGGCGACGGCCGCCAGTGTACGAAGGAACAGCCACTGTCGGCTCCGGATACGCAGGATCCGCCGGCACTGTTCCGCCGTATACGCGTGGCGGACCGCACGGCGCCCGGCAGCGCTCCGTCACCGGGTGTCGCGCGGGCGAGGGGCCTACCGTGGGAGATGGTCCCGGCGTCGGCCCCGCCGACCGGCCGGTCGTTCACGCCGGGGGCGGAAGGAGGCACGAGATGTCCGATGCGATACGGGACCCCACGGCCCGGCGCGTACGACATTTCGTCGACGCCGGATATCCCGACGCCGGGCCCGTCGAGGCGGCGGTGGAGGGAGCCGTCTACCGACTCGGGGACGGAACGGTGGCCAAGGTGTGGGAGCGCCGACGGGGATCCGAACTGCGGCGGATGCAGCGTTTCTACGCCGATGCCGCGGCGCACCTGCCGTTCGGCGCCCCGGAGATCCTCGCCGTCGAGGACATCGACGGTGTCCCGATGACCGTGGAGCGGGAGCTGACCGGCGAGCCCTTGGCGGGCAGGATCCGCACCGACGACCCGGACGAGGTGCTGCCCGAAGCGGTCGACTGCCTGGTCGGCGTGCTGCGCGCCCTCGCGGACGCCCATGACGTCGACGAGGTCAAGCACCTTCCTGTGCTGGACGAGGAACGCCCGCTGTGGGAAGGTCACACCACTTTCGGATCCGCCCTGGCGGACCTGGTGGACCGGCGGGTCAGCCGGTGCGCGGACCGGCTCTCCACGCATGTCCGCGACTTCGACGACGCGCGCGCCCGGCTGCTTCGGAAGCTGCGCTCGCTGCCCCGTACCGACGAGGCGGTCGTCCACGGTGACGTCTTCCCGGAGACCGTGCTGGTGGACGACGACCTGCGGCCGCTCGCCCTCGTGGACTACGGCTTCCTGTCCACGGGCGGGGACCCCCGGTTCGACGCCGCCGTGGCCGCGGCCATCTTCCCGGCGGGCACCGAGCACGCCCCGGAGATCACCCGGCAGCTCACCACGCGGTTCGCCGACGAGTTCGGCTACGCGGTCGACGACCTCCTGCTGTACCGGGCCGCCTATGCGATGGCCACGAGCGACGCCTTCGCGCCGGGCGGCGGTGACGAGCACTTCGCCTGGTGCGTCACCGTGCTCGAGGACCCGGCCGTCGCCGAGTCCCTGCACCGGTGACGCACCGCGGGCGGCCGGGCAGCCGGGAAGTTCCGGTGACGGTGTGTGCGGTGCCCTACGATCCCGAGCGGATCCAGGGGCACATGGCCCTGGGGGTCGAGCGGCCGTTCTCTCTGCCGACGACGCCCGAGGAGGCCACGAAGACAGCAGGTGGATGGTCGAGCGGAAGGTCGGGGTTCCAAGCAGTCAGGCCCTGCGCGCTTGGTACAAACAGCGGCTGGGGTACTAGTGTGATGCGTCGGAAATTACAGTCCTAAGTCTGTAGGCTGTTTTCATGTCACATCGGGGTCCGCGTGCTGTCGAGGTCGTGCTGTCCGAAGAGGAGCGCGCCGAGTTGTCGCGTTGGGCGGGTGGTGGGGCGGGATCTCGTTCGGCCGAGCGCGCGCGGATCGTCCTGTCTTGTGCGGATGGCGCGTCAAGTTCCCAGGTGGCGGCTGACTTGGGCGTCAACGTGGCGACGGTGCGCAAGTGGCGCTCCCGGTTCGCGGCTCACCGGCTGGCAGGTCTGGCCGACGAGCCGCGGCCGGGCCGGCGCAAGCCGGATCTGGTCCTCACCGAGACCGAGCACGCGCAGTTGACGCGCTGGGCGCGGCGAGCGAAGACCGCGCAGTTCCTGGCGTTGCGCGCGAAGATCGTGCTGCGCTGCGCGGAGGGTGGGACGAACAAACAGGTCGCCGCCGAACTCGGCATCGCGCAGGCGACGGTCAACCGCTGGCGGTCGCGGTTCATCGCGGGTCGACTGGACGGGCTTGCGGACGAGCCGCGCCCGGGTCGGCCGCCCTCGATCCTGCTTGACCAGGTCGAGGACGTGGTCATCGCGACGCTGGAGTCCACCCCGGGAGAGGACACCCACTGGTCGCGCACCTCGATGGCCAAGCGCACCGGTTTGTCGAAGTCCACCATCGGGCGGATCTGGAAAAAGTTCGACCTCAAGCCGCACCTGCAGGATTCCTTCAAGCTCTCCGCCGACCCGCAGTTCGTCGAGAAGGTCGTCGACGTCGTCGGCCTTTACCACAACCCACCCGAAAAGGCGGTGGTGCTGTGCGTCGATGAGAAGAGCCAAATCCAGGCGCTGGACCGCTCCGAGCCAGTGCTGCCGATGATGCCCGGCATGCCCGAGCGCCGCACCCACGACTACCTGCGACACGGCATCACGAGCCTGTTCGCCGCGTTCAACATCGCCGACGGCACCATCATCGGCCAACTCCACCGCCGCCACCGGGCAATCGAGTTCAAGAGGTTTTTGGTCACCATAGACAAAGCGGTGCCCGCCGGACTCGACGTGCATCTGGTGTGCGACAACTACGCCAGCCACAACACCCCTGAGATCAGAACGTGGCTGGGTCGGCACCCGCGCTTCCACGTCCACTTCTCCCCGACCGGCTCCTCCTGGATCAACCAGGTCGAGCGGTGGTTCGGCCTGTTGACCGACAAGCTGATCCGACGCGGTGTCCACACCTCCGTGAAAGCCCTCGAGGACGACATCAAGGCGTGGATCGCCACCTGGAATGAGAACCCGAGACCCTTCACCTGGACCAAAACCGCAGACGAGATCCTCAATTCACTCGCCGACTACCTCGCTAAGCTCGCCCCCGACACTAAAACAAGCTAGACACTTAGACGCGTAACTTCCGGCGCAGGACACTAGGCAGTGTCGTCAATTGATCTTGAGTGGTGGATCATAGTCGGGTGATACGTCGCCATGAACTGACCGATGTGGAATGGGAGTTCATCCGGCCGTTGCTGCCTGAGTCACTGAGCGGGCGGAAGCGTCTTGATGACCTCACTGTGCTCAACGGGATCGTGTGGAAGTTCCGGACCGGGACCGCGTGGCGGGATGTGCCCGAGCGGTACGGGTCGTGGCACACGCTGCGCACCCGCTTCCACCGGTGGGCTCTGGACGGCAGGTTCGAGCGGATGCTGCGGGCCGCCCAGACCCGGGCGGACGCAGCTGGCGACATCGACTGGCTGGTGTCGGTCGACTCCACCGTCGTCCGGGCCCACCAGCACGCGGCGGGGGCCCGAAAAGGGGGCTCCGCAGTCCCGGTCTCGGACGCTCTCGAGGCGGGCTGACCAGCAAAATCCACCTGGCCTGCGATGCCTACGGCCGCCCGCTCGCCTTGACCGTCACGAGCGGGAACACCAACGACTGCACGCAGTCCACCGCCGTGATGGAGGCGATCCGGGTTCCCCGCCCGGGACCGGGACGGCCGCGGGTCCGGCCCACCCACGTCCTGGGCGACAAGGGCTACAGCTCCCGGGCCATCCGGACGTGGCTGCGACGCCGGGGCATCGCCCACACCATTCCCGAGCGGGCCGACCAGATCCGCAACCGGCTCCGCCGCAGCAGCCGCGGCGGGCGGCCGCCGGCGCTCAGGCGCCGCCAACGGGTGCCGAGGGCGCGGCGGCGTTCCCTCAGACGGGCGGAGCAGAGCTGGACACGTCGACGCCGGACGGGTAAACAAGCACGCGAAGCCTCTGGTGGAGACGGTTCTCTTGGTCGAAAACCCATCTACCAGGGGCTTCACCCGTCTGTCAGGCCAACTACCCAACCCGGCCAGCAGGTTGGAAAGAGCTCTGTGTCTGCATTCGACCCGACACAGACCAGAAGGCTATCGACCAGTTGTGAAGTACGCAGTTGGCGGGGTTGCGGGCCCTTCAGTAGTGGCCTGCGCGAATGCTCTGTCTGCTATCGAGACAAACTGCATTCCTTTCAAGTCGCCCTGCGCTTCGTAGGATTGTCGACGCGGCTCTCTGCTCAGTTCCCAGTGCTTCCGAGCCACTTCACCTCGGAAGTGGGACAGAAACAGCAGAAGAAGTGTGTCATCGTTGAGCTGACGCAGCCGGAATTGGGAGGACCATTCACTTACAATCAAGTTGGTGAAAATTATCTGTCTTGCTTCTTCCGCGGACAGCGCGGTGAAGTCAGGTGCCCAACATGCCATAAACGTGGGGTCGTTCAAGGTCATCGCCATGAGTTCCCTGTGGGAGACGCGGGCCGCCTCCGCGTTCGCGAGCGCAGTTTGCCGCGCTTGGTACGTCAGTGCGGCAGCAACGCCCAAGAAAGCGGCTGCCGAGAGTAAGGCTGAGTAGACCTGACTCACCTCGCTGAGCTTCCCCCAGTCCGTTCCTGAGGGAGCAATCTCCAGGATCAGGATGGGAGCTAATGTCAGTACACAGGTGATCGTTATGCCTGCTATGACTCGCGCGAGCGTCTTCCGGCGCAGTGTGAGCCTCTGTGCCATGAGCCCCCCTCTGCCGCTGTACTCATCCTGCGTAGAGGCATACCCGGTCAGACTGCGAAACGTGTAGATCGCCCGAACCCTGACCGCAGTAGGTGGGAAAGGGCATGCGCGCTCGCGGTCGCAGTCCGCCTGGCAACTGAGACGGGAACTGAGACGGACGATGCAAAGGGCGGCACCCCGATGGGGTGCCGCCCTGTCGTTCTGCCTGCTCAAGGCGCTGGAGGCCATGGCGGGAATCGAACCCGCGTAACTCGCTTTGCAGGCGAGTCCCTCAACCACTCGGGCACACGGCCGGGATCAGGTGCGGCACGGCTCACTCGTTCCGACCTGATGCGTCGACCGTATGGCGGGGCGTTCCGGGGGCTCAAGAGGATCGCCGGGGCCGCAACAGGACTGCCATACGCCGTTCATGAACGGTGGGTCGTACGACCAAGGTCCCCCTCGATCACCGTCTCTGGACAGGGGCGAATCTTGGTCGAGCCCCTTACTCTGACGAACATGGCCGCTCTGAGACCTCGCGACACCGACGTCGCCGACGCCCCGCCTCCCGCCCCTGTGGACAACACCGCCGGCGTGCTGAGCCGGCCGTACCGGGCGCTGAGCATCGGCATCGTCTCCGTCGTCCTGCTCATCGCCTTCGAGGCGACGGCCGTCGGCACGGCGATGCCGGTCGCGGCGCGGGATCTGGACGGGCTGTCCCTGTATGCCTTCGCGTTCTCGGCGTTCTTCACCACCAGCCTGTTCGGCATGGTGTTCGCGGGCCAGTGGTCGGATCGCAGCGGCCCGCTTGCCTCGCTGACCTGCGGCATCGCCGCCTTCGCGGCCGGCTTGCTGCTGTCGGGGACGGCCGGGGCGATGTGGGTGTTCATCCTGGGGCGGGCCGTGCAGGGCCTCGGCGGCGGACTCGTGATCGTCGCCCTGTACGTCGTCGTCGGCCGCGCCTACCCGGAGCGGCTGCGACCGGCCATCATGGCGGGGTTCGCGGCGGGCTGGGTCGTCCCCTCCGTGGTGGGCCCGCTGGCGGCGGGCACGGTGACCGAACAGCTCGGCTGGCGATGGGTGTTCATCGGCATCCCGGTGCTGGTGGTGTTCCCGCTGGCGCTCGCGCTGCCCGCGATACGGCACCGGGCGGGCGGCCCCGCCGAGGGGGCTGTCACGGGGCCCTTCGACGGCCGGCGCACCCGGCTCGCCCTCGGTGTCTCCCTGGGCGCGGGACTCCTCCAGTACGCCGCCCAGGACCTCGCCTGGGTGTCCCTCCTGCCAGGCGTCGCGGGCGTCGCGCTGCTCGTCCCGTCGGTGCTCGGGCTGCTGCCCCGCGGCACCTACCGGGCGGCGCGCGGGCTGCCGTCCGTGGTGCTGCTGCGCGGAGTGGCGGCGGGCGCGTTCATCTCGGCGGAGAGCTTCGTCCCCCTCATGCTCGTCACCCAGCGGGGCCTGTCGCCCACGCTCGCCGGGTTCTCGCTCGCGGCGGGCGGCGGGTCCTGGGCGCTCGGGTCGTACGTGCAGTCGAGGCCGCGCCTGGAGGCGTACCGGGAGCGGCTGATGACGCTCGGCATGCTCGTCGTCGCGGCCGCGATCACCACGGCGCCCAGTGTGCTGATCCACTCGGTGCCCGTCTGGATCGTCGCCGTCGCCTGGGGGTTCGGCTGCTTCGGCATGGGTCTCGTCATCTCCTCGACCAGCGTCCTGCTGCTGCGCCTGTCCGCACCCGAGGAGGCGGGCGCCAACTCGGCCGCCCTGCAGATCTCCGACGGCCTCTCCAACGTCGTCCTGCTTTCCGCGGGCGGCGCCGCGTTCGCCGCGCTCGGCGGTGGCGCCCTCGCCCGTACGACGACCGAGGCGACCGCCGGCGGCTCCCACCCGGCGGCCTTCGCCGTGGTGTTCCTGCCGATGGCGGCGGTGGCGCTGGTGGGGGCATGGGTGACGACCCGGCTGCGGGAGCGGTGAGTCACGGGGCCCGCTCCGATGATCTGTGAGCCGTGTCGCACCCGGGCCCGATGCGGCGGTGTTGACCCGAGTGGCGGGTGGGCCCACCGGTAGGGTGGCCCGGTTGTCATACGTAGCCGAGCCACCCCAGCCCCAGCGAACCGGAGACCGTGAGTACCGCCGCCGCCAGCAGTTCCTCGCACTCGCACCATCTGTCTCCCGCCTTCCCCGGCCGTGCTCCCTGGGGTACCGCCGGCAAGCTGCGTGCCTGGCAGCAGGGGGCGATGGAGAAGTACATCCAGGAGCAGCCGCGTGACTTCCTCGCCGTCGCCACGCCCGGCGCCGGCAAGACGACCTTCGCGCTGACGCTCGCGTCCTGGCTGCTGCACCATCACGTCGTCCAGCAGGTGACGGTCGTCGCGCCGACCGAGCATCTGAAGAAGCAGTGGGCCGAGGCGGCGGCGCGGATCGGGATCAAACTGGACCCCGAGTACAGCGCCGGACCGCTCGGCCGGGAGTACCACGGCGTCGCCGTCACCTACGCGGGCGTCGGCGTCCGGCCCATGCTGCACCGCAACCGGTCCGAGCAGCGCAAGAGCCTCGTCATCCTCGACGAGATCCACCACGCGGGCGACTCCAAGTCCTGGGGCGAGGCCTGTCTGGAGGCGTTCGAACCGGCCACCCGCCGGCTCGCCCTGACCGGTACGCCGTTCCGTTCCGACACCAACCCCATCCCCTTCGTCGCGTACGAGGAGGGGAACGACGGCATCCGCCGGTCCGCCGCCGACTACACCTACGGATACGGCTCGGCCCTCGCCGACGGGGTCGTGCGGCCGGTCATCTTCCTCTCCTACAGCGGCAACATGCGCTGGCGCACCAAGGCGGGCGACGAGATCGCCGCCCGGCTCGGCGAGCCCATGACCAAGGACGCCGTCAGCCAGGCCTGGCGCACCGCCCTCGACCCGCGCGGCGACTGGATGCCCAGCGTGCTGCGCGCCGCAGACCAGCGTCTGACCGAGATCCGCAAGGCCATCCCGGACGCGGGTGCCCTGGTCATCGCCTCCGACCAGGAGTCGGCCCGCGCGTACGCCAAGCTCATCCGCGAGATCACCGGGCACCGCGCGACCCTCGTGCTGTCCGACGACGCCGGCGCCTCCGACCGCATCGACGAGTTCAGCCACAACGACGACCGCTGGATGGTCGCGGTGCGCATGGTGTCCGAGGGCGTCGACGTGCCGCGGCTCGCCGTCGGGGTGTACGCGACGACCATCTCCACACCGCTCTTCTTCGCCCAGGCCGTCGGCCGTTTCGTGCGGTCCAGGCGCCGCGGCGAGACCGCCTCCGTCTTCCTCCCGACCGTCCCCGACCTCCTCACCTTCGCCAACGAGATGGAGGTCGAGCGCGACCACGTCCTCGACAAGCCGAAGAAGGGCGGCGAGGAGGAGGACCCGTACGCCGAGTCCGAGAAGGAGATGGAGGAGGCCAACCGGGAACAGGACGAGGACACCGGCGAGCAGGACATGCTGCCGTTCGAGGCGCTGGAGTCCGACGCGGTCTTCGACCGGGTCATGTACAACGGCGCCGAGTTCGGGATGCAGGCCCACCCGGGCAGCGAAGAGGAACAGGACTATCTGGGCATTCCCGGCCTTCTCGAGCCCGAGCAGGTCGAGTTGCTGCTGCAGAAGCGGCAGGCCCGGCAGATCGCGCACAGCCGCAAGAAACCGGACACCGAGGCCGATCTGCTCGAACTGCCCGCCGAGCGGCGGCCCGTGGTCACCCACAAGGAACTGCTCGAACTGCGCAAGCAGCTCAACACGATGGTCGGCGCCTACGTCCATCAGAGCGGCAAGTCGCACGGCGTCGTCCACACCGAACTGCGCCGGGTGTGCGGCGGCCCGCCGAGCGCCGAGTGCACCGCGGGTCAACTGCGCCAGCGCATCGCGAAAGTCCAGGAGTGGGCCACCCGTATGAGGTGATGCCGCGAGGCGCCCGGCGGGCGTGCGGGACCGGGTGCGCGACTTTCCGGCGGGGACCGGGCCGTACATACCTCCGCAAAGAGAACGACCAGGTAAGGCTCGTTGACCGGATTCTGGACGGAGCCTTCCGCTGAGCGAACCAGCTCGCTACTGTCCCGCTACGCACACGCCCCGTGGCAGCGCCGCCGCGGAGCGCAGCCGTGAAGCGACTGAGTCCGGGAGCCGCCCGGGCCGCCGGCCGATCGGCGGCCTCTGAAGCGCGTCGCCGACGGGACTCGGTGTCGCATCTGCCGCGAGGGGCCGCCGTCCTTACCACTAAGGAGTGGGCGTCGTGACCGCGGAGACCTCCCAGACGCTCGACCGGGGCCTCAAGGTCCTCAAGCTGCTCGCCGACACCGATCACGGGCTGACCGTCACCGAACTGTCCACCAAGCTGGGCGTGAACAGGACCGTGGTGTACCGGCTGCTCGCGACCCTGGAGCAGCACTCACTCGTACGCCGCGACCTGGGTGGCCGCGCCCGGGTCGGCCTCGGAGTGCTGCGCCTCGGCCGTCAGGTGCACCCCCTGGTGCGGGAGGCCGCGCTGCCCGCGCTGCGGGCCCTGGCCGAGGACATCGGGGCGACCGCGCACCTGACCCTGGTCGACGGGACGGAGGCACTGGCGGTCGCCGTGGTCGAGCCGACCTGGACCGACTACCACGTGGCGTACCGGGCCGGGTTCCGGCATCCGCTCGACCGGGGAGCCGCCGGCCGCGCCATACTCGCCGCCCGTCTGCGGACGAGCACCGAGCCCGGCTTCACGCTCACCCACGGGGAACTGGAGGCCGGCGCGAGCGGAGCCGCCGCGCCGCTGCTCGGGGTGACGGGGATCGAGGGCAGCGTGGGGGTCGTGATGCTGTCGGATTCCATACCGGAGAGGGTGGGGCCGAGGGTGGTGGACGCCGCCCGGGAGGTGGCCGAGGCGCTGAGCTGACGACCGCCGCCGGGGTTCGCCGTCCGGGTCCGCTGTCCGGGGCCCTCAACCGCAGTCCCGGCACCGCCGTTCGCCCGCGCCGTCGCCCCGCCGGCCGTCCGGGTTCCGCCGACCCGCCCCCTCAACCGCAGCCCAGCACCCTCAACTGCAGCCACAGCACCAGCCGTTCGTCCGGGTCGTCCAGGTCGATGCCGAGCCGGCGCTGGATCTGGCGCAGGCGGTAGCGGCAGGTGTTGGGATGGACGCCCAGCCGTTCCGCCGCGCCCGCCATGTCGCCTCCGGCCTCGAACCACGCCAGCAGCGTGCGCGTATGGGCGGTGCCGTGCCGGGCGTCGTGGTCCAGGAGGTCCCGGCCCGCCCCCACCGTCAACTCCGGCTTCCCTCGCATCACTTCGGCCAGCCGCAGCAGCGTGATCCGGGGCCGCACCTCGGTCACGCACGCCACCGGCAGCCCGGGACCGAGCACCCGCAGCACCAGGTCCGCGTCGGCCCGGGAGGCCGGCGCACCGGCGATCGAGGGCACCACGTCGCCGAGCCCGGCCCGCACCGGTACCCGCAGCGCCGCCCCGGCCCGCCGTACGATGTCCTCGGCCAGATGCCGGTGCCGCTCGCCGCGTTCGCCCGGAGCGGGCAGCAGCGCGTACACGATCCCGTCGACGAGCACGCACGCGTGCCGTCCGTAGTGCGCCTCGCACTGGAGCCGCACCAGGTCCAGGAGCCGCAGCGCGGTCTGCTCGCCGTCCGGCGCGGACACCGTCGAGTCGACGGCGAACGCGGCCACCCGTACGGGTTCGGGACCGAGCCGGTGGACGGCCGCATCGGGGTCGGCCGTGCCGTCGAGGAGGCGGCGCAGCAGATCGCCGTCCTGGTGCCGGGCCAGTTCCTGTGCCGCGCGTGCCCGCAGCAGAAGCAGCGCCGCGGTGGAGGCGCCCTGGGTCAGCGCCTGTTCGGCGTCGGGCGCCAGCCCGCCGTCGTCCACGACCCAGAGCGAACCGAGCGTCTCACCGCCGGCCCGCACGGCGACCGCGATCCGGGGCAGCGCGCCCGCGAGCGCCGGGAGCCGCACCGGGCCCTCGGCGGCGAAGACGATCCGGTACTGCTCGGTGTTCTGCGGACTTCCCGGCACCCGGAGCCCGAGGATGCCCTGGCGGCGGTCCTCGTCCGTCGGCTGCCCGGGCACCGTGGAGTACGCGAGGATCCGCTGCCCCGGGTCCTCGATCGCGGTGGCTCCGCCGACCGCCGCGGCCACCGCGTCGGCCAGCGCGAACAGTTCACCGCGCGCGTCCCCACCGCCCGTCGTCACCGGGCGGGCGCCGATCGCCGAGGCCAGCAGCAGGTGCACCCGGTGCCAGGCGGCGTCCTCTTCGACGGAGAGCAGTGCGACCCCGGCCTCCTCGGCGTCGGCGACGGGCCCGTCCGCACCGCGTACGACCACGCCGGTCATCCCCGCCTGCGCGGCGGCCCGCACCAGCGGCCCCGCGGCCTTGGCGCGCACACCCACCGCGAGCAGCAGCGCGCCCGGCGCACGGGGGAGCGGGGCGTGGGCGTCGTACAGCAGCGCCTCGGTGACCGGCGCGGTGAGCCCGGCGGGCGCGGTGTGCAGCCGGACGGAGGGCTCGCCGACGACATCGATCAGGTCACCGAGGCTGCAGGCGTCCATGGGTGCCTCCTCCGCCGCTTTGGCCGATCCCACCAGGACGGTAGGCGGGTTTTGGCGTCGAGTGCAACGCGGCGCCCGCTCCGCGCCCGGAAACTCGAGCCATGACAGCAGACACGGACCTGTCCGCCGCCCACACGCGCGTGGCGAGGCTCGCGGACGACGCCGCGCAGGCCGCGGGCGTCCACCTCCGGACCGTGCACGACGTCACCGGCCTCGCCGCCGTGGCCGACTACTTCAGCGACGTCTGGCGGACCCCCCGCACCAGTCCGCCGATCCCCGCCGAAGTGCTGCACAGCCTGGTGCACTCGGGCGGTGCCGTGCACGCCGCCTTCGCGGGCGAACGGCTGGCAGGGGCCTGCGTGGCCGTCTTCGGGCCGCCCGCCGAGGCGGACGCCTACTCCCTGGTGGCAGCGGCCGACCCCGGCGTCGGGTACCCGGTCAAGCAGGCACAGCGCGCCTGGCTCCTGGGGCGCGGCGCCCGCACCCTGCGCTGGACCTTCGACCCGCTGGTCGGCCGCAACGCCCGCTTCAACCTGGCGAAGCTGGGTGCCACCGGCACGGAGTTCCTCGTCGACTTCTACGGTCCGATGGCCGACGGCGTGAACGACGGCGACGAGAGCGACCGGCTCACGGTCACCTGGGACCTGGCGGCGCCCCGGCAGCCGTACGAGAGCGGTGACCGCGCCTGCGCACCCGCCACGCACGAGGCCCCCGACGGCGCCCCGCTCGCCCGGCGGTCACAGGACGACCGGCATGTGTGGTGCCGCGTCCCGCAGGACGTCGTCGCCCTGCGCACCGCCGACCCGGCACTCGCCCTGCGCTGGCGGCACGCCGTCCGCGACGTCTTCAGGCAGGCCTTCGCCGAGGGGTTCAGGGCGACGGACATGTCCCGGGACGGCTGGTACACGCTCACCCGACCGGAGGGTTCCCTGGCATGAAACTCGAACGCGCCGAGATCGTCCACGTGGCGATCCCACTGGTCACGCCGTTCCGCACCTCCTTCGGGACGATGACCGACAAGGACACCTTCCTGCTGCACGTCGTCACCGACGCCGCCGAGGGCTGGTCGGAGTTCGCGGCCGACCCCGAACCCCGGTACTGCCCGGAGTTCGTCGCCGGAGCCGAGATCGTCCTGCGCGACTTCCTGCTGCCGCGCGTCGCCGCCCTGCCCCGTCTGACGGCGGCCGCGCTCGCCCCCGCCCTGGCGGGGATCAAGGGGCACGAGCTGGCGAAGGCCGCACTGGAGACGGCGGTCCTGGACGCGGAGCTGCGCTCGTACGGCATGTCCCTGGCGACCTACCTGGGAGCCGTACGGGACCGGGTGCCGTGCGGGGTTTCGGTCGGCATCAGGAACTCCGTGCCCGAACTGCTGGACGACGTCGAGCGCTACCTCGCCGAGGGATACGTCCGCATCAAGCTGAAGATCGAGCCCGGCTGGGACCTGGAGCCGGTACGCGCCGTGCGCGAGCGCTTCGGGGACGCGGTGCCGCTCCAGGTCGACGCGAACACCGCGTACACGCTCGCCGACGCGGAGCACCTGCGGCGGCTGGACGATTTCGGGCTGCTGCTCATCGAGGAGCCGCTGGACGAGAACAACCTTCATGCCCACGCCCGGCTTCAGCAGCGCGTCACCACCCCCGTCTGCCTGGACGAGTCCCTGCACAACGCCCGGGACACCGCTTCCGCGATCGCCATGGACGCCTGCCGGGTGGTCAATGTGAAGCCCGCGCGGGTCGGCGGTTACCTCGAGGCACGTCGCGTCCACGACGTGGCCCATGCGCACGGGGTGCCGGTGTGGTGCGGCGGCATGCTCGAGACGGGCATCGGACGCGCGCCCAACCTGGCCCTGGCCGCCCTGCCGGGGTTCACCCTGCCGGGAGACACCTCGGCGTCCTCCCGTTATTTCGCGGAGGACATCACCGAACCGTTCGTGCTCCGGGACGGACATCTGCCGGTGCCGTCCGCGCCCGGGATCGGCGTCGCACCGCTCCCGGAGGCGCTGCGACGCTTCACCACCGGGCGGACCGACCTGTACGGGGCATGACACCAGCGGCGGGACACTGTGCCGGCTCCCGTGCCGGTGCCGGGCTCGGGCGGCCCGGGGCCGTGGGATCCGCTCCGGCACCGCCCGGGACCTGGCACGAAGTCACCACCGCGTTAGATTGATCCCGTGTTCTCTCGCCTCTCGCGCCCCAAGGCCGCCGCCGTCTGCGCCCTGCCCGTCGTGGCCCTGCTCGCCACGGCGGCGTTCGCCCCGCTGCCTTTCGCAGTGGCGCAGCCCGGCCTGACGGCCAACGTCCTCGGCGCGAACAAGGGCACGCCCGTGATCACGATCAGTGGGGCGCCCATCCGCACGACCACGGGTCAGTTGCGGATGACGACGATCGAGGCCACCGGCCCCGACGCACAGGTCTCGCTCGGCGACGTGGTCGACGGCTGGGTCCGCACGGACCGCGCGGTGCTGCCGCGTGACGCGGTCTACCCGAGCGGGAACACCGTCAAGGAGATCGAGCAGCACAACACCGCGCAGATGAAGGAGTCCCAGGACGCGGCGACACAGGCGGCGCTGCGATACCTGGACCTCAGCGACCGGAACGTCAAGGTCACTCTGACGCTCGCGGATGTGGGCGGCCCGAGCGCGGGTCTGCTGTTCACCCTCGGGATCATCGACAAGCTGAAGGGCAACGGCAGCGGCGGCGACCTCACGGGCGGCCGCACGATCGCCGGTACGGGCACGATCGACGCGGCCGGCGCGGTCGGTGCCGTCGGCGGGGTCGCCCTCAAGACGCAGGCCGCCCGCCGGGACGGCGCGACGGTCTTCCTGGTCCCGAGGGCGGAGTGCGCCGACGCCAAGGCGGAGCTGCCGAAGGGGCTGCGGCTGGTGCCGGTGACCACCCTGAACGGCGCGGTCGACGCGCTGGTGGCGCTGCAGAAGGGGAAGGGCGCGGTCCCGAGCTGCTAGACGGTGGCGGGCCGGGGTGCGGCGGCGAGCCGCAGGCCGACCTCGACGAGGGTCCAGCCGAGGCGTACCCGCAGGTCGCGGGGGTGGCCGGCGTCGGCGGCGAGCCGGTGCGCGTCGGCCTCGGCACGGAGGTCGGTGGCGCGGGTGCGGTGCAGCTCGAGATGCGTGTCCGGGTGCATCGGTCGTGCCTCTCAATCCGTCTTGAGGGGGAAGAGGTGGGTGTGGACGCGCACCTGCTCGGTCCCCGGGGTGTTCTTGCCGGGGGAGAGGGCGCGGTACTCCTCGATGAGGGTGTGCATCCTTCCCACGAGTTCGCGGGCGAGTTCGGGCGTCAGCCGTAGCGTCGCGTCGCTCATGTCGTTGGCGCCGTGCCAGGCCTCGGGCCAGTCGTCGCGGGTCCCGAGCCAGGTCGACAGTTCGCGGGTGTGGGTGGCGGCGATCTCGTGCAGGTACAGGTCGGCCGCCCCCCGCACTTCAGGGCCGGCGTCCTTGAACGTGTTGCTGTCGAAGACCAGCGCCTCGTCCTGGGCCTTCCACCAGCGCTCCCGTCCCTTGCCGTGCTCCGGTGCGTCCACGACGAAGCCGTGGGCGGCGAGCTGGCGCAGGTGGTAGCTGGTCGCGCCGCTGGATTCGCCCAGCTTCGCGGCCAGCTGGGATGCGGTGGCCGGTCCGCCGCGCCGCAGTGCGTTGAGCAGCTGCATGCGCAGGGGGTGTGCGAGGCCGCGCAGCGAGCGGGCGTCGAGCAGGCGCGGTGGCCGCTCGTCCTCGTGCGGGGTGGTGTCGTCGGGCTCCTGCATGCATGCAAAGGTAGCGTTGCAAAGAAGTCGTTGCAAGGGGTTCTTTGCAAGTGGCTCCGCAGGACCACTACAGGCCCCTGAGGCCCCCGTCGAGCGTCATGGCCGTCAGCAGTTCCGCCATCGAGACCCCCCAGTCGATCAGCAGCGCCAGCGAGGTCGTGAGGACCGAGCCGAGCAGCAGCAGCGGCAGACTGTGATGGCTGATCCCGGCGGTGATGAGCACGCCCAGACCGCCGCCTCCGCCGAACGCCGCCAGGGTCGCCGTGCCGACGTTCAGCACCAGGGCGATGCGTGCGCACGCGAGGAGCAGCGGGAGGGCCATGGGCAGTTCCACGCGGGCCAGCACGTCCATCGGGGACATGCCGATGCCGCGGGCGGCCTCCAGCAGCGGCGAGTCGTTCTCCTTCAGCCCCGCGATCGTGTGGGACAGCACGGGCAGGACGGCGTAGGCGACGATGGCGACGAGGACCGCCCTGTGGCCGGTGCCGAGCCAGAGCACCAGCAACGCCAGCAGGCCGATCGCCGGGGCCCGCCGGCCCGCGGTGGCGATGGCCGTCGCCGTGGCGGTGAACCTGCCCGCCGCCCCGTGGGTCAGCGCGATGGCCAGGGGGATCGCGATGACCATCACCAGGAACGTGGCGAGCGTGGTCATTTCGATGTGCTGCCACAGTGCCTTCTCCACCCGGCCCTGGGAGAGGGCGTTCTGGGAGAACGTGTCCAGCCGGGCCTGCCGGAACCACAGCAGGGTCGTCAGCAGCAGGACCACCAGTGCCGCGGGCAGCAGGGTCAGCTTCTGCCACGTGATCCGCGGTGACCGGGGACCCGGCGGGGCGGGCGACCGGGTCTCCTCCTGCTCCTCCACCTCGTATGTGGTCACGTCGTCCTCTCCTCCGGTTGAACCGGTCTCGCGATCCGCCGGGGGACGGTCAGCCGCTCGAGCAGCAGGTAGGCGGCGTCGAACAGCACCGACAGGGCGAAGATGCCGAGCGTGCCCGCGAGCACCTCGTTGAGCGCGTTCTCGCTGTCCGGGGAGCCGAGGCCGCGGAAGATCTCGTTGCCGAGACCGGGTCCGGAGGCGTACGCGGCGACTGCGGCGACACCCACCAGCAGGCGGGTGGAGGCGCGGATCCCGGTGAGGATCGAGGGCCAGGCCAGCGGCAGCTCCACACGGACGAACCGGGCCCACCGCGACATGCCGATGCCCCGGGCCGCGTCCACCAGCGAAGGGTCGCCCGTGCGCAGGGCCACGAGGGAGTTCCGCACGATCGGCAGCAGTCCGCACAGGGTCAGCGCGGCGAGCGTCGGCGCCAGGCCCAGTCCGGTGACCGGGATCAGCAGGCCGACCAGCGCCAGGGTGGGGACGGTCAGGAAGGCACCGGTGGCGGCCGTGGCGAGGTCGCCGGCCCGCTCGCTGCGAGAGGCGACGAGGCCGATCAGCACGCCGAGGACCGCGGCGAGGAGAGTGCACACGAGGACGGCGCCGACATGTCCGCAGGCCTCTATGAACAACCGCCGGTGGCTGTCGGCCAGGTACTCGTAGAAGCTCACGTGCGCTCACCCCGGTGGGCTAGGTCCTCTGCCGGTCCTCCGCCGCCTGCTCCACCAGCGGGATGATCCGCAGCGGAACAGGGTTCTCCATGACGATCGCCGTGGAGGCCCGGACGATGCCATCAAAGCCGACAACTCGGTCGATCACACGTTGTAGGTCGGCATTCGAGCGAGCCACCAGCCGGCAGAGCATGTCCCCGCTGCCCGTCGTGGTGTGCAGTTCCAGGACCTCCGGGACGGTCGCCAAATGGGCCCGCACGTCGGGTCCTTGTCCCTGCCGGATCTGGAGCGTCGCGAACGCGGTGACGGGATAGCCGAGCGCGGCGGGATCCACCTGAGGGCCGAATCCGCGGATCACTCCATTGGACTGAAGCCGGTCCAGGCGCGCCTGGACCGTGCCGCGCGCCACCCCGAGCCGCCGGGACATCTCCAGCACCCCGATGCGCGGCTCGCGCGCCAGCAGCAGGATCAGCCGGGCGTCCAGTTGATCGATCGCCATACCCGCGCTCCCAGATGGTCATGATGTACAGAAAGCCCGTCGATACGGGGCTTCCACTGAGCAGATTGCCCAGCCGATACGCAAACTATTGCGCACCTTGCGAGGAAGGGTGAGGCTGCGGATATGACGCAGACCACACACCACACCCCCGACACCGCGCGCGAGGCAGACCCCTTCCCGGTGAAGGGAATGGACGCGGTCGTCTTCGCCGTGGGCAACGCCAAGCAGGCCGCCCACTACTACTCGACCGCCTTCGGCATGCGGCTCGTGGCGTACTCCGGACCGGAGAACGGCAGCCGTGAGACCGCCTCGTACGTCCTGGAGAACGGCTCCGCCCGTTTCGTCTTCACCTCGGTCATCAAGCCCGCCACCACCTGGGGCCACTTCCTGGCCGAGCACGTGGCCGAGCACGGCGACGGCGTGATCGACCTCGCGATCGAGGTCCCGGACGCGCGGGCGGCGTACGCCCATGCGATGGAGCGAGGCGCCCGCTCGGTCGCCGAGCCGTACGAGCTCAAGGACGAGCACGGTGTCGTCGTCCTCGCCACGATCGCCACGTACGGCAAGACCCGCCACACCCTCGTCGAGCGCACCGGGTACGACGGTCCGTACCTGCCCGGCTTCGCCGCCGCCGCGCCGATCGTGGAGCCGCCCGCGCAGCGCACGTTCCAGGCCATCGACCACTGCGTCGGCAACGTCGAACTCGGCCGTATGAACGAGTGGGTGGAGTTCTACAACAAGGTCATGGGCTTCACGAACATGAAGGAGTTCGTGGGCGACGACATCGCGACCGAGTACAGCGCGCTGATGTCCAAGGTCGTGGCCGACGGGACGCTCAAGGTCAAGTTCCCGATCAACGAGCCCGCGATCGCCAAGAAGAAGTCCCAGATCGACGAGTACCTGGAGTTCTACGGCGGTCCCGGCGTCCAGCACATCGCGCTGAACACCAACGACATCGTGCACACGGTGCGGACGATGCGCGCGGCCGGCGTGCAGTTCCTCGACACTCCGGACTCGTACTACGACACCCTCGGTCAGTGGGTCGGCGACACCCGTGTCCCCGTAGAGACCCTGCGCGAGCTGAAGATCCTGGCGGACCGCGACGAGGACGGCTATCTGCTGCAGATCTTCACCAAGCCGGTCCAGGACCGTCCGACGGTCTTCTTCGAGATCATCGAGCGCCATGGCTCCATGGGCTTCGGAAAGGGCAACTTCAAGGCCCTGTTCGAGGCCATCGAGCGGGAGCAGGAAAGGCGCGGCAACCTCTGAGCCGGTGGAGCGCCCGACCGAGCAGGGGTCGGCCGCGCGCTCCCGTGGTCCCGCGGGCGCCGCGAGAGCGCCCGCGGGACCACGGGCACCGTTCACGGCGGGGGACGGGCAGCCCCCGGGCCTGCCCCGTGCGTACGGGGTTCACACCGCTGCTCCCGAGTGCGACGCTGTGATCATGAGCCGTATCGAAGCCCCGCGCGACGAAGTCACCGGCAACCTCCTCGACCGTCTCAAGGCCGGCCTTCCGGCCGCCGCCGTCCTGAGCGACCCCGACGTCACCGCCTCGTACGCGAACGACATGGCGAGTTTCTGCGCGGCCGGCACCCCGGCCGTGGTCGTGCTGCCGCGCACCGTCGAGCAGGTCCAGCACGTGATGCGGACCGCCACCGAACTGCGCGTCCCGGTCGTCCCGCAGGGCGCCCGCACCGGCCTGTCGGGTGGCGCCAACGCCTCAGAGGGCTGCATCGTGCTCTCCCTGACGAAGATGGACCGGATCCTGGAGATCAGCCCGGTCGACCGTATCGCCGTCGTCGAACCCGGTGTCGTCAACGCCGCGCTCTCCCGCGCGGTGAACGAGCACGGCCTGTACTACCCGCCGGACCCCTCCAGCTGGGAGATGTGCACGATCGGCGGCAACATAGGCACGGCCTCCGGTGGCCTGTGCTGTGTGAAGTACGGGGTCACGGCCGAATACGTCCTCGGACTTGACGTCGTCCTCGCCGACGGACGCCTGATGTCGACCGGCCGGCGCACCGCCAAGGGCGTCGCCGGCTATGACCTCACCCGGCTCTTCGTCGGCTCCGAGGGCTCGCTCGGCATCGTCGTCCGCGCGATCCTCGCCCTGAAGCCGCAGCCGCCCCAGCAACTGGTGCTGGCGGCCGAGTTCGGGTCCGCGGCCGCCGCGTGCGACGCGGTGTGCCGGATCATGGCGGGCGGGCATGTGCCGTCCCTCCTGGAACTGATGGACCGTACGACCGTCAAGGCCGTCAACGACCTCGCGCACATGGGCCTGCCGGAAACCACGGAGGCCCTGCTGCTCGCGGCCTTCGACACCCCCGACCCGGCCGCCGACCTCGCCGCGGTCGGCGCGCTGTGCGAGGCGGCCGGCGCCACCGAGGTCGTACCGGCCGACGACGCGGCCGAGTCCGAAATGCTCCTGAAGGCGCGGCGGCTGTCGCTGACCGCGCTGGAGGCCGTCAAGGGCACCACGATGATCGACGACGTGTGCGTGCCCCGCTCCCGGCTCGGCGAGATGCTCGAAGGGGTCGAGCGGATCGCCGAGAAGTACCGGCTCACCATCGGGGTCTGCGCACACGCGGGCGACGGCAACACACACCCGACCGTCTGCTTCGACGCACAGAATCCCGAGGAGTCCCGGCGCGCCCGCGAGTCCTTCGACGAGATCATGGCCCTCGGCCTGGAACTCGGCGGCACGATCACCGGCGAACACGGCGTGGGCGTCCTGAAGAAGGAGTGGCTGGCCCGTGAGATCGGCCCGGTGGGCGTGGAGATGCAACAGGCCGTCAAGAAGGTCTTCGACCCGCTCGGCATCCTCAACCCGGGCAAGCTCTTCTGAGCCGCCCGGTGGGACGGGCGCCATCGGCACACAGCCGTGTGCACGCCGCGAGGGGGCGCGGCAGGCGTTACACGAGTTCGGATGATTTCTTTCGGGGTGTGTTCCAGGTGTGTGAAGGGATTGCGCGGTGTCGCCCGGAAAGGGGTGGGTACGGGCGGAGCGGCCGTACTCACACCCGGCTTCTGATAGATGTGGATGTCTACACGACCCCCCGAGCAGATACGGGACGACGGACATGAGCGCCCCAACCCCGGCACCCGGTGACGACAGGCCCCGCGAAGGCTATTACCCGGATCCGTCCATTCCTGGATATGTCCGGTACTGGAACGGTGTCGCCTGGGTGCCGGGCACCAGCCGGCCGGCGCCCGGCGACGGCCGACCGCTCTCCCCGCCGCCCGGCGACGGCCGACCGCTCTCCCCGCCGCCCGGCGCGGCACCGGTCCACCTCTCCGTGGAGGAGACCGGTCCGCACTTCTTCGACGAGGACCCGGTCGAGGAGACCCCTCAAGTGAGCCGGGCCGACGCCCAGCACGGCAGCCGGCCCGAGCCCGCCTCTGCGTGGGGCGCCGACCGCTCACGGCAGTCCGGTTTCGGCGGCGACCAGGACCGCCGGGTGTCGTGGGGCGCGTCGCAGGGCGCCGACCCGCGGCTCCCCCTCTCCGGGCGGCCCGACGGCACCGCGAACCGCACGGACGGCACGGCGACGATCCCGCCGGCCGACCCGGATTCCTCCCCGGTCCCGGACGGCACGGCCGTCTTCCGCCGGCAGCCGCGCGGCGAGGGCTCAGGCACCGGCGCCCGGGACACCTCCCGCACCGGTGGCCCCGCGCCCTCCGAGGGCACCATGACGTTCCGTGCGCTCTCCCCGCGCACGGGGGAGCAGAGCGGGAGCACGGGGGCGGCCGGGTCCGGTCCGGGGCGGCCGACGGCCGAGCCCTCCGCGAGCGCCCAGGCCGCGGCCCGCCAGGCCCTGGGGCTGGACCCGCAGGCGCCGGAGCCCGGCCCGCAGCGCACCGCGCCGCCGCGGCAGCCGTCCGCCCCGTCGCCGTCGGCACCCTCGACCGGTCTGCCCCCGCGGCAGCCGGCCGGCTCGCTCTCCCAGCAGCCCGCGACGAGCCTCCCGCACCAGTCCGGCGGACCGGCCGCCACGCCGATGACCACGGGCCCCGGCGGCGGCCAGCCGTCCTGGGCGCAGCAGGTACACCGGCTGGCGACCCCGGCATCCGAGGGCGACCGGCCCCTCCCGCCGTGGAAGCCGCCGGTGGACGACCCGTTCCAGGCGGTCGCCCGGGCACAGGCGGCTGCCCGGCCCGCGGGCCTCGGCAAGCGGCTGGCCGCCCGGCTCCTGGACACCCTGGTGCTGGCGGCGGTCACGGGCGTGGCCGCCGTGCCGCTGGGCACCAAGGCGATCGACCACATCGACGACAAGATCGACGCGGCCCGGCTGTCCGGCCAGACCGTCACGGTCTGGCTGCTCGACGGCACGACCTCGATCTACCTCGCCGTCGTGTTCGCCGTGCTCCTCGGCTTCGGCGTCCTCTACGAGGTGCTGCCCACCGTCAAGTGGGGCCGCACGCTGGGCAAGAAGCTGTGCGGCATCGAGGTGCGGGACATCGAGGCCCATGAGCCCCCGGCGTTCGGCCCGGCTCTGCGCCGCTGGCTCGTCTACTGCGTGCCCGGTCTGCTGGTGGTCGGCGTCGTCGGCGTCCTGTGGTGTCTGTTCGACCGTCCCTGGCACCAGTGCTGGCACGACAAGGCGGCGCACACGTTCGTGGCGGGCTGACCCGGACGGCCCTGTAGGGATGCGGAGCCGGAGGGTTCGCGGTCGACTCGGGCCATGAGCACCGAACCGCCGCCCCCCGGTTCCGGGGGGTCCCCGGACGACGATCCGTTCCGGAAGCAGCCCCCGCCGTCCGAGGGCGGCGGTTCCGCACCCCACTGGGGCTCACAGCACGGCGACCAGCCCCCGGCCGGCGGCCATCCACCTCCCGGGGGCGCGCCGCCGCCCGGCGGCGGCCAACCCCCTTACGGCGCACCCCCGCCCGGCGGCGGAGGCCCGTACGGCCCACCTCCGCCGTACGGTGGCGGCCCCTACGGAGGCGGAGGTCCCTATGGCGGCGGGCCCTACGGCCCGTACGGCGAGTCGGACCCCCTTGCCGGAATGCCGCCGCTCGCCGACAGCGGCAAGCGGGTGCTCGCCCGGATCATCGACATGATCATCGTCGGGATCATCGTCGTACTGCTGTCCTGGACGTTCCACACGACCGAGTACAACGTCAACGCCAACCGGGTCGAGTACGGCAAGTCCCTGGGCCAGTCCGTGATCGCCGCGGTGCTCTACACGGCCTACGACACGATCATGATCTCGAGGTCGGGGCAGACGCTCGGCAAGAGGCTGCTCAACATACGGGTGGCCAATCTGACGGACGGCTCCACCCCTTCCGTGCAGACGTCGCTGGTCCGGGCGCTGGTGCTGTGGCTTCCGTTCGCGTTCTGCTGCGCCTGTATCTGGACCGCGATCTGCGGCGGCTGGAGCTTCTTCGACCGGCCCTACAAGCAGGGCCTGCACGACAAGGCGGCCCGGACCGTGGAGGTCAGCACGGTGTGAGGGACCGAGCCGGCGGACGGCGGCGCACCAAGAACCGGCGGGCCCGTGCCATACGGGCCCGTCGGTTCCGTCGCTCGTTGTGCGGTTGTCCGAAGTATCCGTCAAGTGCTGTGCAAGCGCGCTCGGTTCAGGGGTGCGCCGTCTCGTGTACGGGCTCTGCGCCCGTGGTGGATCCGACGGACGCCGTCGGGCGTCCGGCCGGGGCCTGCCGTACGGCGGCGGGCCGCTCGGCCCCCGACGCGGACTTCGGCAGTGGGACCGTCACGGCGACGAGCAGTCCGAGAGCGAGTGCCGCGAGGGCGATCACGGCGATCCCCAGGCTCGAACTCGTCTGTGACAGCAGCAGCATGGCGAGGGTGGAGAAGATCACGGTGCAGGAACCGTAGGCGAGCTGTGCGGCGTTCGGACGAGGCATGGCCATTCCTCGGGGTGGGGGTCTCCCCCCGTGCCTCTCGCTATGGGGGAGGATGCGGACAACTGTGTGGATTGCCGGTGCACTTGGGGTCCAGCCCGGAATCGCGGGGTGACAAGGTGCCGGCAGGGCGATCCGCCGCCGTTCCGGCCGTACTGCCCGCCGACTCTATTCGCCTGCATGCCCGAGCGGAACCGCTGGTAAGCGTGACCTAACGCACGGTGCTGGTGCACGGGGGGCGCACAGAGTCATTCGGTCCACCGACTGGACGGGCTTACGCGCCTGTTGACAGGGGATTATGCCGTTCGCATAGCGGACGTCTGCTTCCGTTAATGCACTTGGCCTGTTCAAGTCAAGATCTGTCTTTTCTCTTAAACCTCCGGTCAAATGTCGTCACTTGACACACGCGTACACCGCGCGCGGACCTTCCAGGACAGGACCCCTCTTCCGCGCGATCGGACGCGTCGGGGAGGACTACAAGTGAACAGCAGATCCTGGACGTTCAGAGCGGCCGCCGCGGCCGTCACGCTCGCGGCGGCCACCGCCACGCTGTCGGTGTCCGCCGCGGCCCAGACCGGGCCGGGCGTCTCGTCGGTTGCCGCCAACCGGCACGACCCGCAGCCGGTCAAGAGCAGGGAGCACGACCTCGACGGACCGCTGAGCAAGACTCAGGATGCCCAGCGGGAGGAAGCACTGGGCCGGGTCATCTCGGGCAAGGCCAAGGTCACCGACCGCGGCGCGTCGAAGGTGGTGAAGCTCAGCAACGGCAAGTACGTCGAACTCGCCCGTGAGCGCACCGACAAGATCTTCACCATCCTCGCCGAGTTCGGCACCAAGACGTCGCAGTACGGCGGCACCGCGGGGCCGGCGCACAACCAGATAGCCGAGCCGGACCGCGCCGCGGACAACAGCACCGCGTGGCAGGCGGACTACAACCGGCAGCACTTCCAGGACCTCTACTTCTCCACGGACCCGAAGAAGAAGTCCCTCAAGCAGTTCTACGAGAAGGCCTCCTCGGGCCGTTACTCGGTCGACGGCCAGGTCCAGGACTGGGTGAAGGTCGACTACAACGAGGCCCGCTACGGCACCAACGAGTGTGACACCTGCGTGTGGAACCTCGTCAGCGACGCCCTGGTCAAGTGGGTCGCCCAGCGCAAGGCCGCCGGTGACACCGACGCCCAGATCAAGTCCGCGATCGCCCAGTACGACCAGTGGGACCGCTACGACCACGACGGCGACGGCAACTTCAACGAGCCCGACGGCTACATCGACCACTTCCAGATCGTGCACGCCGGTGAGGACGAGTCCGCGGGCGGCGGCGCGCAGGGCGAGGACGCCATCTGGGCGCACCGCTGGTACGCGTACGGCACCGACGCCGGCAAGACCGGCCCCGCGAACAACAAGCTCGGCGGCACCCAGATCGGCGACACCGGCGTCTGGGTCGGCGACTACACCATCCAGCCGGAGAACGGCGGACTCGGCGTCTTCGCCCACGAGTACGGCCACGACCTGGGCCTGCCCGACAACTACGACACCACCGGGCGGGCGGAGAACTCCACCGCCTTCTGGGACCTCATGTCCTCGGGTTCGTGGCTCGGCACGGGCAAGAACAGCATCGGCGACACCCCCGGCGACTTCACCGCCTGGGACAAGCTCGAGCTCGGCTGGCTGAACTACCGGGTCGTCGGCTCCGGCTCCCCCTCGCTGACGAAGCTCGGCTACTCGGAGTACAACACCGCGAAGCCGCAGGCGCTGATCGTCACGCTGCCGAAGAAGACGGTCACCACGGACCTCGTCGCCCCGGCGAGCGGCTCGTACCAGTGGTGGAGCGGCAGCGGCAACGGCCTGAACAACACGCTGACCCGTGACGTCGACCTGACGGGCAAGTCGTCGGCCTCGCTGTCCCTCAAGGGCTACTACGACATCGAGAAGGACTACGACTTCCTGTACACGGAGGTCTCCACCGACGGCGGCGCCACCTGGAAGGCGATCGACGGCACGGTGAACGGTGCCGCGATCCCGCGCGACGCGAGCGACCAGCCGGCCCTGACCGGCACCATCGACAAGTACGGCGACCTGGTCTACCCGCTGGACGCCTACGCCGGTAAGTCGATCAAGCTGCGCTTCCGCTACACCACCGACACCGGGGTGGCCCAGAAGGGCTTCGCGGCGGACGACATCACCATCACGGCCGACGGCTCCGCCGTCTTCAGCGACGGCGCCGAGAACGGCACCGGCGACTGGGCCGTCAGCGGCTTCTCCGTCAAGGGAGCCTCCTACAGCGGCGACTACCCGCAGTACTACATCGCCGAGAACCGCCAGTACGTGTCGTACGACTCGACCCTGAAGACCGGCCCGTACAACTTCGGCTTCCTGAACACCAAGCCGGGCTGGGTCGAGCACTTCCCGTACCAGAACGGTCTGCTGATCTGGCTCTGGGACACCTCGCAGTCCGACAACAACGTCAGCGCGCACCCCGGCGAGGGCCTGATTCTGCCGATCGACGCGAATGCCAAGCCGCTGAAGTGGGCGAACGGGACCTACATGCGCAACCGCATCCAGGCCTTCGACTCCTCGTTCTCCCTGGAGCGGACGGACGCGATCACCCTGCACAACAACGGCGTGGCCGTGAAGATCAACAGCCGCCCGGGCGTTTCGCTCTTCGACGACCACAAGGGCACGTACTACTACCCCGAGACCCCGTATGCGGGTGTGAAGGTGCCGGACACCCACACGAAGCTCAAGCTCCTGCAGCAGACGACGGACGGCAGCGTACTGACGGTGGCGGTGCTCACGCAGAAGCACTAGTTCCCGGACGATCATGTCCCTGGTGGCACCGATCACAAACTGAATAGTGTTTTCGCAGGTCAGAGTGCGATCGGCCGCGACCCTCTAGCGGGGCGCGGCCGATCGTGTTTAGGTGCGTCCTGTAGCTCTCTTATTGACACAAGGTCTCACGGGGGTGTGACAGGCATGGCCGCAGGAGGTTTCTGCAAGCTGCCGAGCGGCAGCGTGGTGGTGGCGCTGAACCTGCCCAGTCCAGGTTCGGGCAGCGGCTTCGTCCGCGTGCTCGTCCTCGCCCAGAACCGCGCACGGGCGCTGACGCGCCTGCGCAATCTGGGTCTGCGCGCCGTCTACCTGCGCGGCAACGTGGCTCCGCCGACCCCCGACGAGATCACGGCGGTCCTGCACCACCCCGACGGCCTGATATGGCGCACCGCCCCCGACAGCGCGGGCCAGGAGCTGTCCCAGGAGCTGTGGCACCCGATCAGGGCGCTGCTGAGGCGCCAGACGGCGCAGGCTCAGGCCTAGGAGGAGGCGCAGGAGGAGTGCGCGTGCCCTACACCACGGGCTTGCCGGACAGCTCCACGCCGGCCTCGCGCAGCTCCTCCAGCGCCCGCTCCGTGGTCTCCTCCGACACGCCTGCGGTCAGGTCCAACAGCACCTGGGTGCGGAAGCCCTGGCGCGCGGCGTCCAGGGCGGTGGCGCGTACACAGTGGTCCGTGGCGATCCCCACCACGTCCACTTCGTCGACCTCCCGCGCGCGCAGCCAGTCGCCGAGCGGCACCCCGTTCTCGTCGGCCCCCTCGAACCCGCTGTAGGCCGCCGCGTACGCGCCCTTGTCGAACACGGCGTCGATCGCGCCGGAGGCGACCGCCGGGGCGAAGTTGGGGTGGAAGCCCACGCCCTCCGTGCCCGCGACGCAGTGCGCGGGCCAGGAGTGCACGTAGTCGGGGTTGTCGGCGAAGTGCCCGCCGGGGGCGATGTGGTGGTCGCGGGTGGCGACGACATGCCGGTAGCCGGCGGGGGCCTGACCGATCAGCTCGGTGATCGCGGCGGCCACATCGGCACCACCGGCCACCGCGAGGCTGCCGCCTTCACAGAAGTCGTTCTGCACATCTACGACGATCAAGGCGCGGCGCATGGTCGGTGTCCTTCGGCTTGGCGGCGGATCGGAGTGGAGGGGTGCGAGGCCCGGCCGTCTGTACGAACTACCGAGCCTAGAGACTTCACGGGCCGGGCGGGAGGGGGCGTGTGGCGGTCGGCAGGTGCGCGGGTCGCGCTGCCGTTGCATTCCCACCGGCCGCCCGTTCATGCGCCGAGCCGGACGGGTCGGCCGAAGCCACACCCGCTCCGGCCCCCCGGGCGGTGCCGAGCGCGTCGTACGGAACGCCTCAGACGTATTCGGTCGGAAGGACCGGCTCCCCGCGCGACAGCTGGGTCGCCGACAGCGGGAGGCCGGCGCGCGCGGCCGTGTGCCGGTCGCGTACGACGTCGAGCGGCTCGCGGGCGATCACCTGGCCGCCCTTGACCAGCTGGACCTGCAGTTGCCGGTCGACGAGCTCCTGCGGGACCGGCCCGGTGCCGATCACCTCGGCCTCCGCGACGCCGTCCTCGTCGAGCCGCCGCGCGGCCCACTTGCGCCCCCCGATGGACGTCTTTCCGCCGACCGACTTCTTCGCCACCGGCATCAGCGGAGCACTCGGGTCCGCCGACTCGGCGCGGGCGACCAGCTTGTAGACCATCGAGCAGGTCGGATGGCCGGAACCCGTCACCAGCTGGGTGCCGACGCCGTACGCGTCCACAGGCGCCGCCCGCAGCGAGGCGATGGCGTACTCGTCCAGGTCCGAGGTGACGACGATCTTGGTGTCGGTCGCGCCCAGTTCGTCCAGTTGCTGCCGCACCCGGTGGGCGACCAGCAGCAGATCGCCGGAGTCGATACGTACGGCGCCCAGTTCGGGGCCGGCGATGTCGACGGCGATGCGTACGGCCTCGGCGACGTCGTAGGTGTCCACGAGCAGCGTGGTGTTCCGGCCGAGCGAGTCCACCTGGGCCTGGAAGGCGTCCCGCTCGCTGTCGTGCAGCAGGGTGAACGCATGGGCGGACGTGCCGACCGTCGGGATGCCGTACCGGAAGCCGGCGGCCAGGTCGGAGGTGGTGGTGAAGCCTCCCACGTACGCGGCGCGCGCGGCGGCCACGGCGGCCAGCTCGTGGGTGCGCCGGGCGCCCATCTCGATCAGCGCCCGGCCGTCGGCGGCCGAGGACATACGGGAGGCCGCGGCGGCGACGGCGGAGTCGTGGTTGAGGATGGAGAGGATCACGGTCTCCAGGAGCACGCACTCCGCGAAGGAGCCCTCGACCCGCATGATCGGCGAGCCCGGGAAGTACACCTCGCCCTCGGGGTAGCCCCAGATGTCGCCGTCGAAGCGGTACTCGGCCAGCCAGTCCAGGGTGTCGCGGTCGACGATCCGGTTCTCCCGCAGAAAGCCGAGGACGTCCCCGTCGAAGCGGAAGTTCTCGACCGCGTCCAGGACACGCCCGGTGCCGGCCACCACGCCGTAGCGGCGGCCGTCCGGCAGCCGCCGGGTGAAGACCTCGAAGACGGAGCGCCGCTCGGCGCTGCCCGCCTGGAGGGCGGCCTGCAGCATCGTCAGCTCGTAGTGGTCGGTGAAGAGCGCCGTCGAGGGCACGTCCACCGGCAACCCAAGGTCCGCAGTGTTCATGAGCGTTGATCGTACTCCCATTTCGTCAGTCTGACGATTTGTGGTGGTGGTCGCGGTGTCCGTTTGCGCGGGGCCCCGGTCGAGGTGGCAGCATGGGCCGTGTGACGGCACCCGCACCCCTAGAGATCGAAAAGACCGAGTCGGCGGAGGAGGAGTTCGCCGTCCCCGAACCCGATGTCCCATGGGTGACGATCGTGCACAACGACCCGGTCAACCTCATGAGCTATGTGACGTACGTTTTCCAGACGTACTTCGGGTACACCAAGGACAAGGCCACCAAGCTCATGCTCGACGTCCACCACAAGGGCCGGGCGGTCGTCTCCAGCGGTACCCGCGAGGAGATGGAACGCGACGTGCAGGCCATGCACGGCTACGGTTTGTGGGCCACCCTCCAGCAGGACCGGAAGTAACGACCTCCCTGATGTCAGGACACTTCGAATCGCTCCCCGGCGGCGGTGCCGCCGTCGCCCTCGACAACGTCGAGATCTCCATCATCCGGTCGCTGGCCGTGCAGCTGCTCGAGCTCATCGGGCCGGGCCCCGCCGAGAACGCCCCCGACGACCCCCTCGCCGAGCTGTTCAACGAGGGCCCGAGCGAACCGCCCTCCGACCCCGTGCTGCGCCGGCTGCTCCCGGACGCGTACGGCGGGCCCGGCGGCGAGCCGGCCTCGCCCGAGGAGGCCGAGGAGCAGCACGCGCACTCCGCCGAGTTCCGCCGCTTCACCGAGAACGATCTGCGCGCCCGCAAGCGGGAGAACGCCCTCGCGGTGATCCGCTCGCTCGACGCGCTCACCTCGGCCAGCGAGGAGGGCGGCGTCCTCAAGCTGTCCCAGCAGGAGTCCGAGCAGTGGCTCGGCGCTCTGAACGACCTGCGCCTCGCGATCGGCTCGCGCCTCGAGGTCGTCGACGAGGACGACACCGATCACCTCTACCGGCTGCCGGACGAGGATCCGCGCAAGCCCATGGTGATGGCCTACCTTTGGCTCGGCGGGCTTCAGGAGACGCTGGTCACGACCCTGATGCCCTGAGCTCTCGGTCGGCCCGCCCGTCGCGCACGCGCGGCGGGTGCCGCCGGCCTGGACGACGCACCCGCCGGAGAATCGTTTCTCCTTGCTGTGTCGCCCGGTCTCAGCTCACGAGAGCCGTGATGCGGGAGGTCGCACCCGCACCGACGGCCTGCTTGGCGACCTTGCTCGCCAGGTCCTTGTTGAACCCGGTCCATCCTCGACGGGGCGTTAGCGGCTGCGAAGATCATGAGGCGAGTGAGTTGATCGAGAGCTGAGCCTCGGTCGCCGCCGCGGCGGGGGAGCCGGGTTCCGTGGGCGGCCGGAGGCCGGGACACGGCCCGTATTGCCGGGCTGGGCGCAGGCCGTGCAGCCGCCCGCCGGTCACCTGAACGTGTCCATGTGGTCGCTCAGAGGACACTCAAATCCGGATAACGATCGCGTCACCACCGCTGCCCCATTTGTCATCCTTGATGCCTCGTGGGTGTCACTGAGTGTGGCGCACCTCACACGCTGAGCGGTGGATCAACCTCACGGCGTGGTAGACCTTCACGACCGCTTGGCGGAGGACAGCACCCATGTCCGGCCGGGCGCGCCACCGAGTCGACGGACCGTCGGCCAGGCACACTCCAGCAAATCCGGGGGGGATCGGAACCCGATCCGAGGTCGCACGAGCGGCTCGGATCGGCATGGAGAAAGGCGCACCGACATGACCTCGTCCCAGGTCGACCAGGAGCACGACATCGGCAAGGCCGTGGGCGGCGAGGCCGCCGAGGAGGGATACCGGCGCGGTCTCAACAGCCGCCAGGTCCAGATGATCGCCATCGGCGGCGCGATCGGCACCGGGCTCTTCTACGGTTCGAGTGCCAGCATCGCGAAGATCGGGCCCAGCCTCATCGCGTGCTACGCGGCCGCCGGCATCGTGATCTTCTTCATCATGCGGGCCCTCGGGGAACTGCTCACCTATCGCCCGACATCGGGCAGCTTCGCCGACTACGCCCGGGAGTTCTTCGGCCCCTTCGCCGGGTTCGTCACCGGTTGGTCGTACTGGGCGCTGTGGATCACCGCGTGCATGTCCGAGGTCACGGCGGCCGGTCACTACATCAACTACTGGTGGCCCTCGGTGCCCGTCTGGTCCACCGCCGCCATCGCGCTGGCCGTGCTCTTCATCGCCAACCTGGTCTCGGTCAAGCTCTTCGGGGAGCTGGAGTTCTGGTTCTCCACCGTCAAGGTGACGGCGATCGTCGCCATGATCGGCATCGGCATCGGCATCCTCACCTTCGGCTTCTCCTCCGTCGGTGACACCGCCTCGGTCAGCCATCTGTGGTCGGACGGCGGGTTCGCCCCCAGCGGCACCTGGCAGGCCATGCTGGCCATGCAGGGCGTGATCTTCGCCTACCTGGGTGTCGAACTGGTGGGCATCACCGCCGGGGAGGCCGAGAACCCGAAGAGGACCCTCCGCCGGGCCATCAACACCCTTCCGGTCCGTATCGGCATCTTCTACGTCGGCTCGCTGATCGTCATCCTCTCCGTCTACAGCTGGACCAAGTACACCCCGGGTGTGAGCCCGTTCGTGCAGGTCTTCGGGGCCGTCGGCATCCCGGGCGCGGCCGGGATCATGAATTTCGTGGTGCTCACCGCCGCGCTGTCGTCCTGCAACTCGGGCATCTACTCCACCGGCCGGATGCTGCGCGGGCTGGCCCTCAGCGGAGAGGCCCCCGACACGGTGGCCAGGCTCAGCGGCCGGCAGCTGCCGCTGCCCGCGCTGGTGGTCTCGACGCTCGTCATGGGGCTCGGCGTGGTGGTCAACGTCCTCTCGCCGGACAAGGCGTTCGTCTACATCACCTCGGTCGCCACCTGCGCCGGGCTGTGGACCTGGATCATGATCCTCGCCGCTCATCTGCGCTACCGCTCCCGGGTCAGGGCCGGTCTCCTGCCGGCCTCCGACTTCCGGATGCCGGGCGCGCCGGTCACCAACTGGCTCGGCATCGCGGCCCTCGGCTTCGTCGTCGTCCTGATGGCGCTCAACGGTGACACCCGGCTCGGCCTGTACGTCTTCGGCGTCTGGTTCCTGCTGCTCGTCGTCGGCTACCTGGCCGCCGTCCGGCGCCGCCCGGCCGAGGTCGCGTAGCGGCCGGGCTGTATTACTGGTGGGCCGGCGCCGGCTGGACCTACGGTGGTCACCCGGGCTTCCTGGCCGCACCGCCGGCCGCCCGCCGCTCACGATGTCCGCGATATGGGCCGTCCTGTACCACTTTCCGGTACGGGGCGGCCCGTTCGCCGCTCGCCGCCGCTCCGCCTGACGCGCTGCGCGCGGACCCTGTCTGCTTATCCTGACCGTCATGCTGACCATCACCCAGGCCCTCGTCGACCAGATCGTCGCCCACGCGCGCAAGGACCACCCCGACGAGGCGTGCGGCGTGGTCGCGGGCCCGGTGGGCTCCGGCCGCCCCGAGCGCTTCATCCCGATGCTGAACGCGGCCCGCTCGCCCACGTTCTACGAGTTCGACTCCGGCGATCTGCTCAAGCTGTACCGGGACATGGACGACCGCGACGAGGAGCCGGTGGTCATCTACCACTCCCACACCGCGACCGAGGCGTACCCGTCCCGCACCGACATCTCGTACGCCAACGAGCCCGGCGCGCACTACGTCCTGGTCTCCACCGCCGACACGGACGACGCGGGCCCGTTCCAGTTCCGTTCGTTCCGGATTCTGGAGGGCGAGGTGACGGAAGAGGAGGTCACCGTGGTGGAGCACTACTGATCCCGCAATTCGGTCAGAATTCATCCATCATGTGAGATCACACTCCGGTCACCGGCACGGGAATCGATACGATGACCCCATGGTTTTCCACGACGTGAGCGAGAAGACGCCGGGCACGCTGCTCGTGGCGCGGCTGCACGTCGACCTGTGCAGGCTGAACAGCGCCTTTTGTTGACGCCGCCCTGTCGCCGACGGCCATGAGGGCCGCGGCACTCCGCCCCGCGTACCACCCGCTCTTGCGCCGCAGTGTGCCGTCCGTCCAGCCCTCGGCTCCGAGCTGGGGGCACCCCCCATCCAGACCTCTCCCGACAGGAGCCCCAAGCCATGGCCATCGAGGTCCGCATCCCCACCATCCTGCGCCAGTACACCGACGGTCAGAAGGCCGTCGAGGGCAACGGGGAGACCCTCGCCGAACTCTTCGCCGACCTCGAGACGCGTCACGCGGGCATCCAGGGCCGCATCGTCGACGAGGCCGCCGGCGGCGAGCTGCGCCGGTTCGTGAACGTCTACCTGAACGACGAGGACGTCCGCTTCCTCGACGGCATCAACACCAAGCTCGCCGACGGCGACAACGTGACGATCCTGCCGGCCGTGGCGGGAGGTTCCGCCGCGGCGCAGCCGCGGCCGGCCCGTGTGGTGGCCGGGCGGCGCTCCGGAACGGCCTGATCGCAGATGCGCTACGACTCTCCGCTCGCCGCGGTGGGCAACACCCCTCTGGTGCGCCTGCCGCGGCTCTCGCCGTCCGCCGACGTCCGTATCTGGGCCAAGCTGGAGGACCGCAACCCGACCGGCTCGGTCAAGGACCGCCCCGCGCTGCACATGATCGAGCAGGCGGAGAAGGACGGGCGGCTGACCCCGGGCTGCACGATCCTGGAGCCCACCTCGGGCAACACGGGCATCTCGCTGGCCATGGCGGCCAAGCTCAAGGGCTACCGCATGGTGTGCGTGATGCCCGAGAACACCTCCCAGGAGCGCCGGGACCTGCTGGGCATGTGGGGAGCCGAGATCATCTCCAGCCCGGCCGCCGGCGGCTCCAACACCGCGGTGCGCGTCGCCAAGGAACTGGCGGCCGAGCACCCGGACTGGGTGATGCTCTACCAGTACGGCAACCCGGACAACGCGGGCGCGCACTACGCCACGACCGGGCCCGAGATCCTCGCCGACCTTCCGTCCATCACGCACTTCGTGGCCGGTCTCGGCACCACCGGCACGCTCATGGGCGTGGGCCGCTATCTGCGCGAGAACAAGCCGGACGTGAAGATCGTCGCGGCCGAGCCGCGCTATGACGACCTGGTGTACGGCCTCAGGAACCTCGACGAGGGCTTCGTACCCGAGCTGTACGACGCCTCGGTGCTCACCACCCGCTTCTCGGTCGGCTCGGCGGACGCGGTGACCCGTACCCGTGAACTCCTGCAGCAGGAAGGCATCTTCGCCGGGGTCTCCACCGGTGCCGCCCTGCACGCGGCCATCGGGGTCGGCAACAAGGCGGTCAAGGCGGGCGAGAACGCCGACATCGTCTTCATCGTGGCCGACGGCGGCTGGAAGTACCTGTCGACGGGCGTCTACACGGCGGCGACGACGGAAGAGGCGATCGAGACGCTGCACGGTCAGCTGTGGGCATAGGGTTATCCCTATAGGGGTGACCGGGGGTTTCGCCCCCGGGACCCGCCTTCTCATCATCGCGCCAACCCCTGTCCATGGGTGCGCTAAGTGCCGCCTATGGAGGGGCAAAGATCTTCCTCCGGGACTGCCCGCTCTCTCCGCTCCGGGGCTACGTTCTGCCCGCATCCTGTCATGACCCGCTCACTGGGCCCTGTGGGGTGTTCAAGGTGTTCCAGGTGTCATGACCATGACCGTGTGTTCACCGTCGCTACGCGCGTCACGGCCTGCCACTCGCTCGTGAATCCCCACTTACGGCTGTGGCTCCGCGTTCGGCCCCACCCAGGCCGCCCGCGGCGCCGGCCTCAAACCGAGAGGCAGCACCCCCATGCGTGAGTCCCGCCCGAGCAAGCGGCGCCGGAGTCTGCGAAGACTCCTCACCGCCGCACTCCCCGCTCTCGCCCTCACCGTCGCCGGCCTCATGGCGGCCCCGTCCGCCGGCGCCCAGAGCGCCCCCGACACCGCACAGTCCACGCACTCGACCCGCGCCGCCCAGAACGCCAAGGCGCTGACCGACCCCAAGGCCCAGACCTTCCACTCCACCGGCAAGGCCGGTCAGAAGGTGCCGACACAGCACCTCTGCGGCACCCCGAGCGCCGGCCACGCCTCCTGCTTCGCCCAGCGGCGCACCGACATCAAGCAGCGGCTGTCCGCCGCGCTGGCCGCCGCACCCTCCGGCCTGAGCCCGGCCAACCTGCACAGCGCCTACAACCTGCCCTCCACCGGCGGCTCGGGCCTGACGGTCGCCGTGGTCGACGCCTACAACGACCCCAACGCCGCGTCGGACCTCGCGACCTACCGCTCGACCTACGGCCTGTCGGCGTGCACCAAGGCCAACGGCTGCTTCAAGCAGGTCAGCCAGACCGGCTCCACCACGTCGCTGCCCGCCAACGACTCCGGCTGGGCCGGTGAGGAGGCGCTCGACATCGACATGGTCAGCGCCGTCTGCCCCAACTGCAACATCATCCTGGTCGAGGCCAACTCGGCCTCCGACAGCGACCTGGGCATCGCGGAGAACGAGGCCGTCTCCCTCGGCGCGAAGTTCGTCTCCAACAGCTGGGGCGGCTCCGAGTCCTCCTCCCAGACCAGTGAGGACACCCAGTACTTCAAGCACCCGGGTGTCGCCATCACGGTCTCCTCGGGCGACTCCGCCTACGGCGCCGAGTACCCGGCGACCTCCCAGTACGTGACCGCGGTCGGCGGCACCGCGCTGACGACGTCCTCCAACTCCCGTGGCTGGACCGAGTCGGTGTGGAAGACCAACAGCACCGAGGGCACCGGCTCCGGCTGCTCCGCCTACGACCCGAAGCCCTCCTGGCAGACCGACACCGGCTGCTCCCGGCGCATGGAGGCCGATGTCTCCGCCGTCGCCGACCCGGCCACCGGTGTGGCGGTCTACGACACCTACGGCGGCTCCGGCTGGGCGGTCTACGGCGGCACCAGTGCCTCCTCGCCGATCGTCGCCGGCGTCTACGCCCTCGCGGGCACCCCGGGAGCCAGTGACTACCCGGCGAAGTACCCGTACTCCCACACCTCCAACCTGTACGACGTCACCACCGGCAACAACGGCAGCTGCTCGCCCTCGTACTTCTGCACCGCCACCACCGGCTACGACGGCCCGACCGGCTGGGGCACCCCCAACGGCACCGCCGCCTTCACCGCCGGCAGCAGCAGCGGCAACACCGTGACCGTCACCAGCCCGGGCAGCCAGTCGACCACCACCGGCGGCTCGGTCAGCCTGCAGATCCACGCGACCGACAGCGCGGGTGCGGCCCTCACCTACAGCGCCACCGGTCTGCCGACGGGCCTGTCGATCAACAGCTCGACCGGCCTGATCTCCGGCACCGCCTCCACCGCGGGCACCTACAACGTGACCGTCACCGCCCAGGACTCCACGGGCGCCTCCGGCTCGGCCTCCTTCAGCTGGACGGTCGGCTCCTCCGGCGGCACCTGCTCCTCGGCACAGCTGCTCGGGAACGCGGGCTTCGAGTCCGGCAACACCACCTGGACCGCCACCAGCGGGGTCATCACCAACGACACCGGTGAGGCCGCGCACACCGGTTCGTACAAGGCCTGGCTCGACGGATACGGAATCTCGCACACCGACACGCTGTCCCAGTCGGTGACGATCCCGTCCGGCTGCAAGGCGACGTTCACCTTCTACCTGCACATCGACACGGCGGAGACCACCACCAGCACCCAGTACGACAAGCTGACGGTGACCGCCGGGTCGACCACGCTGGCGACGTACTCGAACCTCAACAAGGCCTCTGGATACACCCAGAAGTCCTTCGACCTCTCCTCGTTCGCGGGATCCACGGTCACCCTCAAGTTCAGCGGCGTGGAGGACTCCTCGCTGCAGACCAGCTTCGTCGTCGACGACACCGCCCTGACGACCAGCTGACGCACCTGTGCGCAAAGGGCCCCGGCCGTGTGTGCGGCCGGGGCCCGGTGGCGCTCGGCCAGGGATCCTGATGGGCTGGAGAAACGTCACACCAGCGGCAGGGCACAGGACAATGGACGAGGCACAGGAAGGCGGCCGCCCATGCGCCGTACGACGTTCCACAGGACCACCCTCGTCGCCGCCGCGGCAGCGGCGCTCCTCGTCGCGGGCTGCGGCAGCGGGGCCGGCGGCTCGGCCGCGGGCAGCGGGGCGTCGACCCCCTCGGGCCCGACACCGGCCTCGGCGTCCCCTTCCCCCTCCCTGTCGCCATCGGCACCGCCCTCCCCGGCCCCCACGGCGAGCGGGACGGTCTGTGCTCCGGAGGTACAGCTCACCGCGGCCGACACCGGCCGCACCGTATGCCTGACGCAGGGCGGACAGCTCCGCCTCACCCTGGACGGCACCCAGGACCGGCCGTGGACCACCGTGAAGGCCACCGGCGGCGCGATCCAGGCCACCAACGCCGGCATCGTCATCCAGCCCGGCGACGCCGTCGCCGCCTACAAAGCGGTGGCCCCGGGCACGGCGCGGCTCACCGCGACCCGCCCGCTGTGCGCCAAGCGCCCGGGCCAGGTGTCGTGCCTGGGCATCGAGCAGTGGACGGTCACGGTCACGGTGACCGAGCCATGAGAACGCGTCACGCGGACGACGCCACGAGGACCAACCATGAGGCCGATCACCCCGCCAGGTACCGCACCTGATCCCACAGTGCGGGGTCCACCACGCCCACCCGGCGCCGGAAATCCCACAGCGGAACGTCCCGCAGCTCGTCGGTCTCCAGGAAGCTGGGCCGGCCGTGGGCGTCGGCGACCGTCCCCGGCGGCAGCGGGATCACTCCCGCCCGCTCGTCGTGGTACCGGCTGGTGATCTTCGCGACGGTCGCGCTGCTCCCGTGCACCGTCAGCACCAGACACGGCCGTTCCTTGCCGCCCGGCCGGTCGTCGTACGGCACACTCGCCCACCAGATCTCGGCGGGCCGTGGATGCACCCCGGCGCGGCCCGGCGGACGCGTGGCCGCACGGCGACGGCGGTGCCCGCGCCCCCAGCCGTCCACCAGCGTCGCGACCAGCGCCAGCAGCACCACCGCCGCCAGCGCGAGCCACCAGGACGTGTCCATATGGATGACGGTACCGGCGCGTCCGGCGTGTCGCCCGCCCTTCACAACTGCCGCGCGCCCTACCGCGCCCCTCATGCGCCGTCGGTCCAGCCGAACCGGTGACACCACAGGTGAGTTCGCCCACAACGGCCCCTGGCGGAGGAGCGACCGGTCCTTTTGCGCCTTACGCTCGACGGACCGCACGACCCCCGTCACCGTCCACATCCCTGCCTTCTGCACTATCTGCCACGCGGAGGTTCCAGCTTTATGAAGCTCACCGTCGTCGGCTGCTCGGGGTCGTTTCCGTCCGCGGACTCGGCCTGCTCGAGCTACCTCGTCGAGGCCGACGGCTTCCGGCTGCTTCTCGACATGGGCAACGGCGCCCTGGGCGAGCTGCAGCGCCACTGCGGTCTCTACGACCTCGACGCGATCTTCCTCAGCCATCTCCACGCCGACCACTGCATCGACATGCTCGGGTACTTCGTCGCGCGCTACTACCGCCACGACGGCGGCCGCGCGGCACCCATCCCGGTCTACGGCCCCGAGGGCACCGAGCAGCGCCTCACCACTGCCTACGCCGACACCCCTTCGGCCTCCTCGATGAGCGAGGTCTTCGACTTCCACACGGTCAAGCCGGGCACGTTCGAGATCGGCCCCTTCACCGTCCACACGGAACGCGTCCGCCACCCCGTGGAGGCGTACGGCATCCGGGTCGAGCACGGCGGCAGGTCGCTCACGTACTCCGGCGACACCGGCGTGAGCGAGGCGCTGGACGAACTCGCCCGCGACACGGACCTGTTCCTGTGCGAGGCGGCGTTCACCTACGGCAAGGAGAACATCCCGGACCTCCACCTCAACGGCCGCGAGGCCGGCGAGGCGGCCGCCCGCGCCGGTGCCCGCCGCCTGATCCTGACCCACATCCCGCCGTGGACCGACCCGGAGATCAACCTGGCGGACGCCCGCGCGGTCTACAAGGGTCCGGTGGAGCTGGCGGTGCCGCGCGCCACGTACGAGGTCTAGCCCCGCCGCACGGGAAACCCCCGCACACGCCCGAAGGCCCCGGAACCGAAGAGGTTCCGGGGCCTTCGTGTCGCTCGTGAGGGGCTCACGCCTTGGTGAGGTCCTCGACCTCCTCCTCGGGCTCGCGGCCCGGGGTGGGGAGGTTGAACTTGGTGATCGCGAAGCGGAAGACGACGTAGTAGATCGCCGCGAACACCAGGCCGATCGGGATGATCAGCCATGGCTTGGTGGCCAGGTTCCAGTTGAGCCCGTAGTCGATGACGCCGGCGGAGAAGGTGAAGCCCGCGTGGACGCCGAGCGCCCAGGTGATCGCCATGGACAGGGCCGTGAGGACCGCGTGGATCGCGTACAGCACCGGGGCGATGAACATGAACGAGAACTCGATCGGCTCGGTCACACCGGTCACGAAGGAGGTCAGCGCCAGCGAGATCATCATGCCCATCACGGCCTTGCGGCGCTCGGGGCGGGCGGAGTGCGCGATGGCGATCGCCGCGGCCGGCAGACCGAACATCATGATCGGGAAGAAGCCCGACATGAACTGTCCGGCGGTCGGGTCACCGGCGAAGAAGCGGTTGAGGTCACCGTGGACGACCTGGCCGGCCGAGTTCTTGAAGTCACCGATCTGGAACCAGGAGACGGTGTTCACGAACTGGTGCATGCCGACCGGGATCAGCGCACGGTTGATCAGACCGAAGAGGCCCGCGCCCAGGGCGCCGAGACCGGTGATCCACTCACCGAAGTTCGAGATGCCCTCGCCGATCGGCTTCCAGATCAGGCCGAAGAAGACGCCGGCGAGCGTACCGACGAAGGCCATGATGATCGGCACCAGGCGACGGCCGTTGAAGAAGCCGAGCCAGTCCACCAGCTTGGTGCGGTGGAAGCGCTGCCACAGCACGGCGGACAGCAGACCCATGAGGATGCCACCGAGGACACCGGGGTTGTTGTAGGTCGCGGCTATGTCGGCGCCGGCCTGGACCTTCGCCTCGGTGACCGGGAAGGCCTTGAGTACGTTGCTGTAGACCAGGAAGCCGACCAGGGCGGCGAGCGCGGTCGAGCCGTCGGCCTTCTTCGCGAAACCGATCGCGACACCGATGCAGAAGAGCATCGGGAGGTTGTCGAAGATCGCGCCACCGGCTGTGGCGAACACCGCTGTGACCTTGTCGGGCAGGTTCAGCTTGTCGTGGATGTCCTGCTGCCCCAGCCGCAGCAGGATGCCCGCCGCCGGCAGCACGGCGATCGGGAGCTGAAGACTGCGGCCGACCTTCTGCAGGCCCTGGAACAGACCTGATCCCCGCTTCTTTGCGGGGGCCGCCGAGGTTGCGGTGGCGGTGCTCATAGTTCCTCCATGTACCGGGGCTGCCGGGGGACGGGAAGGGCGAAAAGGGGTGGACAGCACCCGCGTGGTCTACACCACTCACTGGTGTAGACCTGTTCTAGCACGGTGAAGGTGGGATAAGGAACCCATGGAATCCGTGGCCGTAAAAATGCGGCGAGTAGTGTCGCACTCGTCGCGAATCACCCGAAACGATAGCCCGAGGGGCGTATGTGACCAGAAGTCCGATCGGCGTGACGATCGCCACGTCACGCCGACGCCCCCCGCGTGCACCCCGGACAGCCGGATTGGCGGCGGTTCCCCAAGTGGTGTAGACCAGCCCAGGACGGTCGCGCCGTCGGGAACGCCAGTCTCGGGTTCGGACGACCAGACCGCTCGCGAAGTTGGGCCGACTGTGGGTTACTGCGACAAAGCGGTTCCGGATCAGGGAGAAAAGACATGGCCAGCAAGGCTGAGAAGATCGTTGCCGGGCTCGGTGGCATCGACAACATCGACGAGATCGAGGGCTGCATCACCCGGCTGCGCACCGAGGTCCACGACGCCTCGCTGGTCGACGAGGCCGCCCTGAAGGCCGCCGGCGCCCACGGCGTGGTCAAGATGGGGACCGCCATCCAGGTCGTCATCGGCACCGACGCGGACCCCATCGCCGCGGAGATCGAAGACATGATGTGAGCCACCCGCTCACACATCAGGGGCCCTTCCCACCGGGAAGCGGCCCCTGACCCATGTACGACTAGGCTCGGTCCCATGTCTCGCATCGACGGCCGCTCCCCCGAACAGCTCCGCCCCGTCACCATCGAACGCGGCTGGAGCAAGCACGCCGAGGGCTCCGTCCTCGTCTCCTTCGGCGACACCAAAGTCCTCTGTACCGCCTCCGTCACCGAAGGCGTCCCGCGCTGGCGCAAGGGCAGCGGAGAAGGGTGGGTCACCGCCGAGTACGCCATGCTGCCCCGCTCCACCAACACCCGCGGCGACCGCGAGGCCGTCAAGGGCAAGATCGGCGGCCGTACGCACGAGATCAGCCGGCTCATCGGCCGCTCCCTGCGCGCCGTCGTCGACTACAAGTCGCTCGGCGAGAACACCATCGTCCTCGACTGCGACGTCCTCCAGGCCGACGGCGGCACCCGCACCGCCGCGATCACCGGCGCCTACGTGGCACTCGCCGACGCGGTCGCGTGGGCCCAGCACAAGAAGCTCGTGAAGGCCGGCCGGCAGCCGCTGACCGGCACCGTCTCGGCCGTCTCCGTCGGCATCGTCGGCGGCGTCCCCCTCCTCGACCTCTGCTACGAGGAGGACGTACGCGCCGAGACCGACATGAACGTCGTCTGCACCGGCGACGGCCGCTTCGTCGAGGTGCAGGGCACCGCCGAGGCCACACCCTTCGACCGCAAGGAACTCAACGCCCTGCTCGACCTGGCGGTCGCGGGCTGCGACCAGCTCACCGCGATCCAGCGAGCGGTCCTCGAGGCAACCGCATAGCGCCGCCCGGCGTTTTCAGGGACAGCCGCACTACTGCGTGGGGCGCCCGGGGCGCTCCCGGGCGCCCCACGCAGCTCTCCACGACCCCCACGGGTCGGTGAGCCGGGCCGGCCGGCGCGCCACGGAGCGTGCGGCACCGCCAACGGGGAGGGAAACCGTTCCATGGCCGCGCGCCCCCGCCGACGCATCGCCACCGCCGCATTCGCCACCGTCGCCGTACTCACCGCCGTGGGCGCGAGCGCGGCCTGCGACGCCGTCGGCAAGGCGATCGACTGCGTACAGACCGCCGACGCCATCGCCGACAGCGTCACCGATCTCCAGCAGGCCGTCGAGAACGCCGCGAACGACCCCGCACAGACCGACACGTCCCTCGACTCCATCGAGAAGAACCTCGACCAGATCGGCGACAAAACGGACAACGTCGACGTCAACAAAGCGGTCGACGACCTCCGCAAGGCCGTCACCGACGTCCGCCAGGCCGTCCAGAACGGCAACAAGACCCCCGACGTCGGACCGGTGACCGATGCGGCGGGAGAGCTGACCAAGGTCTGTACGTCGTAGCGCCCCGCACCCCCCCGGGGGCAGGGGCGGGCGCGGCCCGCGTCGCACGGATACTGGGGGGCATGACCCGCCTGATCCTCGCCACGCGCAACGCCGGAAAGATCACCGAACTCAGGGCGATCCTCGCCGACGCGGGCCTCCCGCACGACCTGGTCGGCGCGGACGCCTACCCCGACATCCCCGACGTCAAGGAAACAGGCGTCACCTTCGCCGAGAACGCCCTGCTCAAGGCCCACGCCCTGGCCCAGGCCACGGGTCTGCCCGCGGTGGCGGACGACTCGGGCCTGTGCGTGGACGTCCTGCACGGCGCCCCCGGCATCTTCTCCGCCCGCTGGGCCGGCCGGCACGGCGACGACAAGGCGAACCTGGACCTGCTCCTGGCCCAGCTCGCCGACATCGACGACGCCCACCGCGCCGCCCACTTCGCCTGCGCGGCAGCCCTGGCCCTGCCGGACGGCACGGAACGCGTGGTCGAGGGCCAGCTGAAGGGCACCCTCCGCCACACCCCGTCGGGCAGCAACGGCTTCGGCTACGACCCGATCCTCCAGCCGGAGGGCGAGACCCGCACCTGCGCCGAACTGACCCCGGAGGAGAAGAACGCGATCAGCCACCGGGGGAAGGCGTTTCGGGCGCTGGTACCGGTGGTGCGGGAGTTGCTGGGCTGAGGCCCGGCCATGAGCAAGGCCCGGTCCGTATGGACCGGGCCTCTTCACGTCTGTGCGGTCGGTGGGACTCGAACCCACACGGGATTTCTCCCACGGGCACCTAAAACCCGCGCGTATCGCCTATTTCGCCACGACCGCCTCAAAACGGACATTTCATTGCGCTGTGCCGCTTTGTGTCGCTCAGTGTACGGGGGAGTCCCTCTGCCTCGCCGAGCGCCCGCCCTTCTGCCTGCACCATGTTGCCGTCAGTGCATGGCAGTTCGGGCACAGGTACCGCAGGTTCTCGATGCGGTTGTCCAGCCAGTCGCCGTTGATGTGATCGATCTGAAGTGTGATCGGCTGCCCCAGCCACTGCCCCTGGTTTCCGCAGGACGCGCAGCGGTAGGCAGTGCCCTCTTCCTGGAGCGCTGCGTGCAGGCGCGTCCGGTTGGGGCGCGCCGAACCGCCAGGGAGGACCACCAGCACCCGTTCCGCCGTGGCTGTGCGTGGAGCCACCGGTTCGGCACCCCAGGTGCGCCGTGTGAAGTGGCTGGTGTCCAGGCGGAGTCGGGCGACCGCCCGGCGTACGCGCCGGTGGTTCGTGTCGTTCACCTCGAGTCCCAGGGCACGCATGACGTCGGCGTAGCTCATGGCCTTGGGCACGGCCGCGCGTAGTGCGTCCTCGGGGACCGCGGTGCGGGCGTTGCGAAAGTGGGATGTGTCGATGCGCTGGTCTCGGAACATCCGTCCCAAGGCGGCGCGCGACCGGCTGTCGTCGGGCACTCCCAGGATCCGGGCTGCTTCCCGCACACTTCCGGCGGACCTGGCTGCGGTCCGCAGTTGGTCGTGGGTGAAGGGAAGATCCAGGTACGGCCGGTCGATGCCCGGGAAGTGGCTGATGTCGATTCCGGCTGCCGCGATGCGACGCCGGATGTGCGCGAGGGTGCCGGTCGCGGGCGTGGCGCCGAGCTTCAGCGCGACCTCGCGCAGCGTCGTGGACGATGCCGCCGCGGCGGCGATCGCGGCGTCCGGATATCTGCGCCATGGGCTTCGATGCGTGAAGTGGCCGGTGTCGATTCCGTGGGCGGCGACTCGTTGCTGCAGAACGCGGCGCTGCCCGCCGCTGGGCTTGAGGCCCAGTCGGCGCATGAGGTCGTTCCACGTGCAGGACTGTGCGACGGCCGATGCCAGCGCGATTCGGTCGTACGGGCCCGTGGCCATGGCGCCCCCTCCGCTCTAGGCCGCGTGTTCGCAGCCCGTACGGATCAACGAACCGGATATCGGACAGTCACGCCCGGGAACGAGAACGGCCCGCGCCGGGGTGTACCGGTGCGGGCCGCAGGGGTGGAGGGATGTGTCGTCAGATGCCCAGGTCCTTGATGATCTTCGCCACGTGCCCCGTCGCCCGCACGTTGTACAGGGCGCGCTCGACCTTGCCCTCCTCGTCCACGATCACCGTGGAGCGGATGACGCCGACGACCGTCCTGCCGTACATCGTCTTCTCGCCGAAGGCGCCGTACGCGTCCAGGACCTGCTTGTCGGGGTCGGCGAGGAGGGTGACCTCCAGGGACTCCTTCTCACGGAACTTCGCGAGCTTCTCCGGCTTGTCGGGCGAGATGCCGATGACGTCGTAGCCCGCGCCCGCCAGCAGTTGGAGGTTGTCGGTGAAGTCGCACGCCTGCTTGGTGCAGCCCGGGGTGAGCGCGGCCGGGTAGAAGTACACGATGACCTTGCGGCCCTTGTGGTCGGCCAGGGAGACCTCGTTGCCGTCGGCGTCCGGCAGGGTGAAGGCGGGGGCGGTGTCGCCGGGCTTGAGTCGCTCGCTCATCGGTACCTCACGTGGCAAGGGGCGGGTTACCCCGACGAGCCTAATCTCCTTCCGGTGCCTCCAGTGGGGGTGCCGGGGAGTGCGTCGGGGACGAAGCTGACAGACTGTCGACCACAGATGCAGGAATTGCGCGGAACACGTCGCAAACGACCACGGAGGAAGCGCGGTGGCGGACACGTCGAGCACGCCGGACACCAGGACTCCGGCGCAGATCGAGGCGGACATCGAGCGCCGTCGCGAAACCCTCGCCGAGACGCTCGACGAGATCGGCGTCCGGGTGCACCCCAAGACGATCGTCGGGGACGCGAAGGCCAAGGTCGTCTCCAACATCGACCACACGTTCGGGCGCGCCTACGTCGGCGTCAACCGGGTCGTCAGCGAGGTGAAGGGGCAGTTCGTCACGAAGGACGGTGCGCCGCGTCTGGAGCGTGTCGTGCCCGTGGCGCTGGTGGTCGTGGGGGTCGTCGGGCTGCTCGCCTACGGCTCCCGGCGGCGCAAGGGCTGACCCGGACGCGCACGGAGCCGTCGAAGACGGGTAGGTTCGGGGGCGTGAGCGAGAAGACCCACCACGACAAGTTGCCCATCCGGATGCTGCACGACCGTGTGCTGGTGCGGCAGGACGCCGCCGAGGGTGAGCGCAGGTCCGGCGGCGGCATCCTGATCCCCGCGACGGCGGCCGTCGGCCGGCGCCTCGCCTGGGCCGAGGTCGTCGCGGTCGGGCAGAACGTAAGGACCGTGGAGCCGGGTGACCGGGTCCTGTACGACCCGGAGGACCGGGCCGAGGTCGAGGTCCGTGGGACCGCGTACGTCCTGATGCGCGAACGCGATCTGCACGCCGTGGCCGCGGACCGCTTCGAGGGGTCGGAGGACTCCACGGGCCTGTACCTGTAGTTCACGTCGCAAAGGGGCTGGTGGCGGCTGCCACCAGCCCCTTTTTACGTTTCTTTGCTACGGTGGGCCGACCCGTGAGGGACCCGACGAGACGCGCCGTACCGGGACCGCAAAGACGACGCACCCCCTGTTGATCACGAGAACACGGAGGTGCCGTCATGGCCTGGGTTCTGCTTGTCGTCGCCGGCCTGCTGGAGGTCGGCTGGTCGGTCGGGATGAAGTACACCGACGGTTTCACCCGCCTGTGGCCGAGTCTGGCCACCGGCGCCGGCATCGTCGCGAGCATGCTGCTGCTGTCGTACGCCGCGAGATCGCTGCCGATCGGTACGGCGTACGGCGTCTGGGTGGGCATCGGCGCGGCGGGTGCGGCGGTGCTGGGCATGGCGGTCCTCGGCGAGCCCGCGACGGCCGCGCGGATCTTCTTCGTGGCGCTGCTGCTGGTGGCCGTGGTGGGGCTCAAGGCGACCTCGCCGCACTGATCCGCACGAGCCGCACGAGCCGCACGATTCTGACGATCCGGATCTACGGCCGTCCCGGCGGGGCATCCCGCCCGTTCAGGCCCCTGCCGGTTCACGCTCCCGCTCCACCCGTCGCGCCGAGTGGGCCGGCCGTGTCGCCGGTCCCGGTGATTCCGCCGTCGCCGGGGCCGCGGTTTGGTTCCGTATCGCCTCCGGTGCCGGTGGTGCCGCGCCGGCCGGGAGGGCCGCCTGTTCCCGCGGTGCCGCCGGTGTGCGGGGTGGCCCCGTCGCCGGTGGTGCCGCCGGTGCCCGCGGTGCCGCCGCCGGTCGTGCCCGGTGTGCTGCCCGCTCCGGTGGTGGCGCCGTCGCTCCGACCGGGGGTCCGGTTCTGGTTGTGCCCCGGGGTGTTCGTCGGGCCGCCGTTGTTCCGGGGGCCGGCGCCGCCGGGCCGGTCGTCCCAGTTGTAGCCGCCGTTGAAGTCGCCGTTGTAGTCGCCGGGGGGCTCGTCGTAGGGCTGCGCACCCTCCTGCAACTGCAGGTTGAAGTTTTGGATCTGATTGCCCTGGAGGGCCGCCTCCGTGAACTGGGCCCAGATCTCCGCCGGTGCGCCGCCGCCGTTGACGCGGTCCAGGCCCGTCGCTCCGTAGAGCGACTCGTGCCGGCCGGTGTCCGGGTCCTGGCCCATCACGGCGACCACCGTCGCCAGGTCCGGGGTGTAGCCGGCGAACCAGGCGGCCCGGTCGTCCTCCGAGGTGCCCGTCTTGCCCGCGGCGGGCCGGCCGGCGGCCTGGGCGGCCGTTCCGGTGCCGCTGTCCACCACGCTCTGCAGGATGGACGTGGTGGTGTCCGCCGCCTCGCGGCTCACCACCTGCCTGGGGGTCTCGTCCGGCAGCGTGACGTTCTCCTTGCCGTCCTTGGAGACCTTCTCGATCAGCGTGTAGGTGCCGTGCTTGCCGTGGTTGGCGAGCGTCGCGTACGCCTGGGCCATGTCGAGGACGCTGGCGGTGGCCGAACCGAGCGCGATCGACGGGTACGGGCTCATTTCGGGCGTGTTCTCGGGCAACCCGAGGTCGATCGCGGTCTGCCGGACCTTGGACGGGCCGACGTCGACCGCCATCTGGGCGTACACCGTGTTCACCGACTTGTCGGTGGCCGTGCCGACGGTGATCGGGCCGTACGAGACCTCGTCCTCGTTCTCGGGCGCGTATGTCCCGCCGCTCCAGCCGTCCACCGGGAGCTTGTTCGTGCCGTCGTACACCGTGTAGGGGTTGATGGCGTCGCCGTACTGCGTTTTGGCAGTGTTCTGGACGGCCGAGGTGAACACGAACGGCTTGAACGTGGAGCCGACCTGGTAGTCGCGGCGGGTCGCGTTGTTGACGTACTGCTTGGTGTAGTCGATGCCGCCGTACATCGCGAGGACCTTGCCAGTGGCCGGGTCGATGGCCACGCCGCCCGCGCGGACGTACTGGTCGACCTTGCGGTTCTTCTTGTCGAGCCTGCTCATCAGCTGGTCGTTCACAGCCTGGGTGAAGGCGTCCTGCTTGGACTTCTGCAGGGTGGTGGTGACGCGGTAGCCCCCGGCGGCCAGGGTGCTCTCGTCGATGACCTTGTTGCCGACGAGGTAGTCCCTGATGGCCTCGACGAGGTAGCCGCGCTGGCCGGACAGGCCGGGCGCGGTCACCGGCTCGCGTGGCATGGGGAACGTCACCGCCCGCCGTTGCGTCTCCGTCAGCCAGCGCATCTTCACCATGCCGTCGAGGACGTACTTCCAGCGGGCCATGGCCGCCGGCCCGTTCTCCGGGTGGGCGATGATGTCGTACTGGCTGGGTGCGTTCAGCAGGGCGGCGAGGTAGGCGCTCTGACCGACCGTGAGTTTTTTGGCGTCCACGCCGTAGTAGGCCTGTGCGGCGGCCTGGATGCCGTACGCGTTGCGGCCGAAGTAGCTGGTGTTGAGGTAGCCCTCGAGGATGTGGTCCTTGCTCTTCTCGCGGTCGAGCTTGATCGCGATGAAGAACTCCTTCACCTTTCGGGTGATGGTCTGCTCCTGGGCCAGGTAGTAGTTCTTCACGTACTGCTGGGTGATCGTGGAGCCGGACTGCTTGCCCTTGCCGCTGGCCGTGTTCCAGGCGGCGCGGACCATCGCCTTGGGGTCGACGGCGGACTCGGAGTAGAAGTCGCGGTCCTCGGCGGCGAGCGCCGCGTGCTGGGCGTCCTTGGACATCTGTGCGAGCGTCACGTTCTGGCGGTTGACCGAGCCGTCGCGGGCCAGTTCGGTGCCGTCCGCGTACAGGTACACGTTGCTCTGTTTGGTTGCGGCGGCGTTCGCGGCCGGGATGCTGACGATGGCGTATCCGAGCGCGAACAGGCCGGTCAGGAGCAGGAGTCCGGTCACGAAGGCGCCGAGCACCGTCCGCCAGGTCGGGATCAGCCTGCGCCGGCCCGTGCGGCCTGGACGCCCGGGCCGGCCGGGTGGTGGCCCGGTCAGCCCGGGCAGCTCGTCTTCTTCGGGTGCCAGGGTCTGGCTGCTGTGTTGCGGCTCGTCGCTCATCGTCTGCCGGACTCCCGTTTCGCGTCGTACGTTCCCGTACGCCAAGTGCGTCCCCGATGAAGACTGCCGCACCTCGCGCCCACGTTCCCGTCATGACGGACATGTCGGGCGTGGAAAACGCGTGGTACACCACTTGTCCGCGCGCTAGGCTCCAGCGCTTCGGCCCGCCTGCGTCGAAGGAGGTTTCCCGTGGGGACAGGGCGGTTGTACGCCGCTGTCGCCGCCGGTGGTTTCCGGCGGTATGCGACCTACCGAACCGCGACCGCGGCGGGAGTCTTCACCAACACAGTCTTCGGGTTGATCTTGGCATACACCTACCTTGCCCTGTGGAACGAGCGACCCCACCTGGGTGGATACGACCAGGCGCAGGCTCTTACGTTCGTTTGGGTGAGTCAGGGGCTGCTGATGACGGTGGCCGTGTTCGGCGGCGGCTTCGAGGACGAACTGATCGAACGCATCCGAACCGGTGACATCGCCATCGACCTGTACCGGCCCGCCGACCTCCAGCTGTGGTGGCTGGCCTCGGATGCCGGGCGGGCCCTGTTCCATCTGCTGGGCCGTGGCGTGGTCCCGCTGGTGTTCGGCGCGCTGGTCTTCCCGCTGGCACTGCCGGCCCGGCCGCTGGCCTGGATCGCCTTTGTGATCGCGGTGGCGCTGGGGGTCCTGGTGAGCTTCGCGATCCGCTTCGTCGTGGCGCTGTGCGCTTTCTGGCTGCTCGACGGGGCGGGTGCCGCTCAGCTCGCCGCGCTGGTGGCGGTCTTCTGCTCGGGCCTGCTGCTGCCGCTCAACGTCTTCCCCGGCGCTCTCGGCGAGGTCGTCCGCATGCTGCCCTGGTCCGCCCTGATGCAGGCTCCGGTGGATGTGCTCCTCGGCCGGGCGCGGCCCCTGCCCACGTACGCCTTCCAGGGTGCGTGGGCGGTCGTGCTGCTGGCCCTCGGCCGGCTGGTGCAGTCGGCCGCGACCCGGCGGGTGGTGGTCCAGGGTGGCTGACACGGCTCACGGCGCGGCGCGGGAGCACGGGCGCGTGCGGGCGGGGCTGCGTGCCTATTTCCTGATCAGCGGCATGTGGATCCGCTCCACGATGGCCTATCGCGCCTCCTTCGCCATGACCGCGTTCGGCAACTTCGCCGGGACCGCGTTCGACTTCGTCGCGATCATGCTGATGTTCTCGCGGATCGATGTGCTCGGCGGCTACCGCCTGCCCGAGGTCGCGTTCCTGTACGGCCTGTCCGCCACCGCCTTCGGTCTCGCAGACCTCGCGCTCGGTTCGATGGACCGGTTGGGGCGGCGGGTGCGCGACGGGACGCTGGACACGATCCTGGTCCGCCCGGTGCCCGTGCTCGCGCAGGTCGCCGCGGACCGTTTCGGGCTGCGCCGGATCGGCCGGATCACCCAGGGGGTGCTGGTCCTCGGGTACGCCGTCACCGCCCTGGACGTGTCCTGGACCCCGCTGAAGGTGGCGATGGTCCCACTGTCGCTGCTGAGCGGCGCCGTGATCTTCTGCGCCGTGTTCGTGGCGGGCGCGGCCTTCCAGTTCGTCGCGCAGGACGCCTCCGAGGTGCAGAACTCGTTCACGTACGGCGGTCAGACCATGCTGCAGTACCCGCCCACCGTCTTCGCCAAGGACCTGGTGCGCGGGGTGACGTTCGTGCTGCCGCTGGCCTTCGTGAACTGGCTGCCAGCGCTGTATGTGCTGGGGCGGCCCTATCCGCTCGACCTGCCGGTGTGGGTCGCCTTCGCCCCACCTCTGGTGGCCGCGGGCTGCTGTGCGGCGGCGGGGGCGGCCTGGCGGGCGGGACTGCGTTCGTACCGGAGTACGGGGAGCTGAGGGCCCAGATGGAAGGTGGCTTCGTGGTGGACGGTGGCGGCATGGACGGTGGCCTCGCGGGCGGCGGCCTCATCGAAGTCGACCGGGTCGAGAAGGTGTTCGACGTGCGCCGGAAGACCGGCTTCCTGCGCCGTGAGCGGCGGCAGGTGCGGGCCGTCGACTCGATCTCCTTCACCGTGGCGCGCGGCGAGATGGTCGGGTACATCGGGCCGAACGGCGCCGGGAAGTCCACGACGATCAAGATGCTGACCGGGATCCTGACGCCGAGCGGCGGCCGGCTGCGGGTCGCCGGCATCGACCCCGCCCGGGAGCGGACGCGGCTGGCCCGGCGCATCGGGGTGGTCTTCGGCCAGCGCACCACCCTGTGGTGGGACCTGCCGCTGATCGACTCCTACCGGCTGATGCACCGTATGTACCGCATCCCGGACGGGCGTTACCGGGAGAACCTGGACCGCTGCGTCGAACTTCTCCAGCTGGGCGGCCTGTTGGATGTCCCGGTCCGGCAGCTGTCCCTGGGGCAGCGGATGCGCGGCGACATCGCGGCGGCACTGCTGCACGACCCCGAGGTGCTGTACCTCGACGAGCCGACCATCGGCCTCGACGTCGCCTCCAAGGCCAGGGTGCGCGAATTCCTGCGGGACCTGAACGCCGAGCGCGGCACGACGGTGCTGCTGACCACGCACGACCTGCAGGACATCGAGCAGTTGTGCTCACGCGTGATGGTCATCGACCACGGGCGACTCGTGTACGACGGCGGGCTCGCCGGACTGCACGAGGTCGGCGACAGCGAGCGCACTCTGGTGGTCGACCTGGAGCGGGAGATGCCACCGATCGAGGCACCGCCCGCGCGCGTCGTGCGGGTCGAGGGGCCGCGGCAGTGGCTGGCGTTCCCGGCGTCGGAGTCGGCGGCCCCCCTGGTGGCCCGGGTCGCCGCGGAGTACCCGCTGGTGGACCTGTCGGTGCGGGAGCCGGACATCGAGGCGGTCATCGCGAAGATGTACGCGGGGCTGGGACAGGCCGAGCGGGCGGTGTCGTAGCCCGCCGCCCGGCGACCTCGTAGGCTGATCGCATGACCGACGCCGAGTCTTCCGACGGGACACCTCCCAGGCCCTCCGTCCCGGATCTCCGTGCTTCCGACGCCGACCGCGAACGTGTCGCCGAGGTCCTGCGGGACGCCCTCGCCGAGGGCCGGCTCGACATGGAGGAGTTCGAGGAGCGGCTGGAGACGACGTACAAGGCGCGGACGTACGGGGAGCTGGCGCCGATCACCCGGGACCTGCCCGCGGCGGGCGTCACGGCTCCGCCGGTCTCGCTGGTCAAGGAGCCGATGGGAGACGGGGATTGGGCGGGGCGGGTCGTCGGCGGCGACGGGTCGTCCACCTGGGCCGTCGCCATCATGTCCGGGTTCCAGCGCAAGGGGCGCTGGACGGTGCCGAAGCGGTTCAGCTCCTTCGTCTTCTGGGGCGGCGGTGAGATCGACCTGTGCGAGGCGCACTTCGCGGACCGCGAGGTCGAGATCAACTGCGTTGCGATCATGGGCGGGGTCAGCGTCATCGTGCCGCCGGGTGTCGAGGTGGTCGTACGCGGCATCGGGATCATGGGCGGCTTCGACCACCGCGAGGAGGGCGTGCCGGGCGAGCCGGGCGCGCCCCGCGTGATCGTCACCGGGTTCGCCTTCTGGGGCGGAGTCGGCGTCGAGCGCAAGCTGCCCCGGGCCGAACGGCAGCGGCTGAAGGAGGAGCGGCGCCGGGAGAAGCTGGACCGCAAGGCCGTCCGCAGGGACCTGCACGCGTCCCACCGCGAGGCCCTGGAAGCACATCGCGACCTGTTGCGGGAACGCCGTGACGAGCGCCGCGAGCGGCACGAGGAGCGCCGGGAGGCCCGGCGCGAGCACCGCGACCGGCGGCGGAGCGGAGAGTACTGACCGGGCGCCCCGTCGCGGACGGCACCGGCCGGGTCGGGCTGGGCCCGTACTGAGCCGTGCTCTGCCGGAGGGTGCCGCACCGCTTCGCGGTCGGCCTCCGGCCGCGGCACGCGCGGCGGTCGCGGACCGGCCCCTGTCCCCGTTCTCACAGCTGCGCCGGTACCGCCCCCTTCAGCGAGGAGAGGTCGAAGACCTCCGCCATCCGGCGGAAACCCGCGTCGCTGGGGTGGAGGTGGTCGCCCGAGTCGTAGTCGGCGCGCAGCCTGCGCGGGTCGTAGGGATCCCGCAGCGCCCTGTCGAAGTCGACGACCTCGTCGTACACCGTGCCCGAGCGGATCTGCGCGTTGACGGCCTGCCGCACCTCCTCGCGGTCGTCCCGGTAGGCGGGGTAACCCTGGAACGGCATGAGCGTCGCGCCCACAACCCTGAGTCCGTGCGCGTGCGCCTCCCGGACCAGGGTGCGCAGCCCGGCCGTGATCCGGTCCGGGTCGGCGTGGCCGGGGTCGCGCAGGATGTCGTTGACACCGAGCTCGATGACGACCGCCTTGACGTTCGCACGGCCGAGGACGTCACGCCCGAAGCGGGCGAGGGCACTCGGGTTGTCGGCGACGGAGGCGCCCCCGCTCGATGGGAGCGGCAGGGCGGACCCGCCGGCCAGCACGCGGTTGCCGCTGATGCCCTGGTTGACCACGCTGTAGCGGGGCACCTCGGCGGAGCCGGCGGCCTCGCTCAGCCGGCGGCCGAGGAAGTCGGTCCAGCGGCGGTTGGCGCCCTCGGTGGAGGTGACGCCATCGGTGATCGAGTCGCCGAGCGCGACGACGGTGCCGACCGATTCCTTGCTGAGCAGGTCGAGAGCGGTCAGATAGCGCCAGTACGGCGTCTGTTCCCGGTAGGCGGCGCCGCCGGTGTCCTGGGTGCGGTCGCCCAGGGCGGCGTACGAGATCTGCCGTGCGGTCCGGTGGAAGGTGACCGGGCCCGACGGGGCGGGGGAGTAGGTGGTCACGAGCACGTCCGAGTCGCGCGGCACGGCGATCCGGACGGCGTCGCTGACCACCTGCCGGCCCGGCGGGATGACGACCGAGACGGCCCCGGCGAAGGTGAGCGGGCGCAGGGTGCCCGCGGCCGCCGCCGCGTCGTTGTGAGCCGCGGCGAGGGCGATCGAGGCGTGGGTGACGGTCAGCGACCGCTGACCGTAGAGATTGGACAGCGTGATACGGGCGCTCGTACCCCCGATGCCCACGTGCACGACGTTGCGCACGGAGCGTCCCGCCGTCCCGTACGTCCCGGTGCCCGGCTCGGCACCGGAGGGCGAGGCCGACCATGCGCCGACCCAGACGCCGGTGGAAGCGGGGGCGGCGGTGCCCGGCCGGCCGGGAAGGCCGTCGGTGAGCGTCCCCTGGTCACCGCCGTCGCCGGTCGTGGCGCCGATGAATATGCCGGCCGACACGGCCAGGATGAGCGTGCACAGGGCAGCGATCAGGGCAAAACCGTTTCGCCTGGTCATGCTGCGAGTGTTCTCCTCGGGACGGGAGTCCGGGGCTCCGGTGTCGATCATCACCATGATGCGTCATGGCGCGGGAGGAGGCCGACGGGACCCGTGGCGGATCGTGACGGAACGGACAGGCCTTGCCCCAGTGTCCGGGTTGCCCGGCGTCCGGGGAACCCGGACGAGACCCTGAAAAGCCCCGAGACTTCCCCGTCCGGACAGACGCGGGGAACTCCCGTTCCGTTCCATGAGTCGGTCAGGAAGGGACAATGTGTACGGGGGACACGAACGGGTGGAGTGGATGGAACGCACGGAACCGGAGGAAGTGGTGGCTGAGGTGCCGCCTGCCCGCTCGGATACCGCCACGAGCCGGGCGATGACGGCTTTCAGTCCCGCCGACGAGGAGAAGCGCCGAGGTGTGCGCCGGATGAAGAGCACGGCGACCGGGCTGCTGCTCCTCGTGGCGCTCGTGTACGCCCTGGCCACCTGGGCGCGGGGCGCGGGCGCGGGCCCCTGGGCGGCCTATGTGGCCGCCGCGGCAGAGGCAGGCATGGTCGGTGCGCTGGCCGATTGGTTCGCGGTCACCGCGCTCTTCAGGCACCCGCTCGGCCTGCCCATCCCGCACACGGCGATCATCCCCAACAAGAAGGACCAGCTCGGTATCTCCCTCGGCGAGTTCGTCGGTGAGAACTTCCTCTCCCAGGAGGTCGTGCGACAGCGCCTGCACGCCGTCGGCATCGCCGCCCGGCTGGGCACATGGCTCGCCGATCCGGAACACGCGGACCGGGTGACGGCGGAGCTGGCGACGGCCCTGCGGGGAGCCCTGACGGTGCTGCGCGACTCGGACGTCCAGGCGGTGGTCGGCGAGGCCATAACGCGCCGCGCCGACGCGCAGGAGATCGCTCCGCCGCTCGGCAAGATGCTGGAGAAGGTCGTCGCGGACGGCGGCCACAAACGGGTCGTCGACCTGATCTGCGTCCGCGCCCACGACTGGCTCGTCCTGCACGACGACCAGGTCATGTCCGCGGTCCAGGGCGGCGCCCCCGGCTGGACTCCCCGGTTCGTCGACAAGAAGGTCGGCGAGCGGGTCTACAAGGAACTGCTCCGCTTCGTCACCGAGATGCGCGACTCGCCCACACACCCCGCGCGCGGTGCCCTCGACCGGTTCCTCGCCGACTTCGCCTCCGACCTCCAGTCCGACACCGACACCCGCGCCCGCGTGGAGCGGCTCAAGGGCGATGTACTGGGCCGGGGCGAGGTCCAGGACCTGATCGCCTCCGCCTGGACGGCCGTCCGCTCCATGATCGTGTCCGCCGCCGAGGACGAGCACAGCGAGCTGCGGCAGCGCGTACGGGCCTCGCTGTTGTCGCTGGGCGAGCGCATGGCCACCGAGGAGCGGACCCAGTCCAAGGTCGACAAGTGGGTGGAGAGCGCCGCGGCGCACGTCGTGACGACGTACCGCAGGGAGATCACGTCCTTGATCACGGACACCGTCGCCGGCTGGGACGCCGTGCACACCACGCGGAAGATCGAGGCGCACATCGGCCGCGACCTGCAGTTCATCCGGATCAACGGCACGGTGGTGGGCTCGCTCGCGGGGCTGTTGATCTACACCGTGTCGCGGGCGCTGGGAGCGTAACCGTCGGCCGATCGGGCACTCGGGGTGGGTGCGGCGTCACCCGGCGTCCCCGAGGAGGCAACCATGTCCGTCACCGCGCCCCCACCCGGCACGGTCACCACCGCGATCCCCGCCCGCCTGGATCGTCTGCCCTGGTCACGCTGGCACTGGACGATCGTGATCGGGCTCGGCACGGTATGGATCCTGGACGGCCTCGAGGTCACGGTCGTCGGCAACATCGCCAGTCGTCTCTCCGAGCCCGGCAGCGGGTTGCCGATCTCCTCGAGCGCGGTCACCGGCACGGCGGCCGCGCTCTATGTGGCGGGCGCCTGCGTCGGTGCGCTGTTCTGGGGGCGCCTGACCGACCGCTACGGCCGCAAGAACCTCTTCATGATCACCCTCGCGGTCTACCTCGCGGCCACCGCCCTGACCGCGGTCTCCTTCTCGACCTGGTGGTTCTTCCTCTTCCGCTTTCTGACCGGCTTCGGCATCGGCGGCGAGTACGCGGCCATCAACTCCGCGATCGACGAGCTGATCCCGGCGCACTACCGCGGCCGGGTCGACCTGATCATCAACGGCAGCTTCTGGCTGGGCGCGGTCGGCGGCTCGCTGCTGTCGATCGTCGCGCTGAACACCGACCTTCTGCCCGTGAACGTGGGCTGGCGGCTGACGTTCGCCCTCGGCGCCCTCCTCGCCCTGGTGATCCTGCTCGTGCGCCGGCACGTCCCCGAAAGCCCGCGCTGGCTGCTGATCCACGGCAGGGAGAAGGAAGCGGAACGCGTGGTGACCTCCATCGAGCGGCAGATCGAGGACGAGAAGGGCGAGCCGCTCCCCGCGCCCAAGGGCGAGATCACCATCCACCAGCGCGAGAGCATCGGCTTCGCCGAGATCGCCCGCACCGTCTTCACCGTCTACCGCAAACGCGCCGTGCTCGGCTTCTCCCTCTTCATCGGCCAGGCCTTCCTCTACAACGCCATCACCTTCGGCTTCGGCGCGATCCTCACCAAGTTCTTCCACGTCCCCACCGGCGACACCGGCTACTACTTCGCCGTCATCGCCGTCGGCAACTTCCTCGGCCCGCTGCTGCTCGGCAAACTCTTCGACACCGTCGGCCGCCGGGTGATGATCTCGTCGACGTACCTGCTCTCCGGACTGCTGCTGTTCGGCACGGCCTGGCTGTTCGACCGGGGCTCGCTGAGCGCGGGAACACTGACGGCGTGCTGGTGCGCGGTGCTGTTCTTCGCCTCGGCGGGCGCGTCCAGCGCGTATCTGACGGTCTCCGAGATCTTCCCGATGGAGACGCGGGCCATGTCGATCGCCTTCTTCTACGCGCTCGGCACGGCTGCCGGCGGTATCAGCGGACCGCTGCTGTTCGCGGACCTCACGAGCACCGGCCGGGTCGGCGACACGGTCCTCGCCTTCCAGATCGGCGCGGCCCTGATGTGCGCGGCGGGGCTGGTCGCGGCCCTGCTCGCGGTCCGGGCGGAACGACGGTCGCTGGAGGACATCGCCAGGCCGCTGACGGCGACGACGGCGGGGGCGCAGGCTCGGCCGTAGGTCTTGGGGTTGGGGCGGGGCCGTAGACCCGGCGCCGGAGCGCGGGCGGGGCCGTGGACCCGGCGCCGGGGCTCGGCCGGCGGGCGTGGGCCCGGTGCGGTGAACGGCATGGCCGGGGGCTGTGGGTCGGCGCCGTGGCGACGGGCGTGGTCGGGTGGCTTCGGGTCTGTCGCGCCTGCGAGGCCGTCGCGGCTGAGGGCTGTGGCGGCTCCGGGTGCGTGGCTGCTGCGTTTCCGTGGCGGCGGCGGCATGGCCGGGGGCTGTGGGTCGGCGCCGTGGCGACGGGCGTGGTCGGGTGGCTTCAGGTCTGTCGCGGCTCCGCGGCCGTCGCGGCCGCCGGCGCGGGGCCGTGTGCGAGGTGCCCAGGGCGATCTGAGTACCCGTACTCTGCCGACTCCGCCGCTCCGCGGAAACCCTCGTACGCATGACCGAGAAGCTGCTCTGCCCGATGCGAACGCGTCCCTGGCCCGAGCGCTGGCTGATCCGCCTGCTCGGCGCCGCCCTCGCCGCCGCGGCCTACCTGCTGTGCCTCCCGTGGGACCCGCGCAACCAGCCGGCCACACCCACGGCCACCGAGGACACGACCCCCGTCACGGGCGTCGGCGTCCTCGTCCTCACCGTGACCCTGCTGCTCCTTGCGGCCTACTTCGGCCACTGGGACCATCTGGGCTGGCCGCTTCTCCTGGTCGCAACACCGCCTGCCGCGCTGATGTACGTCTCCTTCCGCACCCACCCCGCACCCGACGCCGCGCTGTGGCCCCTGGCATGGGGCTTCTTCACGCTGCTGATCGCGGCGGGCGTGTTCGTGACGACCGGAGTGGCACGCGCGCTCCGCGGGGAGTGGGCGCGGGAGGACCTGCCGCAGACAAACCCGTTGTGACACGACAGCCCCTCCGCGGCCGTCAGGCCCCTGTCGTGGACCCCGGGCGCACGATCATCAGCACGGTGACGGCGGCCCACAGAAGGTTGAAGACACCGGTGGCCATGGCGAGCCGGACGATGGCCCGCTCACCGACCACGCCGCCCTCGACCGCCTCCAGGATGGCGCCCTGCCGGGGCAGTACCAGGGCACCGAGCACCACTGCCGCGAGCGTGGTCAGCGCGATCGACACGATCAGCCAGGTGTCGCCGAGCACACCCATGTTCTTGGCGGTGGCCAATCCGAACACGGGGACGACGACCCCGACGAGTGCGTAGCCCCGGCAGATGCGGTGCAGAAGGGCGAGGCTGTGCCGGCTTTCCTCGGGCTCGGCGAGCACCTTGCGGGCGACGGGCGGGAACATGCTCGCGGCGACGGTGACGGGCCCGACGGCGACGATCGCGGCGAGGACATGGACGGCGAGAAGGAACTTGGTCACGGGCCGACGCTACGGGCGCGAAGATCACTGATGGAAGTGGCGGAATTGCCAGTACCCGACGGATTCTCGCCACGCGCCCGCGCATGGCCCCCGACCTGCGGGGATCGAGGAGTATCCACCGCCCCGGCGCCTTGGCCATGACCCGGCGCACCCGTACGCTCTCGCCATGCACACCGTGGCCATCCTGGCGCTGGACCAGGTGATCCCCTTCGACCTCTCGGCGCCGATCGAGGTCTTCTCACGCACTCGTCTGCCGGACGGACGGCCCGCCTACCGGGTACGGATCTGCGCGCCGACGGAGGAGGTGGACGCGGGCACGTTCCGGATGCGGGCGCCGTACGGGATCGAGGCGCTGGCGGAGGCGGACACGATCGTCCTGCCGGGCACGGAGGACCCGACACGGCCGCTTCCGGAGGGCGTCAAGGAGGCACTGTGCGCGGCCGCCGCGAACGGCACGCGTATCGCGTCGGTGTGTGCGGGCGCGTTCGTGTTCGCCGCGACCGGACTGCTGGACGGACGGCGGGCGACGACGCACTGGGTGGCGGCGGCCCTGCTGGCCGAACGCCACCCGGAGGTGACGGTCGACCCGGACGTGCTCTACGTCGACGAGGGGCAGTTCCTCACCTCGGCGGGCGCGGCCGCGGCGCTCGACCTGTGCCTGCACATGATCCGCAAGGACCACGGCTCGGCGGTCGCGGCGGACGCGGCCCGTCTGTCGGTCATGCCGCTCGAACGCGAGGGCGGCCAGGCCCAGTTCATCGTCCACGCCCGGCCGCCGGCCCCTGCGGGAACCATCCTGGAGCCGCTGCTGCACTGGCTGGAGGAGAACGCGGACCGCGACCTGACCCTGGACGACATCGCGGCCCGCGCCGGTACGAGCGCCCGCACCCTCAACCGCCGCTTTCGCGAACAGACCGGCACGACCCCATTGCAGTGGCTGCACCGGGCGCGGATCCGGCGTGCCCAGTACCTCCTGGAGACGACGTCGCATCCCGTCGAGCGCATCGCGACCCAGACGGGGTTCGGCTCCCCCACGGCCTTCCGCGACCGCTTCAAGCGGGTCGTCGGGACGAGTCCGTACGCGTATCGGCGGACGTTCCGGGGAGTGAGCGGGCCCGTCTCCGGGGGCGGCGGGGGAGCGGCTGCCGGAGGGATCGGCTGACCGGGGACGCCTAACCGCGCCGGTCGGCCACGGCCCAGGAGGCGAGGGCGACGGCTCCGGCGACCCCGAACACCGCGGGCCACGCGCCCACCTTCTTGGCCAGCGGATGCGACCCGGCGAACGCGGCGACATACGCGGCGGTCAGCGCCCCGGCCGCAGCACCGCCCGCCTGCCGCCGCCACCGCTCGGCCGACGCGGCGCCCGCCACGGCGAGTACGGCCCCGCCGAGCTGCCGTTTCTTGCTCCAGCGGGCGACCCCGTACCCGCCGACGAGACCGGTCGCGGCCACCAGGGCCGTAGGAACCTTCGCCATCGCTTGCTGCCTCCTGTGCCGGTGTGTCCGGGTCGCCGTTGCGGCTGATGACCGAGGCTAACTCCGCGCCCGGCAGGGCCATGGCCTCACCCCCTGCCCGGGCGCGCCCCCGCCGGCCGCGCCATGCCGTTCGGAAGGGCGGAACTGACAAGAGCGGTGTGCCGCCTGTGTCCAGGGCCGCCCTCAACGCGCGACGAGCCCAGGGGTGGGATGAGACGCAGGTCACATGCTCCCGCCCGCCGGGCCGGTCACATCGTGCGGTGGTGCTCCGTCAGGGCTGTGTAACCGTCGATACGGCAAGGAGATCGCCATGGAAGCCCGTCTCAACTTCTTCACCAACCCCGTGGCAGGCAAGTTCACGAGGTACATCAACTCGGCCGGGAAGGTGATCAGCGACTCGACGCTGCCCGCGGCGACGCAGGAACTCGTGAAGATCCGCGCCAGCCAGATCAACGGCTGCGCCTTCTGCACGGACATGCACACCAAGGACGCCGTGGCCGCCGGCGAGGACCACCAGCGCCTCCACCTCGTCGCCGCCTGGCGGGAGGCCACGGTCTTCACGGACGCCGAGCGCGCGGCCCTGGAACTGGTCGAGCAGGGCACCCGCATCGCCGACGCGGCAGGCGGCGTCCCGGACGAGGTCTGGGCGAACGCCGCGAAGCACTACGACGAGGACCAACTCGCCGCGCTGGTCTCCCTCATCGCCCTGATCAACGCATACAACCGCATGAACGTCCTCGTCCAGCAGCCGGCGGGCGCCTACCAGCCGGGACAGTTCGGCTGAGCACGCGCGGCTGACGGGGGGACGGGCCGGAGGCGGAACCCGCCGCACACAGGGGCGGCACCCGCCTCCGGGCTCGGCGTTGATCTCCCCAGGTGCGCTTTCTGCGCGGAGAAGGAGAAGCGGAGATACGCCTTGGGTGAGGAGTCGGCGTCGGGGCGGTTCAGCCGGCCGCGATGGCGGAGTACGCCCAAACATCCGCCGGAATCTCGTGCTTAAGCCGCCAGGTAACGGCCATCGGCTTGCTCCCCTTGTGCTCGACGTACTGAGCGGGGCCGAGCAGCATCCACGGCTGGGCCCCTCCGATGTCGGTGTTCTTGTATCGGCGTACGAAGAGCAGGACATGGCTGCCTTCAGCGACGTGACGCTGGTAGCGGAGCCCAGTGGGGGAGGTGTTCGACGTCTGGTTCTGGGACTCCCAGTGGAAGAGGGTCTCGCTCAGGGCGTAGTCGTGGTAACGCGTCTGCGGGGAGAAGTCCTTCTCATCCTTTTCCAAGGTGATGAGCAGAGCGTCGGTCCTCATGGACTCGCACCATTTCACGCCCTCACGGAAGTCACCTGGCATGAAGCCGCCGATGAACGATTGGCCGAGTGCCGGGAGGATCTCTTCGCGGCTGTATGAGGCGTGCACGGTGAGGGGGACGTCGCTGGAGTCGCCGATCCCCAGGAGAGGGATCGGGACATGTTCGGTGTGGGCGAGGCTGTACTCCAGCACTTGCCTCAGCTCGCTGCGTACGGCGTGCTGATTGCGGAGTGTGGCGAAGCCTTCGTCATAGTCCGCGAAGCCTTTACGGGTGACGCCGCCCAAGGGCCACAGCTGGAAGAACAGCATGCGCGCGTAGGCCTGTTGCTGCTTGTTGAGGGCGCTGTAGGGCGGGGCGTCGTCCTCCAGCAGTCGTGTATACGCGGCAACACGCAGCGGGTCATCGACGTGGAGGAAGGCGGACACCCGCTTGAGGAGGGCTGCTTCGCCTTCTGGAGCCTCACCCTTCAGCAGACCCGCGCGCCGGAGCAGTCCGGTCCAGGAGTTGCCGTTGCCTCGGTAGAGCTCTTTGAGCTCGCGCCCGCTCTCGTATAGGTAGCGACTGAGCTTTGGTTCTGCGTAGTCGGCTACCTCGCGCGCAAGTGCCGTGACATTGACCCCGATCTGCTCCTTGATATTCGCGATGATCGTTCTCTTGGCCTTCTCCTCCAGGATGATCTGGCAACCGGAGGGGAGCTGTGGAAAGTCATGCTCGATGCTGTCCAGCAGGCGTTTACGCGTCAGGTTGGTGAGGGCCCTGAACTGGTTCTCGAAGCGAAACTCCTTGCGGTGCAGGCCGATGAAGTCCAGCACAGTCAGGACGGCCTTGTTTTCGCTGCGGCGAAGGCCGCGGCCGAGTTGCTGAAGGAACACCGTGGCGCTGGAGGTGGGACGTAGCAGCAGAAGTGTGTCCACATCCGGCACGTCGAGGCCTTCGTTAAACAGGTCGACCGAGAAGATGACCTGGAGCGTCCCGGATGCCAGCTCGGCTAGAGCTTGCTTCCGTTCCTCGGTCGGAGTCTCGCCCGACAGGGCCACGGCGTTGAGGCCGGCGGTCCTGAAGTACTCCGCCATGAAGTGCGCGTGTGCGACGGAGACGCAGAAGCCCAGTGCACGCATCGCGCCAGGCTCCGCAACCTTGTCCTCTACCGCCTTGACGACCAGGCGTGCTCGAGCATGGTTACCGGTCAGTACATTGCTCAGAGCGCCGGCGTCGTACGCGCCCCGCTTCCATTCGACGGCACTCAGGTCGGTGGTGTCACTGATCCCGAAGTAGTGGAAAGGGCTCAGGAGGTCGTTTTCCAGGGCCTCCCACAGGCGCATCTCGGCGGCGATTCGACCGTCGAAGAACTCATCCTGGACGTTCCTGCCGTCCATGCGCTCGGGCGTGGCCGTCAGGCCCAGCAGCTCCACGGGTGTGAAGTGCTCGAGGATCTTCCGATACGTGGGTGATGTGCTGTGATGGAACTCATCAATCACGATCACATCGAAGTGGTCAGGAGCGAGCCGCTCCAAGGCACGTGCGCTGAGCGACTGGACGCTCGCGAAGACGTGTGTCCATCGATCGGGGATCTCTCCACTGTGGAAGGACTCGCCGAAGTTACCGTCGACCAAGACATCTTGGTATGTGCGGAGTGACTGTTGCAGGATCTCTCTGCGATGGGCAACGAACAGCAGGCGTAGGTCGCGGCCGTGTTTCTGCCGCAGCTGCTTGTAGTCAAGAGCCGCCATCACAGTCTTGCCCGTGCCGGTCGCAGCCACGAGCAGATTTCGGTTCCGGCCGTGCACTTCGCGTTCGACTTCCAGCCGCTCCAGCATGTCGCGCTGGTGCGGGTAGGGCCGTACCTCAAGGCCAGACAGGGTGATACCGCGATCCGCCGTCGCTTTGGAAGAGACGCCTCCCGCAATTGCCAGTGCTTCCTGGAGTCGCTCGCCATCCGTCGCGGGGTCGTAGGCCTCGAAAGATGGGTCGCTCCAGTACGCCTCGAAGGTCGCCGCGAACTTCCTCAGGACATCGGGTGTTGCTACGGAAGAGAGCCGAACGTTCCACTCCAGGCCGTCCAGTAGTGCGGCTTTGGAAAGGTTGGAACTCCCGACGTACGCCGTGTCGTAACCGCTGTCACGGTGGAACAGCCATGCCTTGGCGTGGAGCCGCGTCGACCGCGTCTCGTAGTTGACCTTCACCTCGGCGCCGAACTCTTGTACAAGCCTGTCCAACGCCCGCCGCTCGGTTGCGCCGATGTACGTGGTCGTGATGACACGTATGCGCAGGCCTCGCTCCCGGGCTGCTCTGAGGGACTGCTCGATGATCCGCAGCCCGTGCCACTTCACAAAGGCACAAAGCAGGTCGACTCGGTCGGCGGTGGCGAGTTCGGCACGCAGTTCGAAGCCGAGGCTCGGATCTTCCGGCGCGTTTGTGAGCAGCGCGGTATCGGATAGGGGAGTGGCGGGGCGGAGCGCGAAGACGCCTGGAGCCTCCTGGCGGGTCAGGGCGAAGAGCTGCCGAGGTCCGTCAGCCACCATGTCAATCCATTCCTGCGCCCCTTCGAGTGTGCTGACGGACGCGAGGATGTGATTGGCCGCGTAGACCCGCTCCTCGGATGGGAGGTTTTGCAGGACACGTTGCACGGTGCTCGAGATGTGCCGGGCTAGGACATGCGGCACCGACTCTGCCCCGACTGACTCGCTGATGGGGTGCCAGCCGACGCTCGCAAGCTCCTTCAGCTGCTGTTCGAGACGAAGGGTGATGAGCTGCTCGTACAACCCAGCAGAGGGAACTGGTGCGTGGCTGTGGCTCTGAGACATCGACGTGTTCCCCCCGGCTGAGCATGTCCTTGGACGATGCGGCCGTTGTACCAGGAGGCACTGACAGGGATGGTGGTGCGCTTCTTGTCCCCCAGGTGACCGCTGCCGGCAGCCCCGTCAGCCGACCTCTCCGTGGCACTCCTCGTAAACCTGTTCCGTTCCGCACCAGCACACGCTGCCCCGCTCCGGCGGCCAAGCCACAGCCCGTCCTCGGGCCGCCAGTGTCGTCGCGTACTGGGGCAGGAGCGCCACGTCCGCCGGTGATGCGCCCTCCGAGGCCGCGAACGCCTCGTACGACGGGACCGTGCCCGTCACGATGCCCAGGTTCGGTGTGCCGGAGGCGGCCAGTTCTCTCAGGGAGCCCTCTATGGTCGCCAGGTGCTCCTCGCGGGAGGGGTACTCCACGGTCAGCGTCGGGTACGCCGACACCAGTTCCGTCAGTTCGGCCGTCGGCCAGTGCAGGACCGCCACCGGGAACGGGCGGGACAGTGCCTCCCGGTACGCGCCCAGCTCCGCCCGCAGGCGGCTGATCTCCGCCTCCAGTTCCGCCGGGTTGTCCGAGCCCAGTGACCAGATCCGCTTCGGGTCGTGCAGCTCGTCCAGGGAAACCGTGGAGGAGTGCAGGGTGTCCGCCAGCCTGTCCCACTCGTCGTGCGCCGCGCCCAGCATCCGGCGGACCCGGTGGCGGCCGTACAGGAGCGGGTGCGTGGACTGCGGTGGCTCCGCGTGGTCACCGAGCAGGAGCGTCAGCCCCTCGGTGAACGTCGCCTCCGCCGCCTCCAGCTCGTCGTGCGTCTCCAGGGACTCCGCGACGATCAGCCAGGGCGCCGGCTGCCCGGGGGCGGCCATGCGCACTCCGTCGATGATCGCCCGGGCCTCGGCCTCGTGGTCGTACTCCCACAGGTTCGACGCCTTCAGCGCTCGTACGAGGTGCGGGTTCTCCAGCGGCTCGGACGATGACAGCAGCCGGTCGTACAGCGCGGTGGCACCGGGGCGGTCGTCGGCCAGTTCCCGGTGGGCCGCGGACTGCAGCAGCAGGTGTTCCGCGTCCTCGGGATACAGGCCGGCAGCCCGCTCCAGGCGTGCTGCTTCGGCGTTGTGGTCGACGTTCTCGGCAGGCGTGTCGGGGCGCATGGGGGACACCGTACTGCCGCCGACCGACAAAGGAGAGAGATTCGCAGGCCAGGGGTTGCGGAGGGGTCGGCGAGTCGTGCGGCCGGGTGCCCCCAGGATGTGTGGCAGTCCGTGACGATCGGATACCGCCGCTGCGTTTCGCAGGACGTTCGTCGGAGGGACGGAAGCGCGTCAATCGCTGCACGCTCATGGCCACTTGAAGCCGCACCCTTTATCGTCCGGCCCCATGCGCACCCCCGTCGTGCACCACGCCCTCCGGCGGCGCCGTGCCCGGCGCCTGCGGGCTCTGTGGACCGGTGGTGAGCTGCTGGTCACCGTCGGCGTCGTGCTTCTGCTGCTCGTGGTGCATCAGCTGTGGTGGACCAACCGGGAGGCGCGGCAGGGAGCCGAGCGCAAGGTGCAGGCGCTGGAGCGGGAGTGGGGCGCGCCGGAGGCCTCCTCGTCGGCCGGTGGCTCCGTGAGCACGCCTGCGGCCGGCAGTACCGGCGTCGCGAGCCCGTCCGGAGTCCGGAAGCAAGGGCGGACGGCCGTGAGCGGGCCCGTTCGTCCCGGCCCCTCTCAGGCCTACGCCGTCCTCGTCATCCCGCGGCTCTCCCTGCGCGCCCCCGTCGCCGAGGACGTCAGCAAGGCCGACGTGCTCAACAAGGGCTACGTCGGTCACTACCCGGGCACCGCCCAGCCGGGCCAGGCGGGCAACTTCGCGCTCGCCGGGCACCGCAACACCCACGGCGAACCCTTCCGGTACCTCAACCGTCTGCGCCGCGGGGACTCCTTCACCGTCGAGACCAGGTCCGCCACGTACACGTACGTCGTCGGCCAGGTGCTTCCCCGGACCTCCCCGGTGGACGGGGGCGTCATCGCTCCGGTGCCGCGCAGCCGTGTCGATCCGTCCTACGGGTACGACCGTCCCGGGTACTACCTCACCCTGACCACCTGCACGCCCGAGTTCACCTCCCGATACCGGCTGGTGGTGTGGGGCGTGCTCGCCTCCGCACGCCCCCGGTAGTCCCTACGCCCGCTCCCGCAGTGCCAGCACGGCGAGCGCACCCACCGCCGCCAGGACCGCCGAGACGACGGCGGCGACGTTCGCGCCGTGGGCGAGCGAGCCACCCCCGGTGGTCACCAGGGCGATCGTGAGGGCCACGCCCGCGCACGAGCCGATGTAGCGGAACGTCTGCTGGGCGCCCGAGCCCATCGCCGCCCGCTCGGTGGGGACCGATTCCACGGCGACCAGCGGGAGCGCGGCGTTGAGCAGGCCGCTGCCGATGCCGCCGATCACCAGACCCGGCAGGACGCGGACCCAGGAACCCGAGCCGACCGCACCGAGCATGGTCAGGACGCCCACCGCGTGCAGTGTGAAGCCGATGGCCAGTTGGTGGCGCGACGAGACGCGGCCGGCCAGGCGCTTCGCCTGGAGCGCGACCAGGAAGGACAGTCCGGACCAGAGCAGGAACAGCCACGCCGTGTCGATCGGCGAGAGGCCCATCGTCCGCTGGAGCAGTGCCGGCAGGAAGGTGAACAGGCCCAGCACCGCCAGGCCCGTGAACAGACCGCCCGCCGCCGAGCCGAGGAAGCGGGGGCGCCGCAGCAGAGAGAGGTCGATCATCGGCGTCCGGGTGCGGCTCTCCACCAGGGCGAAGACCGCGAGAAGGACCACGGTGGCGGCGAACAGCAGGGCCACCGGCGCCCGCAGCCAACCGTCGCGGCCCAGCGTCAGCGCGGCCACGAGGGAGACCAGGGCGAGGCTGAAGACCAGGGCGCCGAGCATGTCCGGGCGGCCGCCGCGCGGTGCGCGGGACTCCGTGAGGGCGCGTGCGGACAGGGCCGCCACGATCAGCGTCACGGCCGCGAGGACTCCGTACGTCGACCGCCAGTCAGGCATGGCCCCGGCGACCACCGGCCCCACCGCGATGCCGCCGCTCACGAAGGCGCCCCACACACCGGTCGCGTGCAGCCGGCCCCGTGCCGACGGGAAGGCGTGGACGAGCAGGCCGAGGCTGCTGGCGAGGATCGCGGCGCTCGCCGCGCCCTGCGCGATACGCGCCACGGTGAAGATCCAGGTGTTGGTCGCGAAGGCGCCGAGCACGGTGGTGAGCCCGAGGGCGACCGTGCCCGCCACGAAGATCCGGCGGCGGCCGTAGTCGTCGGCGAGGCTGCCGGCCACCAGGAGCAGCGCGGCCAGACCCAGCGGGGTGCCGTTGAGCAGCCAGGCCTGCGCGGAGACCGAGGTGTGCAGGGCGGCGGCGGTGGCGGGGAGCGTGACGGCCGGCGCGGTGTAGGTCATGAGCGCCACGGCGGTGGCCGCGCTCGTCAGGGCGAGGGTGGCGGTCGCCCGTGGTGTCTCGCCGGCCGCGGGAGCGGCCGCGCGCTCCGCGGCGGCGGTCGTGGACGTGCGGTCCAGTTCGGTGTTGGACGTGCGTTCCAGCTGTGGCATGGCCTGCCCTTCCGGGGCGGGTCGGTTCAGGGTTCGGACCGACGGTGTTCAGCGACAGAGCTTGGTTCGGTCATTGAACCTTGCCTGTGGCTGACCCTAGCAGGTCTCGGTTCGGTCATTGAACCAAGTTTCGGAAAAGTCGATTCGGTCAATGAACTAACCGGTCGGAATCTGGGTACAGTGGGGTGCATGGCTCTGGGTAAGGACTACGCGACGCAAGAGTGCTCGATCGCCCGGGCGCTGGAGGTCGTGGGCGAGCGCTGGACACTGCTGGTGGTGCGCGACGCGTTCTACGGTGTGCGCCGCTACAACGACTTCCTCGTCCACCTCGGCGTGCCGCGTGCCGTACTCGCGGCGCGCCTGCAGACCCTGACCGCCCAGGGCATCCTCGAGAAGCGCCGCTACCAGGAGTCGCCACCGCGCGACGAGTACGTCCTCACCGACCGCGGCATCGCCCTGTGGCCCATCCTGCGTTCGCTCGGACTCTGGGGTCGCGAGCAGTTCTGCGAGAAGCCCCTGCTCGTCTACCGGCACGCGGCCTGCGGCACGGAGCTCGGACCGTACGGCGAATGTCCCGTCTGTGGAACCGTGGTGCCCGTCCCGGACGTCGAAATGGTGCCGGGACCCGGGGTCGACCGGGCCCCCGCCGATCCGGTCAGCCGGGCGCTCCTCAGGCCGAAGAGGCTGCTGGAGCCGCTGGAGACCGAGGCGCTACAAGGGCGGTAGGCCACATCACAAGGGCGGTCGGCAGAGGGGAGGGGCGGTCGATGGTCCGGATGTGGGCGAGTCTGCGCCCCGCCGCCGCGCTGCTCATCCTGCTCCTCGAGGTCGCCGTCCTCGACACCGGCAGCCTGCCCGCCGCCGCCGCCGCCGTCGCCTTCGCCGCGACCGGCGCGGTCGGCACCGCCCTCGCCGCGTGCGCGCTGATCGCCGCGCGCAGCGCTCCCGCCGTGCCGCCGACCCGGGTGCGCACGGCCATCCGAGACCGCGAGCACCGTACGGCGTTCCTGCCGCAACGGGACCCCGACGCCCCGGGACGCAGGCGACCGCGGGCACCGGGGCGTGCCCTCCCGGCGACCGTCGCGTAGGGCACGCACTCGTTCGTTCCGTACGGTGCACACGTGTGACCCCACGCGGGTCGTCATGCCGACACCTCTCATCACCCCGGCACGACGAGACCCCCGGAGGGCTCACCCATGTCCACGTTCATGTCCGTGTTCGCCGGCCTGGTCGAACGGCTGGCCGAACTGCTTCAGCCGCTCTTCCACGCCTCCGCGGCGGCCGCCGCGATCGTCCTGTTCACCGCGCTCGTACGGCTCCTGGTCCACCCCCTGTCCCGGGCCGCCGCGCGCGGTCAGCAGGCCCGTGCCAAGCTCCAGCCGAGGATCGCCGAACTGCGCAAGAAGCACGCCAGGAACCCCGAGAAGCTTCAGAAGGCGGTCCTGGAACTGCACGCTCAGGAGGACATCTCGCCGCTGTCCGGACTGCTGCCCGGGCTTCTGCAGTTGCCCGCCTTCTTCCTCCTCTACCACCTGTTCTCGAACACGACGATCGGCGGCCGGAGCAACGCCCTGCTCACCCACTCGCTGCTGGCCGCGCCGCTCGGCGGCCGGTGGGCCGACGCGCTGGGCCACGGCGGACTCCTCGGGACGGCGGGTCTCGTCCATCTCGCACTGTTCGCGCTCGTCGCGGCTGTCGCCGCCTACAACTACCGGCGTACGAAGCGGATGACGGCCGCGATGCCGGTCCCGGCCGGCGACGGCGGGCAGGTGCCCGGTCTGGGCGCGGTCACCAAGGCCATGCCGTTCCTGTCGTTCTTCACCCTCGTCACGGTGGCGGTGGTCCCGCTTGGCCGCCGCGCTGTACGTGGTGACCAGTACGACGTGGAGCGCGGTCGAGCGGAGTGTGCTGTACCGCTGAGCGCGGGCTACGTCGGTCCAGTCCGTGAACGGGGTATTGCGGACTGGACGGCTACCTTGGAGGATCGACCAGTCCTCCGATGGCTGCGTCCCCTGCCGCACTCAGGCCGTACCCATCGACCGGGCTGCCCGCGATCGAGGAGATGGGGATCATGAAGCTGCTGCGAGTCGGTACGGCGGGGGCGGAGCGGCCCGCGCTGCTCGACGCCGAGGGGATCCTTCGGGATCTGTCGGCTCTCGTCCCGGACATCGACGGTGCGCTGCTCGCCGACGAGGCGGCGCTGCGCCGGATCCGGACTGCCGCCGAGGAGGGCGGGCTCCCGGAACTGGACGCCGACGGGTTGCGTGTCGGACCGCCGCTCGCCCGCATCGGCAAGATCGTCTGCATCGGCCTGAACTACCACGACCACGCGCGGGAGACCGGCGCGGAGCCGCCCGCCGAGCCGGTGATCTTCTTCAAGGCGCCGGACACGGTGGTCGGGCCCGACGACACCGTGCTCGTGCCGCGCGGGTCCACCAAGACCGACTGGGAGGTCGAGCTCGCGGTCGTCATCGGACGCACGGCCCGCTATCTGGGGTCGCACGAGGAGGCACTCGCGCATGTCGCCGGATACGCGGTGGCGCACGACGTCTCCGAGCGCGAGTTCCAGATCGAGCGCGGCGGGACCTGGGACAAGGGGAAGAACTGCGAGACGTTCAACCCGTTCGGGCCGTGGCTGGTGACCGCCGACGAGGTGGCGGACCCGCAGGACCTGGCGCTGAAGCTCTGGGTCAACGGTGAGCTGAAGCAGAATGGGACCACGGCGGAGCAGATCTTCCCGGTCGCCGAAGTCGTGCGGTACGTCAGCCAGTTCATGACGTTGTACCCGGGGGACGTCATCAACACCGGTACGCCGGCGGGAGTCGCGCTCGGGCAACCCGACCCGAAGCCGTACCTTCGGGCCGGGGACGTGGTGGAGCTGGAGATTTCGGGGTTGGGGCGGCAGCGGCAGGAACTCAAGAATGCGTGAGCGCTCCGCTGGGGTGGGGGGTTTGCGTCGTTCCCCGCGCTCCTGTTGGGCGTGACGGCCCGGGGGCTGCGGGGGCTGCGGGGGTTTGACGGGTGCGGGGCGTCGGGGGTGATTGCGCAGTTCCCCGCGCCCCTATGGGGGCGCGGTCCTGTGGTGGGGGCTGCGCGTGTGCGGCGGCTGCGGGTTGTCGAGGGTTGATCGCGCAGTTCCCCGCGCCCCTTTCGGGGCGCGGGGATTGGGGGGCCGTGCGTGTGTGGCCGCTGACCGTTGTCGGTGGTTGAGCGCGTAGTTCCGCGCGCCCCTTTCGGGGCGGACTAGCCTTCTGTCTTGAGGCGCTCCAGTGCCTCCACCACCATGGCGTGGTCCTGCAGTTGGGGTAGGCCGGAGACCACTACCGTGCCGATCACGCCTGCGCCCTCGACCGTGATCGGGAACGCGCCGCCGTGTGCCGCGTACACGTCGGGGTCGAGGCGGGAGGACTCCTCGAACGTCGTGCCCTTGGCGCGGAAGCGGGTACCGACCAGCAGGGACGAGCAGCCGTAGCGCTCTACGACGCGACGCTTGCGGTCGATCCAGGCGTCGTTGTCCGGCGTCGAGCCGGGCAGCGCCGCGTGGAAGAGCTGCTGGCCGCCGCGGCGGATGTCGATGGCGACCGGGGCCTTGCGGGCCCGGGCCAGCTCCACCAGCAGCGTGCCCAGGGCCCATGCGTCGTCGTACGTGAAGCGGGAGAGCGTCAGGCGGCGCTCCTGCTCCTCGAGTTCCGGGATCTCGGGTGCGGTCGTGGTCACAGCTTCACCGCCACACCCTCGCGGGCCGAGCGCCGGGCCGCCTCGAGGACGTCCAGGGCCGCGGCCGCCTCGAGCGCGGTGACCGGGTTGGGGCCGCCCTCGCGTACGGCCTTCGCGATGGCCGCGTAGTACGCCGGGTAGTCGCCGGGGACGGTCGGCACCGGGTTGCCGCCGCCGGTGAGCGGGGACTCGCCGGCACCGATGCGGCCCCACAGGGACTCGGGTTCCTGACCCCAGCCGGTGCCGGGGCGCAGTCCCTCGCGCAGGGCCGCCTCCTGCGGGTCCAGGCCGTACTTGACGTATCCCGCGCTGGAGCCCAGCACCCGGAAGCGCGGGCCGAGCTGGGCCGTGGTCGCGGAGACGTACAGGTGGGAGCGGACGCCGTTGGTGTGGGTGAGCGCGATGAACGTGTCGTCGTCCGTCTCCGCGCCGGGGCGGCGGATGTCCGCCTCGGCGTAGACGGAGGCAGCGGGGCCGAAGAGGACCAGTGCCTGGTCGACCACATGGCTGCCGAGGTCGTAGAGCAGACCTCCGATCTCTGCCGGGTCGCCGGACTCGCGCCAGCCGCCCTTGGGCTGGGGGCGCCAGCGCTCGAAGCGGGACTCGAAGCGCCAGACGTCGCCGAGTTCGCCCTCGGACAGGAGCTTGCGGAGGGTCAGGAAGTCGTTGTCCCAGCGGCGGTTCTGGAAGACGGAGAGCAGCACGCCGCGCTTCTCGGCCAGCGCCGCCAGTCCGCGCGCCTCGGCCGCCGTGCCCGCGATCGGCTTGTCGACCACGACCGGCAGGCCGGCCTCCAGGGCGGAGGTCGCGATCGGGACGTGCGTCTTGTTCGGGGAGGCGACGACGATCAGGTCGAGCTCGCCGACTCGGGGCCACAGTTCGTCGGCGGTGGCGGCGATGCGCACGTCGGGGTGCTCGGCGCGGGCCTGCTCCTGCCGCTCCGGGTTCGAGGTGACGACCGTGTCGAGGGCGAGGCCCTCGGTGGCGGCGATCAGCGGGGCGTGGAAGACGGAGCCCGCGAGGCCGTAGCCCACGAGGCCCACGCGGAGGGGGGTGTCGGTACCAGGGGCTGTGCCAGTCATGGGCACTACTTTCGCAACGCTGTTGCCAAAGTGCAAGCGCGAGAGAGAATGGCTGCGTGAACAGGACGTATGCGGGGGCCGGAGGAAGCAGGCGTGGGGTCGCGGGGACCGTGGCGGGCGGAGTGAACCTGCCGGCGCTGCGCAGCCACAACACGGCGCTCGTGCTGGATCTGCTGCGCACGGCGGGGGAGAGCGGGATCAGCCGTCTGGAGCTCGCGGAGCGCACCGGGCTGACCCCGCAGGCCGTCAGCAAGATCACGGCCCGGCTGCGCGCGGACGGACTCGTGGCCGAGGCGGGCCGCCGCGCCTCCACCGGGGGCAAACCGCGGACCGTGCTGCGGCTGGAGCCCGGGGCCGGGTACGCCGTGGGCCTGCATCTGGACCGGGACGAACTGCGGGCGGTGCTGTGCGACCTCACGGGCGCGGTGGTCGCCGAGCGCCGGGCCCCGCTGGACCTGGGCGCAGGAGCGCGGGCCGTGGTGGAGAGCGCGGCCCGGGAGGTGGAGGCCCTGCGAGCGCAGGGGGCGGCGGTGCGTGCCGCCCGGGAAGCGGGGGCGGGACCGGAGCCCGACGGGGAGCCGGGGGAGTCCGCCGAAGCGGGGAGTTCCGTGCCTGTGCTCGGGGTCGGCGTCGCGCTTCCCGGTCCCCTGGACCATCTGCACGGCGTGCTGCACCGCGTCACCGGGTTCCCCGAGTGGGACGGGTTCCCGCTGCGGGATGCGCTGGCGCGGCGGCTCGCGATGCCCGTGGTCGTGGACAAGGACACCAACGCCGCCGTGCTCGGGCTCGCGCTCGGCGGGGTGGACGGGGACGCGCACGCGTCGTTCGCCTATCTGCACCTCGGGACCGGGCTGGGCGCCGGCCTCGTCATCGGCGGGACCGTGCACCGGGGGGCCCGGACCGGGGCAGGGGAGTTCGGGCACCAGGTGATCCAGCTCGACGGGCCGCCGTGCGGCTGCGGCGACCGCGGCTGCGTCGAGGCGCTGTGCCTCGCCGCCGTCGGACGCGGAGACCTGGCCGAGGCGGCGCGCGTCCTCGGCGCGGGCGCCGCGAACCTGGTGGGGCTGCTCGACATCGACCTGGTGCTGCTCGGCGGGCGTACCGTCGCCGCCGATCCGGATGCCTTCGTACGGGGAGTGGGCGCCGTCCTCGACGCCCGCGCCCGGCGCGAGGGCTCTGCTGCGGCCGTCCCCGTGCGCCTCGCACCCGGCCGGGCGCGCGGCGTCGCGGAGGGCGCGGCACAGTTGCTGCTCGCGCCGCTGTTCGGCCGGGCGGAGGGCTGACCCCGGGCGCGGGCACCCGCCCGCGCTCCGACCGCGCCGATGTCCGACCGTCCCCCGCCCGCCGCGCCGGTGTCCAGTCGCGACGCGCCCGCGCCGATGTCCGCGCCGATGTCCAGTCGCGACGCGCCCGCGCCGATGTCCGCGCCGATGTCCAGCCGCGCCGCGCCGGTGCCCGGCCGTCCAGAGCCCTCGCCACTGTCCGCCCGCACCGATGTCCGCGCCGATGTCCGGCCGCGCCGCGCCAGCGCCGGTGCCCGGCCGTCCAGAGCCCTCGCCACTGTCCGCCCGCACCGATGTCCGCGCCGTCCCCCGCCCCGCCGATGTCCGGCCGCTGCGCTGATCGAGGGGACTTGGCCGGTGGGCTCAGGCCGGTCGGGCGTGGCGTGCTTCAGGGGCCGCCGTCCATGGCCGGTCATGCTTCCATGCGACTGTCCAGACGCTCCCGACTGTCCCTGGTGGCGCTCTCCACGCTCGCGGCCTGCGCCCTCCTCCGGCCCACGCTCGCCGCCGGCGCCCTCCTCCCGTCCGCGCTCGCCGTTGTGTACGCCGCCGACCAGCAGGCCACCTGCACCGCTCCGGCCGGCGGCTCCTTCCCGCTCGCCACCAGCATCAAGGGCGGCCCCGCCCGGTACGAGCCCGGTGGTGCCGCGCAGACCTGGTTCATCGACCTCAAGAACACGACCGGGCAGGTCTGCGGCGCGATCCACCCGGTGCTGGTCCTGGTGGACACCAAGCGGGCGCTGACGGTCACCCAGCCCGAACTGGAGTTCTTCGACGGTGACCGCCCGCACCGGGTCACCTTCCGGCGCACCGACCGGGCCGAACTGGTCGGCGTCTTCGACGACGGCTTCCCCGGTTTCAGCATCGCGCCGGGCCGGACGCTCACCGTCAAGGTCCGGCTCGCGATCGCCTCCGGCACCGCCGCGAACGACGTCGTGGCGAACGCCGCGATCGTGCAGCGCCACGGGAACGACGGGGACTGGGTGGGCGAGTCCAACGACTACCGGTTCCGGATCGTGGGGGCGGCCGGCGCCGGCACGGACCCGCCACGGAAGACGGCGTCGCCCACCGCAGGGCGCAGTCCCGGCGCGGAGGAACTGGCCTCCACCGGGCCGCGGCAAGGGCGCGGGCTGAGGGGGGTCCTCAAAGGGCTGCTGCTCATGGCGGGCGGAGTCATCGTCGCGGGCCTGCCCATCCTGCTGTTCCGCAGGCGCCGCTGAGCCTCCCGGCGCGCAGCCCCTCGACCCGGCGACCCGGATTCGTCTGCGACGATCAACCCGTGGACTACCCGAACGACCAGGACCCCGGAGCCCCCGTCCGCTCCGGCATCCCCGAGCACGGCCGCATCCCGAAGTACTACGCGGTGAAGGCACAGATCGCGGCACTCGTCGCGGAGTTGGGCGAGGGCGGGCTGCTGCCCACCGAACGCGATCTGTCCGAGCGGTACGACGTGGCACGCGAGACCGTGCGGCAGGCACTGCGCGACCTGTTGCTGGAGGGGAGGCTGCGCCGTCAGGGGAGGGGCACGGTGGTCGCCGGGCCCAAGCTGGAGCAGCCGCTGTCCCTGGCCAGCTACACCGAGGGTGTCCGTAGACAGGGGCGCACCCCTGGTCGAAGCCTCATCACGCTCGACCGTTTTCCCTGCAACGACACCCTCGCCGCCGAGAGCGGACTGACCCGGGGCGAACCGGTCTGGCACATGGAGCGTGTGCTGCTCGCCGACGACGAACGAGTCGGCCTGGAGAGCACCTATGTGGCGGTGGCGCGGGTCCCGCGGCTCGACACCGATTTCGACCCCGACTCCTCCTTCTACGGCTACCTGCACGAGCAGGGCATCGGCTTCGGCGACGCCGACGAGCGCATCGAGACGGTGCTCGCCGCCCCGCGCGAGGCCCTTCTCATCGGGACCCCGCCGGCCCTGCCGATGCTGCTGATCCACCGTGTCTCGCGGGACACCACGGGGCGGCCGCTGGAGCGGGTGCGGACGCTGTACCGGGGGGACCGGTTCTCCTTCTCGGCGCATCTCGGAGGCTGAGGGCGGCGGTCGGGGCGGGCCGGGTGCCCGCCCTTTTCGCATCGCTTTGTGTCGCATGCCCACCGTGTTTTATCACGGAAAGATAACGGGTCTAGTCCAAACTTGAAGGTCAGTTCACCATTTGGTTGCCAGGAAGATCCTTTCGATTTCCCGATTCCAAGGAGCGTGGCTGACGTGAGAGTGACAGTCGTCGGAGGCGGCGTGGTGGGCACCATGCACGCCTGGCAAGCAGTGGAACGCGGCCATGAGGTCGTACAGATCGAGCGGGAGGCCGAGGCCCGCGGCGCCTCGTTGCGCAACTTCGGCCAGGTCTGGGTGAGTGGCCGCGCGGGCGGCGAGGAGCTGGAAACGGCTCTGCGCGCCCGGGAGCTGTGGGAGGAGATCGGCGCCCGCGTGCCCGCGCTCGGCTTCCGCGCCAACGGCTCGCTGACCCTCGTCCGCACCGGCCGTGAACTGGCCGTCGCCGAGGCCGCCCTGGCCCGTGCGGACGCGGCCGCGCGCGGTTACAAGCTGCTGTCCGCGACCGAGGCGCGGGCCGTGAACCCGGCCCTGCGCGGCACCTACGAAGGGGCTCTGTACTGCGAGCGGGACGCCGCCGTCGAGCCCCGCACCGCCCAGCTCGCTCTGCGCGAGGCGCTGAAGAGGTCCCCGAACTACACCTTCCTGCCGGGCCGTGAGGTCCGCGAGGTCACCGGCCCCGGCACGGTCCGCGACGACCACGGGGACGTACACCGCGCCGACGCGGTCGTGCTGTGCACGGGCGCCTGGCTCGGCGGGCTGGTCAAGGAACTGGCACCCGACCTGCCCGTACGCCGCGTACGGCTGCAGATGATGCAGACCGCCCCGCTCGGCGAGCCCCTCCCCACCTCGGTCGCCGACGGGGACAGCTTCCGCTACTACCCGGCCTACCGGAGCGAGGCCCTCGACGGCCTCGAAGCCGAGGAGACGCAGACGCCGACCGCCGCCGCCCACCGCATGCAGCTGCTGATGGTGCAGCGTGCCGACGGCGGACTGACCATCGGCGACACCCACGAGTACGAGCACCCCTTCGCCTTCGACACGCTCGAGGACCCCTACGACCACCTCACCGAGGTCGTCGAGGGATTCCTCGGCCGGCCGCTGCCGAAGACCCGCCGCCGCTGGGCGGGGGTGTACGCGCAGTGCACCGACACCACACGCGTCGTGCACCGACAGCAGGTACGCGACGGGGTGTGGCTGGTCACCGGGCCCGGTGGGCGCGGAATGACCTGCGCGCCCGCCATCGCCGAGACCACCGCGAACGAATTGAGCTGGTGATTCACCCCATGACCGACATACGTCTCGTCGTGCTCGACATGGCCGGCACCACCGTCGCCGACGGCGGTCTCGTCGAGCGCGCCTTCGCCGCGGCCGCCGCCGAACTCGGCGTGCGGCCCGACTCCGCCGACCACGCCGAGAAACTGGCCTATGTACGCCCCACCATGGGCGAGTCCAAGATCTCCGTGTTCCGGCATCTGTTCGGCGACGAGAGCCTCGCCCAGCGCGGCAACGCCGCCTTCGAGAAGGCGTACGGGGAGCTGGTCGACGAAGGGCTCATCTCCGAGGTGCCCGGGGCCCGCGCCGCCGTCGAGGAACTGCGGGCCGACGGGCTGACCGTCGTCCTGACCACCGGGTTCGCCCGGGTCACCCAGGACGCGATCCTCGACGCCCTCGGCTGGCGGGATCTGGTGCCGCTCACCCTGTGCCCGGCGGACGCCGGAGGCCGCGGCCGGCCCTACCCCGACATGGTCCTCGAGGCCTTCGTGCGGACCCGGGCGGCCGAGGACGTCCGGCAGGTCGCGGTCGTGGGGGACACCTCCTACGACATGCTCAGCGGGGTGCGGGCCGGGGCGGGACTGGTGGCCGGAGTGCTCACCGGCGCCCACGACGGCACGGCGTTGCGCGCCGCCGGCGCCACGCATGTGCTCGGCTCGGTGGCCGAACTCCCGGCTCTGCTGAGTGGAGTCGACGCGGCATGACCGGTATTCGCTTCGACCGGGTGTCGGTCGCGTACGGCGGGACCACCGTCCTGGACGGTCTCGACCTCACCGCCGAACCGGGCGAGGTCATGGCGCTGCTCGGGCCCTCGGGCTCGGGCAAGACGACCGCGCTGCGGGCGGTCGCCGGGTTTGTGCGCCCGTCCTCCGGGCGGGTGTTCCTCGGCGGACGCGACGTGACCGGGCTGCCGCCGCACCGGCGTGGCATCGGGATGGTCGTCCAGCAGTACGCGCTCTTCCCGCACATGCGGGTCGAGGAGAACGTGGCGTTCGGGCTCAAGGCGCAGAAGGCGCCCCGGCGGGAGATCCCCGGCCGGGTCGCCGAGGCCCTGGAGATGACCGGCATGGGCGAGTACGCCCGCCGGTATCCGCGCGAGCTGTCCGGCGGGCAGCAGCAGCGGGTCGCGATCGCGCGGGCGCTCGCCGTACGCCCCGGCGTGCTCCTCCTCGACGAGCCGCTGTCCGCGCTGGACGCCCGGCTGCGCTCCGGGATGCTCGCGGAGCTGGCCCGGCTGCACCGGGAGCTGCCCGACGTGACGATTCTCTACGTCACGCACGACCAGGTCGAAGCGCTGACGCTGGCGGACCGGATCGCGGTCATGGACCGCGCCCGGCTGCAGGACGTCGGCACACCGCAGGAGCTGTACCGGGCGCCGCGCACCGAGTTCACGGCGTCCTTCGTCGGGAACGCGAACCTGCTGCCGGTGACCGTGGGGGCGCAGGGAGTCGCCTTCGGCGGCGTCGACCTGCAGGTGGACACGCAGGGGGCGGCCAAGGGGGCCGCGGCGACCCTGTGCGTACGACCGCACCTCGTCCGGCTCGGGCCGGGACCCAACCGGCTGGCCGGAGTCCTCGGCGAGATCCAGTGGCGCGGCGCCACCCACCGCCTGTACGTGGACGTGGCGGGCCACCGGGTCATGGCCGATGTGGGGGAGCTGCGGCGCCCGCCCGCGCCGGGGGAGACGGTCGAGGTGCACTTCGCGCCCGAGGACGGCGTGCTGCTGGCCGCTGGGGTGAGCCGTGACTAGGCGTCTGGCCTGGGCTCTTCCTCCCGCGGTCCTGCTCGCCGCCGCGTTCCTCTACCCCCTGTCCCTGGTGGTCCGGCAGTCTTTCCAGCCGGACACCGGGGGCACCTCCCTCAAGCCGTACACGGACGTCTTCGCCTCCGTGGCGTTCCGCGAGGCCCTGTGGACCACCGTCTGGCTGGCGCTCGCCGCCACCGCCTGCTGTCTGCTCCTCGGGTTCTTCCTCGCGCTCGTGATCGCCTTCGTCCCGTTCCCCGGGGCGAAGGCGATCGCCCGGTTCGTCGACGTCTTCCTGTCCTTCCCCTCCTTCCTCATCACGCTCGCCCTGCTGTTCCTCTACGGCAGCGTGGGCATGGCCAACGGGCTGTGGAGCGAGGCGACCGGCGCGGCCTCGGGGCCCTTCCAGTTCCTCACCACGCCCTGGGGTGTCCTCCTCGCCGAGGTCACCTACTTCACGCCGTTCGTGATGCGGCCCCTCCTCGCCGCGTTCTCGCAGCTCGACACCGCTCAGGTGGAGGTCGCGGCGTCGCTCGGGGCGCGGCCCGCGCGGATCGTGCGCCGGGTGATCCTGCCCGAGGCGCTGCCCGCGCTCACGGCCGGCGGAGGACTCGTCCTCGTGCTCTGCCTCAACGAGTTCGGCATCGTGCTGTTCACCGGCGCCAAGGGCGTCACCACGCTGCCCATGCTCGTCTACAGCAAGGCGATCCTGGAGTCCGACTACCCGGGCGCCTGTGTCGTCGCCGTCGTCAACGTCCTTGTCTCCGTGGGCCTCTTCGCCCTCTACCGGGTGGTGAGCCGCCGTGCTGGTGCATAGCCGCACAGGGAAGTGGGCCCTGTGGACCTGCTTCCTCGTCCTCTTCCTCCCGCTCTTCGCGCTGCCGCTGCTCGTCATCCTGGCCGCGTCGTTCGCCGGTCACTGGTCGGGGGCGCTGCCGTCCGGCTACACGGCCGCGCACTACACCGCGGCCACGCACGGGGACTCGCTCCAGGCGCTCATCACCAGCCTGGTCACCGCGGTCACCGCCAGCCTGCTCGCGCTCGCCGTCGGCACCTGGGGCGCGATCGGTGCGCACGCCCTGCCGAAGCCTCTGAAGCGGGTGATGGACGCGCTGTTCGTACTCCCGGTCGCCGTGCCCTCGGTGGTGGTCGGGCTCGCGGTCCTCGTCGCCTTCTCGCAGCCGCCCGTGCTGCTCAACGGCACCCGCTGGATCGTGATCCTCGCGCACACCGTCCTCGTCACGGCCTTCGCTTACCAGTCGGTCTCCGCGGCCGTCCTCCGCCTCGACCCCGCCTACGAGCAGGCCGCGGCATCCCTGGGGGCCCGTCCCGGCTATGTGCTGTGGCGGGTCCGGCTCCCGCTGCTGCTGCCGTCCCTCACGGCCGCGGCCGGCCTCTGCTTCGCCCTGTCCATGGGCGAGTTGAGCGCCACGATGATGCTCTATCCGCCCGACTGGGCTCCGCTTCCGGTGCAGATCTACGCCGCCACCGACCGGGGCTCGCTGTTCACCGGCTCCGCCCTCGCCGTCGTCCTCATGACGGCCACCCTCCTCGTCCTGTTCGCCGTGGCCCGGATCCGTACCCGGGCCGCCTACCGGTGACCGCTCGCTCCACCCCGGCTCTCCCGTCCACGCAAGGAGTTCATCTCGTCATGCCCAGAAACCACATCAAGCCGATCGCCGCCGTCCTCGGCAGCCTCGTCCTCGCCGGTTCTCTCACCGCCTGCGGTGGCGACTCCTCCGCCGCCGACGCCAAGACCGTCACCGTCTACAGCGCGGACGGCCTCAAGGGCGAGAACAACGACGGCTGGTACGACCGCGTCTTCAAGGACTTCGAGAAGCAGACCGGAATCAAGGTCAAGTACGTCGAGGGCGGCTCGGGCGAGGTGGTGCAGCGCGCCCTGCGCGAGCGCAGCAACCCCCAGGCCGACGTGCTCGTGACCCTGCCCCCGTTCATCCAGCAGGCCGACGGCAAGGGGCTCCTGGCCAAGTACGCGCCGCAGGGCTCCGACCAGGTCTCCGGCGCCGACAAGGCGGCCGACGGCACCTGGACCTCTGTCGTCAACAACTACTTCGGGTTCGTCTACAACAAGAAGGAGCTGAAGCAGGCCCCCACCACCTGGGAGGAGCTGCTCGACGCGAAGTACAAGAACAAGCTGCAGTACTCCACCCCCGGTGTGGCCGGCGACGGAACCGCCGTGCTGGTCAAGGCGATGCACGACTTCGGCGACAAGCAGGCGGCGCTCGACTACCTGAAGAAGCTCCAGGCCAACAACGTCGGCCCGTCGGCGTCGACCGGCAAGCTCGCGCCCAAGATCGACAAGGGCGAACTGCTCGTCGCCAACGGTGACGTCCAGATGAACTACGCCCAGTCCAAGAGCATGCCGAACCTCGGCATCTGGTTCCCGGCCAAGCAGGGCGGCAAGGCGACCACCTTCGCCCTGCCGTACGCGGCCGCTCTCCTGAACAAGGCCCCGCAGAGCGAGAACGGGAAGAAGCTGCTCGACTTCATGCTCGGCCGCACTGCGCAGCAGCAGGTCAGCGAGATCGGCGGCGGCTTCAGCGCCCGTACGGACGTCAAGGCCACCGACGCCAACGCCATCGCCCTCACCAAGCTGATGGACGGCGTCGAGGTCTTCGAGCCGGACTGGAACGACATCGACAAGAACCTTCAGACGTACGTCGACGACTGGAAGTCCGCCACGAACAGCTGATCGCTACGCTGGGACTCACGCAGCACCACGTAGGGCAGGAGATGGCACATGGCAGAGCGCAAGCCGATCGAGTCGTGGCTCACCGACATGGACGGTGTGCTCATCCACGAGGGTGTTCCGATCCCCGGTGCCGATGCCTTCCTGAAAAAGCTGCGTGAGTCCGGCAAGCCGTTCCTGGTGCTCACGAACAACTCCATCTACACCCCGCGTGATCTGCACGCCCGGCTGCGCCGGATGGGTCTGGAGGTACCGGTCGAGAACATCTGGACCTCGGCGCTGGCCACCGCCCAGTTCCTGGACGACCAGCGCCCGGGCGGCTCGGCCTACGTCATCGGCGAGGCCGGGCTGACCACCGCGCTCCACGACATCGGCTACATCCTGACCGACCAGGAACCCGACTACGTCGTCCTGGGCGAGACCCGCACCTACTCCTTCGAGGCCATGACCAAGGCGGTCCGGCTGATCAAGGGCGGCGCCCGGTTCATCGGCACCAACCCCGACGAGACCGGCCCGTCCCCCGAGGGCCCGCTGCCCGCCACCGGCGCGGTCGCCGCGCTGATCACCAAGGCGAGCGGGAAGAAGCCGTACTTCGCGGGCAAACCGAACCCGTTGATGATGCGGACCGGGCTCAACACGATCGGGGCGCACTCCGAGACCAGCGCGATGATCGGCGACCGGATGGACACCGACGTACTGGCCGGCATGGAGGCCGGCATGCAGACGTTCCTGGTGCTCACCGGGCTGACCACGCCGGAGCAGATCGACAGGTTCCCGTTCCGCCCCTCCCACATCGTGAACTCCATCGCGGACCTCGTCGACCTCGCCTGACATCGCTTGCGGGTGGCGACGAGAGCCGCGTCCGAGGCCCGCTCGGCACAGGTCCCCCGGCACCCGGACGGAGTAGCCGGGGGTCCCGTCCGGATGCGCCGGAGTGCCTGAAAGGGGAATCTCCTGGTATCGGGAGGTTTCACGATGGGTTCACTACGGCTCACCCTGTGTGCTGGGGCCGCTGTCGCGACCGCTCTCGTTCCGATGGCGTACGCGGCGGACCAGCAGGGCGTCTGGATGACCCCTGCCTCCCCCGCGCCCGGCACCGACATCCAGCTGGCCGTACGGGGTTGCCCCGGTGTGACCGGCACCGCCACATCGGACGCGTTCGTCGCGGATGCGCGGCTCGTCGGTGAGGACGGCCTGCTGACCGGTGACACCCGGGTCCGCACCGCGCTGGCGCCCGGCACCTACTCCGTCACCGTCGCCTGCGACGACCAGGAGGTCAAGGGCGTGATCAGCGTCGCCGGACCGACGGCGACCGCGCCGTCCGCCCAGCCTTCCCCGAGCGGCTCCGCCTCCGCCATCCCGACGGTCCCGCCCTCCGCCCCCTCCTCGCCGACCGCCCCGGTGCACGCGGGCGGCGGCGGTACGGCGCGCGGGTCGTCCGCCGGCGCCCGGGTCGCGGGGCCCGGCGCCCTGCACGCGATCATCGGCCTCGTCCTCGCCGGCGTCGCGTGCGCCGCGGTCGTGGCCCGTAGTGCCCACCGGGGCAGAGGCGCGGAGTGAGCCATGTCGGTACATGAACGTTCCTCCGTCACCGGACGCATGCTGATGGGTGTCGCCTGGGTGGTCCTGCTGCTGGGGCTGTGGCAGTGGGGTCGTGACGTCACCGACGTACGCCAGGGGATCTTCGCCCCGATGACCGGCGACATGGCCGCAGTCGGCCGTCCCCCGCAGCCCGAACTGCCGCCTGCCGCGGAGCCGTTGCGGCGGGCGGTGCCCTTGCGTGTCGACATCCCCGACCTCGGGGTGCGGGCACCGGTCGTGCCGCGCGGGCTGGACGGGCAGGGAGCGCCGGATGCGCCGCCCTACGACCAGCCGGGCGTCGTCGCCTGGTACCAGGCCGGGGTGGCGCCCGGCGTCGCCGGGACCGCGCTGTTCGTCGGGCACCTGGACACCGACACCAAGCCGGCCGTCTTCTACGGGCTGAGCGGTCTGCGACCGGGAGCCAAGGTCCGGGTGGCCCGCGACGACGGGCAGATCGCGGAGTTCACCGTCGAGGACGTCAAGGTCCTGGCCCGCGAGGGCTTCGACGCCCGGCAGGCGTACGGGACACGCGAGCCGGGCCGGGCCGAGCTGCGGCTGGTGACCTGCGGCGGCACCTATGACCCGGTGAGCCGGACCTACTCGGCGAACGTGGTGGTGTCGGCGTACCTGACGGGCACCGGCCGGTGACATCCGCCCTCGGCGGGGCCGGTCGCCTCCGTCGACAATGCGCTCCCTCCCGCCCTCGCCGCGTCCCCCGACTCGCATGCGCCGGCGACCCTTGGCCTCCTGAGCGCTACGAGGTCCCACCGCCCGGGGCGGTTGCTGCGGTCAGTCGGGTGCGGATGCCGAGGAAGTTCTCCCTTATGGCCTTCTCCGCTCGTGCGGAATCCCCGGACCGCACGGCGCCAAGGATCTCCCGGTGCTGCCGGCAGGTGACCTTCGGGTCCTGCGGCAGGTCCACCAGATCCGTACGGACACGGTGGAACGCGTCCCAGAAGGCCTCCAGCACCTCGCCCAGCAGGGCGTTGCCCAGCCCTCGGTAGAGGGCGGAGTGAAAGGCGCGGTCGGTCTCGGCGAGGCAGGCCCCTTCTGCGGCCTGCTGCTCCATGCGGTCCACGAGCGCGCCCAGTTCGACGAGATCGCGCTCCGGCAGCCGGCCGGCCAGGCGTGAGACCAGTCCCGACTCCACCGCCTCGCGCAGTTCGAGGAGCTCCAGCAGGCTGTCCTCGCCGCGGTGGTGCCCGGCGACCGTGCGGAAGGCGAGGCCCTCGACCATCGGGGCCAGGGACATCGGGCCGACGTAGGTGCCGAAACCACGCCGGATCTCTACGATGCCCATCGCCTGGAGCCCCTTCAGGGCCTCGCGCACGGAGTTCCGGCTGGCTCCGAGCAGCGCCATCAGTTCGGACTCGGTGGGCAGCGTCGCACCCGGGGGCAGCCGGCGGTCGACGATGAGCCTCTTGATCCGCTCCTGCAGGTCGCGTGCCATGGCCAGAGGGTAGCGGGGCGCATCGAGCGGTTTGTCGGGCGCGAGAGGACACGAAAAAGCCCCCCGCTCTCGCGAGAGGCCTTCCGGTCGTGCGCCGCCAGGGACTCGAACCCCGGACCCGCTGATTAAGAGTCAGCTGCTCTAACCAACTGAGCTAGCGGCGCCTGCTGACCTGGAGAACTCTACCCGACACGACGGGGTGCTCCGGACCACGGACGGCTCATGACGGCCTCCGTCCGGCGGGTGCCCGTACCGCCGGAGGAACGGAACGCCCGCAACATTCGGGCCGTCATCCCACGATTCCGCCGTCCAGTTAGTGAAACTGACATACATGCAGAAAACAGTACAAATCCTCCAAGGTGGCGACAGTGAGGGTGAAGGACGCGGCATGCGGACTCCGGTGTTCGAGGAATTCGATCCGGCGTCCGGCTGCGACTGCCCCGGCTGTGTTCACTGGCGCCGCGCTCTCCTCCCGGCATGCCGCACCGGGCGCTCCGGCCCTGTGACGTCCCGCACGACGATCGTGCTGGCCGCCGCAGTGGCCGCGGTGCTCGGTGCGGGCCAGGCGGCACCGGCTGTGGCGACCACCCACGCGCCGCCCCGCCCGGGTGCCCCCCGTGGCGACCAGCCGCCGGACACCCCGCAGGGATACACGGCCCCGCTGAACGGCCCCGCCGGGGCGCCTGCCGCCGCCGTCGCGCCCGCGACGACCCGTGCCCAGATCATCAACCGGGCCAAGCAATGGGTCGCGGCCGGGGTGCCGTACAGCATGGACGACTACTGGTCGGACGGTTACCGGCAGGACTGCTCCGGCTTCGTCTCGATGGCCTGGAACCTCGGCACCAACGAATGGACGGGCAGCCTGGACAAGTTCGGCGTCCGCATCACCAAGGAGCAGTTGCAGCCGGGCGACATCCTCCTCTTCCACAACGTCGACGACCCCGAACGCGGGTCGCACGTGGTGATCTTCGGCGGCTGGACGGACTACACGCACACGCAGTACACGGCCTACGAGGAGACCCCACCGAAGGCCCGGAAGCAGGCCACCCCCTATGCGTACTGGTCCAATTCAGACCGTTATGTCCCCTACCGCTACAAGAACGTCACCGAGAGCAAGGCCGGCCTCGGGGACAAGGACCTGCCGCTGACCGACGACGATCCGGCCACGGTGGACGGCTACGCGGGCGCCCTGTCCGGAGCGGGCGCGGTCGCGGGGCCCGGCGCGACGGCCTGGTCCATGGCACAGAAGAAGGGCGAGGACATGCCGATGGCCGGGCTCTCCATGACCGCTGACGAACTGCGGGCCGCATCCCGGACCTTGGTGCCCGGCTTTCCCGGCCTGGGCATGTTCCGGCCGGGCGCACACAACCCGTATGTCACGCGGCTGGGTCGCCGGTTGATCAAAAAAGGGTTCGGCAGGCACTACACCGGCGGGCCCGGGCCGCACTGGGGCGAGCCGGACCGCCGCAATGTCGAAGCGTTCCAGCGGGCCCAGGGCTGGCACGGTGCCGAGGCCGACGGCTACCCCGGGCCGGATACCTGGCGGCGCCTGTTCTCCTGACCTGGCCACCGGCCCTTTCCGAACTCCCTTTCCCGGTCCGTATTCCGCGCCCCGTCACCACACTCCGGGGCCAAGGCAAGGAGGCACGAATGAGCACCACATCGCAGCACCCGGATTCCGAAGAGGCGCCGGACGAAGCGGAAGCCCGGCAGGCCCGGCTCATCCACGGCGACTCGACCACCGACATCCCCGTTCACCTGCTGTTCCGTGAGGACCCCGACGCCGCGGTGCCGGTCAACACGACGGTGGTGGGGCGGCGGCTCGGCACCGGCGAACAGCCGAAGGTCCGTCCCTCGACCCCGCCTGGCCGCAAGCCACCCGACCTCGACCCCGACCTGGTGGAGCGGCCCGCACGGGTGCTGCCGGGTGCGCTCGGCGTGCTGGTCGGTCTGGCCGGCGTGGCCGCCTGCGGGGTCATCTCGTGGTGGGTGGGCTTCGTGTCGCCGGCCGCGCTCAGCCTGCTGCAGCTTCCGGCGTCCGTCTCCGTCGGGGTGGGGCTGCCGCAACTGGCCGCTTACATCGGGGCAGGCCTGCTCTTCCTCCTCGGTTTCGGCGGGCTCATGCGGGGCCACACCGGGCGCGCCTGGGTGCTCAGTGTGTTCGGGCGCTACCGGGGCACGATCCGCCGTACCGGCCTGGTGTGGGTCAATCCGCTGGTGCTGCGCACACGGGCCGATGTGCGGGTGCGGCACTGGCGCAGCGAGCCGATGCCCGCGGTGGACGCCAACGGGGTCGCGCTGCACGTGGTCCTGATGGTGACGTGGCTGGTCCGGGACACCGCGCGCGCCATGCTCGGCATCGACGACCACGAGGCCTATCTGCGGGAGTGCGTCGAGGCGGCGCTGGCCCGTGTGCTGCCGCAGGTGCCGGCCGACGTGCCCGGCAGTACGGCCATCGTGAGCCTGCGCAACGCGGAGGCGGTCGGCGACGCGCTGACCCGGCTGGTGGCCGCGGACGCGGAACCGGTCGGCCTTGAGGTGTTCGTGGTGCAGCCGACACGGATCGAGTACGCCCCCGAGGTCGCCGCCCGGATGCAGCGCCGCCGTATCGCCGCGCTCGAGGCCCAGCACCGCGACACGGTGCTCAGCTCGGTCGTCGACTCGGTCGAGGACACGGTGGTCCGGCTGACGAGGCGGGGCCTGGTCGAACTCGACGACTACGAGCGCAAGGCGCTGGTGAAGGATCTGACGGTCGCGTTCTACACGGGGAGGACCGCGGACGGGGCGTGAAAGCCGCGCCGGATTGGTATGGACATGTTCAACTCCCGGCAATAATCTGGGACTTGGTCTAGACCTGAACGCTGCGCGCACGGCTCAAGGAACTCCCCACATCCTCCAGGAGCAGCAGCATGCGCATCCATGCGACCAGGAAGGCGAAGTGGTACGCGGCCGTGGTCGGCCTCGCCACCGCCGGCACGTTCGTACTGTCCACCGGCGGGGCCGACGCCCACGGCTACACCGACCAGCCCCTCAGCCGGCAGAAGATGTGCGCCGCGAACGGTGGCATCGTCACCGGTTGCGGCGACATCCAGTGGGAGCCGCAGAGCGTCGAGGGCCCGAAGGGCTTCCCCGCGGCCGGGCCGAACGACGGGCAGATATGTTCGGCGAACCACACCAACTTCGGGGCGCTCGACCAGCCGAGGACACCCTCGGGCGCGGCCTGGCCGACCATCCGGGTGACCGGCGGTCAGAGCTACACCTTCCGCTGGCAGTTCACCGCCTCGCACGCGACGACCGACTTCAAGTACTACGTCACCAAGCAGGGCTGGAACCAGAACCACGCCCTGACCCGGGCCGACCTGAACACCACCCCGTTCCTGACGGTCGCGTACAACGGTCAGCGTCCGCCGTCCACTCTCAGCCACAGCGGCACCCTGCCGACCGGGCTGAGCGGGCACCACGTCATCCTCGGCGTGTGGACGATCGCGGACACCGCCAACGCGTTCTACTCCTGTGCGGACGTCACGTTCTGACCGGAGTCCTGTCCCGGGTTCGTGCCGGGCGTGCCTTCTGAGCATTGCTTGAGGAGCACCGGCTCCCCGGGAGGGTACGTTCCACGCACGCCGTCATGACCATGACCGCGTGCGTGGAGTCGTACCGGACTCGGGGGAGAAGCGATGGATTTTCTGTTCTATGTGGTGCCGGGCCTGATCATGGCCATGGCGCTGGTCGCGGCGGCCGGGGTGATCCGCCGCTCGCTGCGGTTGCGGAGCAACTGGAACAGCGGCCTGACCGCCGAGGCGCGCTGTCTGCGGACGTACACGACCACACGTCGCAATGAGGACTCCGTGACGACGACACTGCACCACGTGTACGAGTTCACCACCCGCGAAGGCCGTACCGTCCGTTTCGAGGAGGCGGGCGGACCGGGGACGACGGTCGAGGGTGACATCGTCCCCGTCCACTACACGGCGGCCCACCCGGAACACGCCACCGCCCACCCGCCGGCCCGGGCCAAGGCCCTGGCGAGCACGGTCGGCATCCTGGTCTTCCTCGGGGTGATCGTCGCGTTCTGCATCGGCTTCATGGTGACCTACACAGAGGTCTTCGCCGGCGACACCCCGTTCGCGGGGATGCCGTAGCGGAGGCGCACGCACCCAGGCGGTTCGCCGTGGCGCGCGGCGGGGGGGGGTGTGGGTGGCGAAGCCACCACCACGCGCGGCGCAGCCGGGCAAAACAACGATGGCGAGCCAGGTTCGCGCTGTCCGCGCACTCGTCCCGCGCAGGCACCGTGCGCTCACCGCAGCAGGGCCCGGAGGGGGGTGTGGGTGGCGAAGCCCCCACCATGTGCGGCGCAGCAGCGCAAAAACAACGATGGCGGGCCAGGTTCGCGCCTTCCGCGAACACGACTCGCCATCGCCATCGTGCGCCGCCAGGGACTCGAACCCCGGACCCGCTGATTAAGAGTCAGCTGCTCTAACCAACTGAGCTAGCGGCGCAGACTCCGTCGCACTCCGCTCTCGCGTCGGCGACAAAAGAAATACTACCTGGTCTGCGGGGGTGCTTCTGACCACCCTCAGATGGCCAGCGAGAGAAGCACCGGGGCCGCTCCCTTGTTCAGCCGGTCCGCCGCCTGCCGCAGCCGGTGCACGTGCTCGACCGGCAGGGACAGCGCCAGGCAGCCGACCGAGGAGCCCGCGGTGATCGGGACGGCCGCGCAGACCGTGCCCACCGCGTACTCCTGAAGATCGAGGACCGGGACCGTCGGCGGATGGGCGTCCAGGCGGGACAGCAGGAGCTTCTCGCTGGTGATCGTGCGCGAGGTGAGCCGGGCCATCTTGTGCCGGGCGAGGTGGTCCCGGCGCCCGTTCAGGTCGAGCTGACCCAGCAGGCTCTTGCCGACCGCGCTCGCGTGGGCCGAGGAGCGGAAGTCCACCCACTCGTGCACCGCGGGTCTCGCCGGGCTTTCGGCGCACTGGGTGACCTGGATCTCACCGTCGATATAGCGGCTGATGTAGACGGCGGCGCCGACCGAGTCGCGCAGCCGGCCGAGGGTGTGCTGGAGAGTCTCGCGCAGCGCCTGGTCGCGGCCGTGGGCGGAGCCCAGGCGGCTGAGCGCGGCGCCGGTGACGTAGGCGCCGTCGGCGGTCTGATCGACGTATCCCTCCCGGCGCAGCATCCGCAGCAGCGCGGTGAGCCGCTGGGTGCCGAGGCCGCACTGGCGGGCGAGGTCGGAGTCGGTGACGCCGGTCGGGCGCCGCGCCACCGTCTCCAGGACGCGCAGCGCGTCCTGGGCCGAGTGGTACGGGGCGGTCGGCTCATGGGTCAGCGCCACGATCTCCCCCTGCGCTTTTTGGGCCGTTCTCGGGACAGCTTGGCTGCCTCCACGATAAGGCTCAAGGGTCGGCCGGGGAGCGGGTGTTCGCCAACTTCGTGGCGTGATCGGCCCTCTCAGCAGGGCCGCGCCACCTTGGCATATGCCAGGGTCATGAACCGACCGCCGTGACCGGGGCCGGACCGCTGCCTTCACTCCTCGCGTTCACAGCACTGCGCTGAGGAACTCCCGCGTCCGCTCCTGTTCGGGCTCACTGAAGATCTTCTCCGGGGCGCCGGCCTCGATGACCCGGCCCGAGTCGAACATCAGGACCCGGTCGGAGATGTCCCGGGCGAAGTTCATCTCGTGGGTCACACAGAGCATGGTGATGTCCGTGCTGCGGGCGATGTCACGGAGGACGTCAAGGACCCCGGCGACCAGCTCCGGGTCGAGCGCGGACGTCACCTCGTCGAGCAGCAGCACCTGCGGGCGCATCGCCAGGGCCCGGGCGATCGCGACCCGCTGCTGCTGGCCGCCGGAGAGCTGGCTCGGGAACTTGTCCAGGTGGTCACTGAGCCCGACCAGGTCGAGCAGCTCCCGGGCCCGCTGCTCCGCCTCCTCCTTGGACATGCCGAGGACGGTCACCGGCGCCTCGGTGATGTTCCGCAGCACCTTCATGTTCGGGAACAGGTTGAACTGCTGGAACACCATTCCGATGTTCTTGCGGATCTCCCGGACCTGCTTCTCGCCGGCCGGGAACAGCCGCTGCCCGGCGACCGTGATCGTGCCCTTGTCGGGCTTGGTCAGGGTCATCAGCAGCCGCAGGATCGTGGTCTTTCCGGAGCCCGAGGGGCCGATCAGCGTGACGTGCTTGCCCGCGTCGACCGAGAAGTCGAGCTCGTCGAGGACCGTGTGGTCCCCGAAGCACTTGGTGACCTTCTCGAAGCGGATCAGCTCGCCGGTGGCCGCCGGCGAGCCCGTGTGGGCGTCGGGTTGCTTCATCAGGGGGGTGTCAGCGGACAAGGCGTCGCTCCAGGGCTCGCAGGAGGAGGGAGGCGGGGTAGGAGATGAGGACGAAGGCCACACCGATGACGGTGAGCGGCTCGGTGAACTGGAAGTGCTGCTGCGAGAAGAGCCGCGCCTCACCGAGCATGTCGAGGACGGTGATCGCCATCAGCAGCGGTGTGTCCTTGAGCATCGAGATCACGTAGTTCCCGAGCGCCGGTACGACCCTTCGGATCGCCTGCGGCAGGATCACCACAGTCCAGGTGTGCCGCATGGACAGACTCAGCGCGGTCGCCGCCTCCCACTGGCCGGCCGGGACGGCCTCGATACCGGCCCGGTAGACCTGCATCGTGTACGTCGAGTAGTGCAGGCCGATCGCGATGACACCGGTGGTCAGCGCGGAGAAGGTGAGACCCCATTCGGGCAGCACATAGAACAGGAAGAACAGCTGCACCAGCAGCGGGGTGTCGCGGATGAACTCGGTGACGATCCCCACGGGCCAGCGCACCCACCGGCTCGGTGTGCGCATCAGCAGCGCCCATACGAGGCCCAGGGCGAACGAGATCAGCGAGCCGAGGGCCAGCGCCTGGAGGGTGACGAGCAGGCCGTCCCAGAAATGCGGCATGAAGTCGCGGACGGCACCCCAGTCCCACTTCACGAGACACCACCTCCGACGGGCTCAGGGATGGACACCCGGGGCTGCGGCACCTTTCCGGCCCCGGCCTTGAGGCGGCGTTCGAGCCTGCGCATCAGCCGGGTGAGCAGGAAGGCGATCACGAAGTAGATGAGCAGGATGTAGGTGTAGATCTGCGCACTCTCCTGCAGTGCGAGCCGCACCAGGTTGCCGCTGAACGCCAGGTCACCCATGCCCATGACGGAGACCAGCGCGGTGCCCTTGAGCAGCTCGACCAGCAGGTTGGAGAACGGCGGGATCATCTCCGGCACGGCCTGCGGAAGCAGGATCTTGCGCAGCCGCTGCCAGGGCGTGAAGCTCAGTGCGATCCCGCCTTCGCGCTGCGCCGGGTCGACGGAGTTGAGGGCGCCGCGCACGATCTCGGCGCCGTACGCCCCGTAGGTCAGTCCGAGGGCGAGCGTGCCCGCCCACAGCGGCACCAGCTGCCAGCCGAAGGCGAGCGGCAGCACGAAGAACACCCAGAAGATCATGATCAGGGCGGATGTGCCGCGGAACACCTCGGTGTAGAAACCGGCGAGGAAGCGGACGATCCACCGACGATGGGTGCGTGCGATACCGACGGCGAAGGAGACGCCCGTCGCGAGCAGCGCGCTGAGCACGAGCAGCTGGACGGTGGTCCATACGCCCCTGAGTACGAGTTCCCAGAGTCCCGATGTCATCCGCGGCACAGCTCCTTCGCGGTCATGTCGGTCATCTCGGCCTTGGTGAAACCGAACGGGCGCAGGATGCGGAAGAGCTCGCCGCTCGCCTTCATCTTCTTCAGCTCGACGTTGAAGGCGTCCCGCAGGCCCGTCTCGGTGGGCCGGAAGGCGAAGCCGCCGCCGTCGATGTGCGGCTTGCCCTTGACGAGAGGCGCGAAGGGCTTGGTGGCCTCCGCCTTGCGGGACTTCTTGACGACCTCACGGGTGGTGAGCGCGGTGCCGGCGAAGACATCGGCACGCCCGGCCTCCACCGCGTTCAGCCCGGCGACCTGGTCGGGGACGATCAGGATGTCGCTTTCCTTGTAGCCGGCCTCGACGGCGTACTGGATCTCGGCGTACCCGGTGCCGGTGGCGAATTTCGCCTTCTTCGCGACGACGTCCTGGTAGGAGTGCAGACCCTTCGGGTTCCCCTTGCTCACGATGAAGGAGTCGAGCATCTGGTAGTCGGGGTCGGCGAAGATGACCTGCTGACAGCGGTCCGCATTGATGTACATCCCGGCCGAGACCACATCGAACTGCTGTGAGTTCAGTCCGGGTATCAGCGAGCCGAACTCGGTCGGCACGGGCTGAACGCGGTCGACGCCGAGGCGTTTGAAGATGACCTTGGCCAGCTCCGGGGCCTCGCCGGTGAGGTCGCCGTTCTTGTCGATGTAGCCGAAGGGGATCTCACCCGCGATGCCGAGGCGAACGACGCCCTGGGCCTTGAGCCGGCTGAGCAGATCACCGCCGGGCGTGGTCGACGCCGCGGCCACGCGGCTGCAGCCGGCGGCGCCCAGCGCACCGAGCGCGGCGACGCCGGCCAGCAGCGACCGTCTGGTGGTTCCGGTTTTCCCTGGGTCATTCGTCCGTGGTGGAGCCATGGACGCGCCGCTACCCGAGACCGAGCGTTGTATTCAGGCCCCTTTCGGCCACGCGCTTCGCCGGGCTGCCCCGCCCGGACGGCGTCGTTCCGCTCCATCGCCGCACTGACCTGCCACGATGCGGGCCGGGAGGACCCTCAGTGGCCGGGCACGTATCCACGGTTCTTGTCGACCACATTCACAAGTGGTTCGCCTGCCGCCCAGCGCTCGTACAGCGCGACGAACTGCGCGCCGAGCTCATCGCGCCAGCCGGCCGTGTCGCCGCTCATGTGGGGGGACACGAGCAGGCCCGGAACGCGCCACAACGGGCTGTCGGAGGCGAGTGGTTCGTGCCGGAAGACATCGAGGGCCGCGCCCGCGATCCACCGTTTCGTCAACGCCTCGGCTAGTGCGTCCTCGTCCACGAGCTGCCCGCGCCCGACGTTGATGAAGCGCGCGGAGGGCTGCATGACACCGAAGCGCCGGGCGTCGAACATGCCGTACGTCTGCTGCGTCAGTGGCGCCGCCGCGATCACCCAGTCGGCGCGGGTCAGCAGCCGGTCGAGGTCGGCCGGGCCGTGGATGCCGGTGCGCGGGACGCGGCCCACGACCGCCGTCGTGACGTCGAGCGCCTTGAGCGTACGGGCGATCGTCCGCCCGATCGGCCCGGAGCCGACCACGCACGCGCGGGTGCCCGCGAGCCGCGTCGTCTCGCGGTGCCGCCACTCCCGCTCCCGTTGCAGCTCCCAGGTCCGCGGCAGGTCCTTGGCCAGCGCGAGGACGAGCGCGGCCACGTACTCGGCGACCGGCTGGTCGAAGACGCCGCGCGCGTTCGTCACCACCGTGTCGGACGCGACGAGTTCGGGGCACATCAGGTGGTCCACGCCCGCGCTGGCCGTGTGCACCCAGCGTGGCCTGCGGCCCGTACCGGGCCAGGCGTCGCGCACCGCCCGCGAGCTGAAGTCCCAGACGAGCAGCACGTCCGCGTGCGGCAGCCGTTCGGCGAGCGTCGAGGCGTCCGCGTGCTCGATCCGCACCCGGCCGGTCAGCCGGCCGAGGCGGGGCAGCGGCTCGGCGTCCAGGACGAGCAGGGTCGGGCGGCCGGGCGGGGGAGCGGTCATGCGGCACCCGTGTCCTCGATCGGCACCGGCCGACGGTGCCGACCGGGTGTCTGACATGCGCGGATGGACCACCGTCGCACCGGAAACCGGCGCCGTCAACACGCACGCCGCGCCCCGCACGCCGTCGCTTCGGCGTTAGCCGCCCGCTCCTGAGGGAAGGTGCCGTAACACGTCGCGGCCGATGTCCTCTCGGCCAACCAGGTGAGGATGCGGGCGGGGTTCGGCGTCATCTGGGTACCCGGGTGACGGGACCCCGTCAGGCTCTTCTGGGAGCCGGCTGTCACGCCCTCGAGGGCAGTGGCGGAGAGAGAGCGCACCACGGACCCGCACCGCCGGAAGAACAGGAAGGTTCGGCATGACCGCACTTGGATTCCTCTACCCGGGTCACTCCGCGGAGGACGACTATCCACGCATCGAGCAGCTGCTGGCCAGCGACATCCGGGTGGACCTCGTGCACACCGACGCCGGTCAGGGCGCGCTGCGGCTGGACGGGCTGCGGGAGATCGGCTCGCCGGAGCGGCTCGCGTCGGGCGTGGAGGAACTGCGCCTCGCGGGCGCCGAGGCGGTGGTCTGGGCGTCCACCAGCGGAAGCTTCGTGCACGGCTGGGAGGGAGCCCACGAGCAGGTGCGCGCCCTCGCCCGCACGGCCGGGATGCCTGCCTCCTCCACCTCGTTCGCCTTCGTGCACGCCGTGCGGGAGCTCGACGCGCGGCGCGTGGCCGTCGCGGCGACCTACCCGGACGATGTGGCGGACCTGTTCGCCGGGTTCCTGCGGGCGGCCGGTGTGGAGGTGGTCTCGGTCCGATCCGCGGGCGGCGCCACGGCGACGGAGACGGCCGGCTGGGGCGCGAAGGAGGTACTGGCGCTCGCCCAGGAGGGTGATCACGCAGGTGCCGACGCGGTTCTGCTCCCCGACACAGGGCTGCACACGGCGGCGCATCTGACGCTCCTGGAGAAGGAACTGGCCAAGCCGGTCCTCACGGCGAACCAGGTCACGGTGTGGGAGGCCCTGCGCCTGGTGGACCGCCGTGTGAACGCCCCCCGTCTCGGGGCGCTGTTCACCAGGGAGCCGATCGTTCAGGTGTGACGCCCCGGCCCCGGGCGGTGACCGGGAATAACCAGGGATTGCCCCCTGTTGTGGCGCCTGAGTCGCGACCCAGACGCAGGAGGCAGTTCGGTGGAGGAGATCCGAGGTTCGGCGCAGGGCACGGCGCCCGTCCCCCTGTCCGTACTCGACCTGGTCACGGTCGGTGCGGGGAGTACCGCCACCGACGCGCTCCGTACCAGCGTCGAGCTCTCCCGGCTCGCGGAGTCCCGGGGATTCCACCGGTACTGGATCGCCGAGCACCACTCCATGCCGGGCGTGGCCTCCTCCTCTCCCGCCGTGATCCTCGCCCACCTCGCCGCGCACACGGACCGCATCCGGCTCGGCTCGGGCGGGGTGATGCTGCCCAACCACGCCCCGCTGGTCATCGCGGAGCAGTTCGGCACGCTTGAGGCGATGGCACCCGGCCGCGTCGACCTGGGTCTGGGACGCGCCCCCGGCACGGACGGCGCCACCGCCGCCGCGCTGCGCCGCACCGACCGGCTGAACGAGGGAGCCGACGACTTCCCCCAGCAGTTGGTCGAGCTGACGCGCTTCCTCGACGACGACTTCCCGGACGGCCATCCGTACGCCCGTATCCACGCGGTGCCAGGCCCCGTCCAGGCCACCTCCCCCGGCGGCGTCCAGTCCCCGCACCGGCCGCCGATCTGGCTGCTGGGCTCCTCCGGCTTCAGCGCCCGGCTGGCCGGCATGCTCGGCCTGCCCTTCGCCTTCGCGCACCACTTCTCGGCGCAGAACACCATCCCGGCGCTCGACCTGTACCGCGAGTCCTTCCGCCCGTCCGAGGTCCTCGATACGCCGTACGCCCTCATCGGCGTCGCCGCCCTCGCCACCGACGACGAGAAGGAGGCCCGCCGCCAGGTGAGGGCCGCCGCCCTGAACATGCTCCGGCTGCGCATGGGCCGCCCCGGGCTCGTGCCCACCCCGCAGGAGGCGGAGGCGTACGAATTCGGGCCGCTGGAGCAGGAGTTCTTCGAGAGCTGGAGCGCGAACGTCATCCATGGCACTCCGGACGAGGTCCGCTCCGGCCTGGACGGTCTGCAGAAGCGCACCGGCGCCGACGAGTTGATGATCACGTCGAACGCCCACGGCGGGGACGTACGGGTGCGCTCCTACGAACTGATCGCCGACGCCTACGGGTTGCCGACCGCCTGAGCGCGGGCGGAGGGCCGGACTCCGGGGCCCGGGCCGCGCACGGTCGGTCCGCGGCGCAGGAAGCCGAACGGGCCGGGAACCGCGGGTCGGCGCCTTCCCCGTCTGCCGGTCACGAAGGGCGGCAGGCCTCCTCGACCAGCTCGGAGATGCGGTCGGGCGGCACAGGCCGTGAGTACAGCCACCCCTGACCGGTGTCGCAGCCGATCCGGCGCAACCGGGTGGCCTGCGCGGACGTCTCCACGCACTCGGCGGTGACCGTCAGGCCCAGCCGGTGCGCGAGCTGGATCATGGCCTCGACGATGACCTCGTCGGCGGGGTTCGGACGGTCGCCCGTGCCCTCGTACTGGAAACCCCGGACGAACGAGCCGTCCAGTTTCAGCACCGACACCGGCAGCCTGCTGAGGTAGGCGAGGTTCGAGTAGCCGGTGCCGAAGTCGTCGATGGCGATCCGCACCCCCATGTCGCTGAGTGCCTGGAGTGCCTGGAGCGGGCGGCCCGACGAGCCCATGACGGCCGACTCGGTCAGCTCCAACTGCAGCAGGTGCGGGGCGAGTCCGGTCTCCGTGAGTGTGCCGGCCACGTCGGCCACCAGGTCGGAGTCCCACACCTGACGCACCGCCACGTTCACACTGACGAAGATCGGCGGCTCGTCCGGGCGTTCCAGCTGCCAGCGGCGCGCCTGACCGCATGCCGTCCTCAGCACCCAGCGGCCGAGCTGGACGATCGAGCCGTCCTCCTCCGCCAGTCCGATGAACCGATTCGGCGTCAGCGTGCCGAACTGGGGGTGATGCCAGCGCACCAGCGCCTCCACCCCGCGCACGCGCTCGTCGTCCATCCCCACGAGCGGCTGGTACTCCAGGGCGAACTCGCCCCGTTCGATCGCCGGACGCAGGCCGGAGGAGAGAGCCTGACGGGTCATGCGGTGGGCGTTGCGCTCGGGGTCGAAGAGGGTCCAGCGGGACTTGCCGTCGGCCTTCGCCCAGTACAGCGTCGTGTCGGCGGCCTGCATCAGACCCGTCGCCGTCGTCCCGGCCGCGTGCCGCTCCACGACGCCGATGGACGCCGACACGGACAGTCGCTGCCCGGACAGGTCGAACGGCGCCTGCAGTGCCTTCAGCACGGACCCGGCCAGTTCGGCGAGCTGGTCGGTACCTGTCGAGTCCTCGACGAGCAGTGCGAATTCGTCACCGCCCAGCCTGGCCACCAGGGGAGTGACCGCCCGCGCCTGGCCGGCCTCGTCCGCGCAGCGCGTCAGCCGCTCCGCCACGGCCGCGAGCAGCCGGTCGCCGACCCGGTGGCCGAGCGTGTCGTTGACGGCCTTGAACCCGTCGAGGTCCAGGTAGCACAGCCCGATCCGGCCGGTCCCGCTCTCCTCGTACGCCTCCGCCTCGAGCGCGGCCGACAGACGTTCGAAGAACAGTGTGCGGTTGGGCAGCCGGGTCACCGGGTCGTGCATCTGCAAGTGCCTGAGCTGCGCCTGGAGTTCGCGGCGGGCGTTGATGTCGGTGACCGAGAGCAGGACGGCCTGCTCCGTCTGGGGCAGCGGGGTGACGGTCACCTGGACCCAGAGCGAGTGCCCGTCGGGATGTTTGAGCCGGCGCGTGCAGCGCAGCCGGGCCTGGCGCCCGCGCAGCACCTCGCGGAAGGCGTGCCAGGTTCGGGCGTCCGAGGACAGGTCCACCAGATCGGCGGCGACCTTCCCGAGCAGCCCCTTGGCGGCGGTGCCCAGCAGCGATCCCATCCCCTCGTTGGCGGTGACGACCAGCCCCTCCCGGTCGACGACCGCCATGGCGAGCGGCGCGGCGGCGAAGGCGGCGAACAGGGGATCCGCGGCACGGGGCGACGGCGACGGGTCGGTGGCCGACGGGACCGGATGCACGTCGGCGAGGAGCGGTGGCTGGGACGTACCGGATGACATGGTCCCGTGACTGTCTGTGACGACCGGGCCGACGAGGTCTGCCGCGGGCGCCGGCCCTTCGGACGTTCCGCTCACCGCTCGCTCCCGCAGTGCACTCGTTCTTCGTACGGATCTCGTGGGTCTCGTCGGGGTCGACGGCCGCATGGCGAGCGACCGTACGAGCCGTGTCCGTGCAGGAAAGTGTGCCGATCATAGAGGCTGCCCCGAGGGCCTTCCAGCCGCTGTCCAGCGTCCCGGGGCGAGCACACGTCCTGACAGATCGTTTCTGCCCGCACCGGGCCCCGCTCTATCAGGCAGCCCTCGATTGTGACGTTGCGTGAGTACTGGAGGCGCCGGACCGTCTCGGCCGCCCCCTCGAAAATCGTGCGCCGTCCTGCGCTCCCGCCCTGCACCGCCCCTCCCCGGTACTCGCGGTTCCCATCTGGCCTTTCCCCCGTCTGACGGTGTCTCACCCTCCTGGGGCAGGCAAACAGGACATAGTCATACAAGTGCGACAAAGCTGGGTGCTGAGTTCCCGGATCCGCTCCCAGGAGGTCGACGTGCCATGCCCGCTGCCCCTCGTGGGGCCAATCCGGGACGCCCTGCAGAAGTCCGCCCGGTTCGGGGCGCCTGTCCTGCGCAGTGTCGCGTCCGTGGCAGCGGTGATGGTGGCGCTGGTGGCGACCTCGCTCATCACGGGGCCCGCGCTCGCCGACCCGACGGCGGCACCCTGTGAGCTCACGCGCAGCCAGGCACACCACTCGGAAGGCCTCGACACCTGGAACGCCGCGTATGCGCGTCCTGTCCGCCCGTTGGACGCGGTCATGATCTTCCTGTCCTTCCCGGACGCGAAGCCGGTGACCAAGCCGGCCCAGTTGACCGCGGACTACTTCCCGGCCACCAGCCGCTTCTTCGAGCGTGCCTCCTACGGCCGGTTCACGGTCCGTCCGCATCCGCTGAACCGCTGGATCCGGATGCCCCACCCGTCGGCCTGGTACGCCATGAAACGCGACTGGGACCCCGGGCACCGGGCCGCGTATCTGCGTGACGCCATCGCCGTGTCGGACAAGTACGTCGACTTCTCGCGCTTCCCCGTCGTGTACCTCGTGGCCGATCCGGACGCACCAGGAGTCGACTCGGACGCCACGAAGGTGGTCAACCTCGACTCACCGCTGCACGCCGACGGCACGGACATCCAGCGGGTGGTCACGGTCTTCGAGAAGCACCCGCCGGACCGGCTCGTCCTCGCCCATGAGACGGGCCATGTCTTCGACCTGCCCGACCTGTACCACCGCCCGGTGGACGGCAAGGGTGACTGGGACACCTATGTCGGCGACTGGGACCTCATGGGCAGCCAGTTCGGACTCGCGCCCGACCTGTTCGCCTGGCACAAGTGGAAGCTGGGCTGGCTGGACCCGCGCCAGGTCGTGTGCGTCCGGAGCGCGGACACGCGGCTGACGCTGGAGGCCCTGGAGTCGGGGCCGACCGGGGTACCGCAGGTGCCGGTGAACGCGACCACCGTCCGCGCGGCCGGGATGACGGGCGCGGCGGGCAGCGCCGCCCAGGTGCCGGGTGCCGGTTACGAGGCGTTCGGTTCGGGGCGCGGCACCAAGCTGGCGGTCGTGCGGACGGGGCCCGACAGTGTGCTCGCCATCGAGGCGCGCGGGATGGTGGGCAACGATGTCGAGGCCTGCACGCAGGGCATCCTCCTCTACCGGGTCCGCGGTGCGACGGAGTCAGGCGGCGGCCCGATCGAGGTCGTCGACGCCCATCCGCGGACCTCGGCGTGCTGGGGCACCTCGGTCAATCCCGACCTCGCGGACGCGCCGGTGCGGGTCGGCGAGAGCTTCACGGTGCCGGGGGACGGAGTCCGGGTGGAGGTGGAGGACCGTACGCCGACCGGGGCGTGGACGGTACGGATCACGAGGAGCTGAGGAGGACACAACGGTGAGCGTGCCGGGTGCCGAGTGCCGGGAGGTTCTCAGGGTGCGTGGAGGGCGGAGGTGGCGGTCGGGGTTCACGCTTTCCGCGCACTCGTCCCGCGCAGGCAGCGGGCGGTGCCCGCCCCAGGGCCCGGACGGGGGTGTGGGTGGCGAAGCCCTCACCACGCGCGGCGCAGCCGCGCGAAAACAACGATGGCGAGCCCGGTTCGCGCTGTCCGCGAACACGACTCGCCATCGCCATCGTGCGCCGCCAGGGACTCGAACCCCGGACCCGCTGATTAAGAGTCAGCTGCTCTAACCAACTGAGCTAGCGGCGCCTGCTGACGTCGTAGACCTTAGCATCCTGGTCGGCGGGAGGAAAAATCGATATCCGTACGGCAGTGGAGGCCGACGTGCGGGCCGCGCGGACCGCTGCCCAGAGGAAGATCTCCGGGCCGGGAAGCCAGGGGTGGCGGGTGTCGGGCGCCGCCAGCCAGCGGGATTCCGGGCGGGGAGTGGCGGGCACGGCGGGCCGGACGGCGGGCACGGTCACCGCATCACCGGGGCCGTGACAGAGCAGCGGGGGAATCGGGTGGGCACGGCCGCCCCACTCCTCCCAGTCGAGCAGTGCCGGCAGCCGACGTGCCGTGCCCGGCGCCGCGAACAGCAGCATCCGGCCCCGGTGCGCGGCCACGGGCCCGGAGCCCGGCCCCTCGTCCCAGAGCCGGTCGAGCATCCGGCGCCCGAAGATCGTGGGGGCGTTCACCACGTCGAACGCGACACCGCAGGGCAGCACCACCGGCGCGGTGGGGCGCTCGGCCCAGTGCGCGAGCGTGCTCCGGGGATACGTTCCTGCCGAGGCGAGCCAGGCGGCGCCCTCCAAGGTGACCCCGGAGACGTCGAACCGGTCGGAGAGGGGTGCGCGGAAGGGTGCGGGCAACGGCGTTCGGCTGCTCATACCGTCTTGTCTACCGGCAGTGAGCGAACCGTTTCGGCGAGTTGCGGAAAATCGGGACGGGAGGGGGCAGGGCGGAGTATTGTGCCGCACGGCATATGCCAAATGATCATTCGTGCGGCGGCCGGAACGGACCCGGCTGGACCGGGGACCCGGCCCCCGGCTCAGCCCAGGCTCTCCGGCCCGCTCGCCTCGGCGCCGCGCAGCAGGTCCCGGCCGAACTCCACCATCTTCTTCGCGTAGTCCTCGGTCCACTCCGCCTGCTCGCCGATCGCCGCGGGCGTCAGCCGGTCGAAGCGGCGCGGATCGGCCAGCTGGGCCGCGGCGATCGCCTGGTACTCGGCCGCCCGGTCCGCCGCCGCGCGAAACGCCTGGGTCAGTTCCGTGGCCCGCGCGAGCAGTGCCCGCGGGTCGTCGATCGACTCCAGGTCGAAGAAGTGTTCCGGGTCGGAGGCCGCCTCCGCGGGCTCGAAGAGCAGGGGCGCGGGGCGTAGCCGCGGCTCGTTCCGACGCGGCGTGGGCTCCGACATGTCTTCTCCTCCTCGTACGGTTCGGGTGGCGCCGTCATTTGGTTGGGCCACCATCCATTGTCTCGCGACGCCGCAAGGGCGCGGGGGGTGCGGGGACACCACCGCCACGCGCTCCCCCCGCCGCACGTCATCCGCAGTCTCAAGGCCGCCGGGTCACATGATGTTCCCGGCCGCCCGGAAGTCGTCACGAGCGTCGGCCTTCGCACTGGTCAGGACCGCCGTCCGGCCAGGCCTCCGCGAGGGGCAGGACTGCCGGCCCGGCCTGTGCCATGCCGGACGCGGCCAGGTACTCCCGGGTTACGCCGTCAGGGGCGCCACGCCACGCGATGCTCCGCCAGATGGGACAGCACCGCGTGATTCGCCTCCCAGCCGTCCGGGAACTTCACGGTCACCCCCAGCTGCACGGGCTCCGTCGAGGGATGGTCGTCCAGCAGCTCCGACACCCCCGCCCGGCACACCACGATGCACGCGTGGCGGTGCCGGGACGCCAGTACGCACAGCCGGCCGGTCTCCAGATGGAACGCCGTGGCGTCCGGGCGCCCCGACAGCGGATGCAGCACCACGGTCACATCGAACTCCCGGCCCTGGAGCCGGTTGGCCGTGTCCACCGTCACGTCCCGCACGCCGAGGTCCGTCAGCGCCGAGCGCACCGCGGCCGCCTGGTCCCGGTGCGCCGTGCCGACGGCGATCCTGTCCGCGGTGAGCGGCACCGGCTCCCCGGCCCGCTCCGAGACCGCCGCCCCGCCCCGGTCCAGCAGCCGCCGTACGACCGTCGCGACCGCCCGCACCGCCTCGGGGTCCGTGCGCGGGGTGTGCCGGGCGGGCAGCTCCAGCAGCCCCCAGCCGGTCTCGGCCGCCTCGTCGATCACCCGGTCGGGCCCGGAGCCGTCGGACGCCACTGCGAAGCCGAGTCGACGGTCCCCGTGATCGGTTCCGCTGCGGAACGGCGTGTACGGATAGAACGCGTGCGACACGAGCGGCGCCGCGGAGGCCGGGAGCCGCCAGGACACCGGCAGCCGGTGCTGCGGCAGCTCGGGATTGTGGGCCAGGAGCGTGGTCACCGCGGACGCGGACGGGTCGTACGACAGGCCCGCCCACTGCTCGGCACCGACGACCGAGAACGGGTCCAGCTGTCCGGGATCGCCGACGAACAGTGCTCGTTCGAACAGGCCGGCCACCGCCAGCAGCGCGTCCGAACGCATCTGGTACGCCTCGTCGACGATGGCGTGCCCCCACGGCTCGACGTCCTTCACGTGGGCCCACTTGGCGGCGGTCGAGATGACGACGTCGAGGCCGGCCAGATCGGCCGCCTTCGTCGACTTCCGGACGTGCGGAAGGTCGTCGAGAGCCCGGTCGTAGGGGTCCGGGTCGCTGCTGTGCAGCCGGCCGACCGGAAGACCGGGATCCTTCTCCGCGAGCCGCAGCACCAGGTCGTCGACCTGTGCGTTGGTCTGCGCGATCACCATCAACGGCCGGCCGGCCGCCGCCAGTTCCAGCGCGGCGCGGACCACGAGCGTCGACTTTCCCGCGCCCGGCGGCGAGTCGACGACGACCCCGCGGTGCGTGCCGTGCAGCGTGTCGCTCAGGATCGCCTCGGTGGCCCGGGCGGCCGCGCTCCCGGGATCGAAGGCGCTGCCCGGCTGGGCGAACGCGGTCACAGGACGTCCTCCTCGGTCACCGGATCCGGCTGCGGCAGTGCCCCCGCTTCGCCCGGCGGTCCGCCGTGAGTCCAGGGCGTCTCCTCGGGCTCGGGCAGCTTCGCTCCGCCGCGCTGCTCGTGCTCGAACAGCGTGAAGCACACATGGTCGCCCTTCTCGGGCACGGACCCGGCCTCGGGTTCCTTGCCGCGGCCCATCTTGTCGACGATGCGCAGGACCACCAGGCCGCCGCCGCCGTCCCCGTCGCTTCCCTCGTCGTGCCGCCGCTCGTGCTGCCCTTCGTATGCGACGAACTCGGCCCCCTGGGGCTTCCCGCCGAGCGAGCGGTACACCTTCGAACGCTCCCCGAGATGCGGTTGGTCCTCGGTCCGTACGGTCACCAGCGGGCGCGGGCTCGGCCGCTTGCCCTCGCTGTACGTCATCACGACGTCCGTGACCTCGCCCGCGAACGCCTCCCCGGTCAGCCGCCGCCCGGCCATGGCCAGCGGGTCGTCGAGTGCCTCCTGGGCGTCCAGCCGGGCCTGTTCGCGCTCGCGGGTGGCGAGTTTGTTCGCCGCCGTGACCGCGTCGTCGCGGCGCGGCTGCGGCGGTTCCCCGGCGGCGACGCGGTCCCGGTGGCCGGTGAACGACCAGCGGTCGCGGGTCCACCGCTCCTCGACGTGCGCGCCCTCCGGCAGGGCACGCAGCAGGTCGAGGCCCTGCCACACCGCGTCCCAGGTCGGACGCGTCCGGCTCTCGACGAGGGCGCGGATCTCGCGCTCGGCTGCGGTGAGGTCGGCGAACCGGTCGTCCGCCTCGACACCGTCCTCGGCGGTGGCCAGCCGCGTCCGCGCGCGGTCGTACCGCTCGATGGCCGGGGCGAGCAGCTTGTTGTCGAAGGCCGGGTCGGTGGCGGGGCCCGCCGGCGGGCACAGCAACTGGCCGTGGGCGTCCCGCGCCAGCTCCGCCCGGAGCGCCGCTTCCGCGCCCGTGGCGCCCTGCGGCGGGTCGATCCACGCGAGCAGCGCGCCCAGATGCTGGTCCTCGAGCCCGGACTGCCCGGTCGCCCAGTGCTGCGTCAGTACATCGGTGACCGAGAGCAGCAACGAGGAGCCCGGGACCCGGGAGCGCTCCCCGAAGTGGGTGAGCCAGCGGCCGAGCAGCGGCACCCGCGGGGGCGCCGGGTGCGGGGTCTCGGGGTCCTGTTCGGCGGTGCGGCGGAACCGCGTGGAGCGCCCCAGCAGCCGTACGAAGTCGATGCCCGCCCGGCTCGGCACGATCAACTGCGGGCTGTCCGCACACAGGTCGACCTCGACCTTGACCCGCTTGCCGGTCTCCGGGTCGGTCTCGGTGCGCTCGGCGGCCTCGACCGCCTGGGCATACCCGTCGATGTACGGCAGGACGACGTCGGCGAGGTCGGCGAGGAAGGCGAACCTGAGGTCCCGGTCGCGCGGCTGCGGCACCACGAGCAGCCGGGGCGCGTCCCGGTCGGTGCCGACGAGCGCTCCGAGCGGCGCACCGGCCTCGCCCGCGGTGGTCAACGGAACGAAGACGAGGGGGCGCTCCGACAGGTGCCGGTGCCGGACCGTGGCCGTGGGCTGGGCGCGGCCGGACCGCACGGCCTCCAGGCGGGCCAGCGTGGCGATCAGTGACATACGGCGTCCTCCCGGGCGGCGAGCGCCTCCGTCCGCAGCCGCGCCGCCCGGCGCAGGGCCGCCACCGCCGGGTCGTCCGGGTCTCCCGCCGTGCCGTGGGCGGCGGCCAGTACCTCGTCCACCGTGGTCAGCCCGCCCAGCTCGGCCCGCAGCGAGCGGCCGTAGGACGTCACCGCGCCCTCGGCCCGTGAGCGGCTGCGGCAGTGGAAGGCCAGTTCACAGGCGGCCAGGCACTCGGGTGCATAGGTCGCCGGGACCGACTCCACGGCGGCCGTCAGCTTTTCCTGCGGAAGGTCGGGCGCGAAGCACGTGCCGTCGGGGAGGCCGTCCGCGATCTCCTCGATCCGGGTGAGCCGGGTCAGCTGGCGCCGGGTGACCGCGCGCTGTTTGCGGATGTCGACGGGGGACGCGGCCGGCAGGTTGGAGAAGTCCTTCGGGCACACCAGCAGGACCTGGTGACGTACCTCGGCGGCGGCGCGCCCCTCCGGCGTCGTGCCGAGGCGCGCCGCGACCTCCTCCAGCGCCAGCACGTACACCGCGGACTGCCGGGCGGCCGCCCCCACCTTCGCCGGGTCGGCCGATCCGTCCAGCAGCGGGAAGGACTTGATCTCGACGACGGTCCAGCTGCCGTCCGGGTGCACCACCACCGCGTCCGGCTCCAGGAACGCGGGGGAGCCCGCCACGTCGAGCGCGAGCATGGGGTGGTCGAGCAGCGCCCAGCCGCGCGCCTCGGTGGCCTCGCGCAACGCCAGCGCCGTACGGGCGGCGCGGCCTTCGGGCCCTATCGCGGCGAGATCGGGAACCAGGGCCTTGCGCGGCGGCTCGGCGGTCGGGTCCAGGTTCTCCTGCACCAGCCGCAGCAGCTCGGCGCCGCCGTCCGCCTTGACTCTGGCCTCGAACGCGTTGCCCCGCATGAAGGCGAACTGGGACTGGCCGAAGGCCGACGGGGCTCCCAGCGCATCGGCCAGCGACGACTTGTCCACCCCGGCGCCGTCGAGGAGCGCGCGGCGCCTGCACCCCGGGTTCGCGGCGAGCGCGGCCAGCGCGCGGGCGTCGAGCGCCTTCGGCGGTACGGCCGGGCCGCGCAGGTCAGCGAGCCGCTGCCGCAGCGCCGTCCCCCGCGTCCGCGGGGGAGGCACCCGGCCCGGCTCCCGGTGCGGTGCGGGAGATGCGCTGTCGGGGAATTCGCTCACCCGCCGAAGTCTGGCATCCAGCACTGACAATCGAGGAACTTGTGGTCGTAGAGGCGTCCGTGGCGGGGGCGGTCGCGGTCCGCAGCCGGGCGCGGACCACGTCGGCCGCTCGCGTCATCGGCCGGGACAGCAGGAAGCCGGCGCCCATGACGGCGATGCCCGCGACCGCGTCGAGGAGGTAGTGGTTCCCGGTGCCCATCACGACGATCGCGGTCAGCGCCGGGTAGGCGACGCCCGCCACCTTGGCCCAGCGTGTGCGGCCGTGTCGCCAGAGCATCACTCCGCACCACAGCGCCCAGCCGACGTGCAGACTCGGCATCGCCGCGTACTGGTTCGTCATGCCGCCGAGACCACGCGGCGCGCTCGCGTCGCCCGCCCACCAGCCGTACGAGCTGTACTGGGCCATCGTGTCGACGAAACCGTGGGCCGCGGACAGCAGCCGGGGTGGGCAGGTCGGCGCCAGAGTGAAGCCGATCAGGCCGATGAACGTGGAGGTCATCAACCAGGTCCGGGCCGCGCGGTAGTGCTCGGAACGGCGCCTGAACAGCCATACCAGGATCACCGGCGTCACCAGGTAGTGCAGTGACGCGTACCAGAAGTCGGCCGGTATGCCGAGCCATGGCTCGCGGGTGAAGAGACGGTTCAGGGGGTTCTCGGCGTTGATACGGAGCACCCTCTCCAGGTGCAGTATCGCCTTGCCGTGCTCGACGGCGTCGTCGACGTCGCCCCGGGCGAGCAGTCGGCCGGCCGAGTACGAGGCGTACACCAGCAGGATCAGGGGAAGTTCGGTCCACCAGCGCGGCCGGACCGGCGGGTTCACCCCGGTGCCTGGTGACTCGGCCTGCGGCATCCGATTCGCCCTCCCCCTTCTGCTCTGCTGTCCCGGTGACCCGGTCGAGTCACTTTACGGTGTACGCGCCCATTCGTCAGGACGCGCCCCCGGCCCTCAAAGACGCAGAGATCTCCCACCGGGTTGCCCGTGAACGGGGTGCGCGATGATGGTGTGACTTCCTTGTTGTTTTCCTCTTGGTTCATCCCGGAAAGGACGCTCATGGCACCGCGCATCCTGCTGGCCCGGCACGGACAGACGGAGTGGTCTCTGTCCGGCAAGCACACCGGCAGGACCGACGTGCCGCTCCTGGAGGAGGGGCGACGGGGCGCCAAGCTCCTCGGCGAGCGGCTGAACCGGGCACCCTGGGACGGGCTGCCCGGAGTCGAGGTGCGCACGAGTCCGCTGGCACGCGCGCGTGAGACGTGCGAACTCGCCGGGTTCGGTGAGCGGGCGAGCGCCTGGGACGCACTGCTCGAGTGGGACTACGGCGCGTACGAGGGGATGACGCCGGCCGAGATCCAGTCGGTCCGGCCGGGCTGGCTCATCTGGCGCGACGGTGTCCCGGAGGGGGAGTCCCTGGCCGAGGTCTCCGCGCGCGCGGACGAGGTCGTGTCCTGGGCCCGCTCGGCGGACCGGGACGTCCTGGTCTTCGCCCACGGCCACATCCTGCGCTCGCTGGGAGCGCGCTGGCTGGGGCTACCACTGGAGTTCGCCGCCCGCATACGTCTCAACCCGACGTCACTGTCGGTGCTCGGATGGGCGTACGGGGAACCGGCGATCGAGTCGTGGAACGACTGCGGTCACCTCACGGCGTAGCCGTCGTCCTCACGGGATCCTGGGCAGCGAGGCATGGCGGTCCAGGAACGCCGACACACCGGAGGTCCGGCGGTGGGGCAGCAGGACTCTCGCCGTGCCCGCCAGCATCGTCTGGATCCTGGACGACTGGACCTCGCCCAGCAGGTCGATGACGCGCTGTCCGGCCTGCGCCGCCTCGTCGGGGCGGCCGCCGCGGGCCAGGTCGTCGGCCAGCTCCGCCGTGTACAGGGCGATGTTCCGGGAGAAGTGCGGGTCCTGCAGATGTGCGGCGCGCCGGGCGTGCCGGGCCGCGCGCGGCCAGTCGCCCAGCGTGGACCAGCACTGCGCCTCCAGGCCCTCGAGTTCGGCCTCGCCGTAGAACGTCATCCACTCGGGGTCCGCGTCCGACGTCCCGCGCCCGAACAGGGCCTGCGCCCTGACCAGCGCCTGCTCGCAGCCCGACCGGTCGGCGAGCCCGGCCCAGCCGCCCGCCTCCCGCAGGGCGAGCAGCGACATCAGGCGGTTCGAGCCGAGCGGACGCGCGGCGCGCTGGGCCGCCTGCGCCGCCCGTACGGCCTCCCGCGGCCGTCCGGCGTCGCGCGCGAGGAACGCCGTGTTGCAGAACGCGTGGGCTTCCAAAGCCGGGTCCCCGGAGATCCGGGCCGTGGCCAGCGCCTCCGCGTAGTGCGATCGGGCGTCGTCGAAGCGTCCTGAGTCGTGGGCGAGCCAGCCGACCGAAATGGCCAGTTCCCCGGCGCCCGCGTACAGCCGGTCGGCCACGGCCTGCCGGGTCGTACCGGCGTCCAGCAACGCGTACGCGGCGCGCAGCGGGGCGGCGGCACGCCGGTACAGGCCGTCCGCGCCGTGCCGGTCGTCGAGCAGGCGGATCTTGCGTACGGCCTCTTCGAGCGCGCAGGCCTCGGACGAGCCCGTACGGTGGACAGGGCCTTCGGCGGCCGCTGCGGAGCCGCCGAAGGCGAGTCCCAGCGGGCTCAGGGAGGCGGCCGCCACTGTGAAGGTGCCGCCGGTCATGAATGCGCGACGTTGCACGTCGCTCTCCTCGTGGTTCTGTTCGTCGTACGCGCGTGTGCCGTACGGCTCGTGCGTCTCGTAGGTATCTGGCGTTTCATACGTCTCGCCCGCCCCGCGCGTTTCACTCGGAGCGTACGGACGGCGGCCGGCGTGTGCGGGGGGCGCCTCGTCGGCGATGCGCGCCGCCCGGCCGCGTACGGCCGAGCGAGGTGCGAATCCCAGGTCCGCCAGCGTGCGACCGGGGAACATATGCAGGAACACCCGTTCGTAGGCGTAGTTGGGGCAACGGATCTCGCCCGCCTCGACCCGTCCGATGTACCGCGCGTCACAGCTGACCCGCTCACCGATCTCCATAGCGGCGCGTCGAACCGCCGCGGCGAACTCGCCCGGCGAGCGCTGTCCGCGCAGCTGCCGGAAGGCGAGGTTGGGCCGCGATGGCCTGGGGTACTGGGACGTGGTCATGGTCGGGCCCTCTCGTGCGAACCGTCGAACCATGCCGGATTCGGGACGACTTGCCCGCGTGGTGACAGTTGGTTCCCTGAGTCCGGCGGTGCAAGAACGTACCCGTCCCGTGAGAGTGGTCACGCGAGGTTTAGCTACAAACCGGATATCTCCTACGCGATCTGCCATGAACTGCCATCCTTTGCGGCGGTGTTGTGCCCGTTGCCGTTGACGGTCCGAAGCGTTTAACCCGGTGGACCGGGAGCCCCCCGAACTCCCGACCCAACTCACTGCCGAGGAGGGGTTCCGCTTTGGAGGCCGGGATGCAGACCACGCAGAGCACCGAGTTCCGTACGCAGCCGCCGGGTGCGCGCCGCATGTCCGCCGCGGACCGCGGCGCGCCGCCGACCCAGGCCCCCGACCTTGTGACCGTCCCGGCCCGGCAGGGGCTCGAGGCCGTCGACATCCTCCGCCGCGGTGCGGGCGACTGCGTCGGGCCGGTCCTCCACGACGACGGCTGCGACACCCTGGGCTTCCTGGTCCCGCCCGGGACCGCCGACGCCTGGGACGTCCCCGGCAGCACCTGCACGCAGACGGCGGGGCGCGGCATCAGCCTGGTCGCTCCGGAGCCTCCGGTCGAGGGCACGGGCTGGCTGCTCCCTCCCGGCGAGGTGGAGCTGGCGACGGACCCCGCGGTGCTCCGGGAGGCGCTCGGGGAGGCAGCCCGGCTGCTCGAGGCCGCCGACAACTGTCGGTAGCCGGACGCTGACGGTCCGCCCCAAGCGGTTGCCACAGGGGCGGCCGGGTGCGCCGCCCGCGGCAGGGCCCCGGATAATGGCTGGATGGGCAGGTCACGGAACGCGCGGCGGGAGAAGGCCGTCGAGCCGGTGGTCGAGGCGGTCGACGGCGGTCTCGCCCAGCTGATACCCGACCGGGACCGGTCGCGTGCCTGGACCCTTCTCATCGACGGCGCCCCGCAGTCGATGGTCGACCTGGACGACCCGGCGTACCTCGGTTTCGAGTACCAGCGACGCCTCGGCCATGTCATAGATCTGGCCGCGCCGCCCGGTCGGCCGGTGCAGGCCGTGCACCTCGGCGGAGGCGCGTTCACCCTCGCCCGCTACACCGCCGCCACCCGCCCCCGCTCCACCCAGCAGGTGGTCGAGCGCGACGCCTCACTCGTCCAACTGGTGCGGCGCACGCTGCCCTTGGACCCCAACGCCCGCATACGGGTGCGTTCCGCGGACGCCCGCGTGGGACTCGCCAAGGTGCCGGACGGCTGGGCGGACCTGGTCATCACGGATGTGTTCAGCGGGGCGCGCACCCCGGCCCATCTGACATCGGTCGAGTTCCTCACGGATGTCCGCAGGGTGCTCAAGGACGGCGGTCAGTACGCGGCCAACCTCGCCGACGGCCCGCCGCTAGCCCATCTGCGCGGGCAGATCTCGACCGCCGCGGCTGTCTTCCCCGAACTCGCTCTGATCGCCGACCCCGTCGTACTGCGCGGCAAGCGCTTCGGGAACGCGGTCCTGATCGCCTCCGCCCATCCTCTTCCGCTCGCCGAACTCACCCGCCGAGCCGCCTCGGACCCGCACCCCGCGCGCGTGGAGCACGGCAGGGCACTGACCGACTTCACCGGTGGCGCGGTGGCGGTCACGGACGCGGCGGCCGTGGCGTCACCGGCGCCCCCGCCCTCGGTCTTCCGCTGACCCGCGTGGCCGGCAGGCACCGTGCTGCCCCCGTGGCGGACTAGTAGGTCTCGACGTCCACATGGGGCGGGCCGTCGTGCCACGTGCAGAACACGGTGACCCGTTGCGTGCCGGAGGCGAACTCCACGCGGATCCACGACTCCGTCTTCCACACCTGCATCGACCAGCCCGGACCGGGCGTCGCGGACACCAGCGTCGCGGACGTCGTACCGAGGTCGAAGACCGCCCGCCCGCCGGTGGTGTCATAGCTCTTGACGCGGCTGGTGGAAGTGGAAGGGGAGGACGGGGGCGTCGTCGGGGAGGGCGAGGGGCTCGTGCCGGACCTCTTCGAGGGGACCGGCGTCGTGCTCGGCGCGGGCGTCCCGCTCGCACTCCGCGACGGTTCCGGCCGCTCCGTCGACGCGATCTGCGGCCTGGTGCCCTGAGTCGTCGCGCCACCCGCCGTGATGGGCAGGGCGCGCGGGGGGTCGTAGGCGGTCCCCGCCATCACGGTGTGGACGCCCCACCACGACAGCGTGACCGCCGCGCCCGTGGCGAGCGACCATGCCAGTACGTGTACGAGTCCTCTCAACATCCCGGCCATACTGCCCCACGCGCCCCACCGGTGTCCCGTGAGTCGCACACAGTTCCGCTTCTCGCGCTACCGCACGGGGAGTTGTCCACAGCCCCCGGAAGCACTTCCCCGTATGGCGTACGGTGCCGCCCATGGCAAGTGTGCTCGTGGTCGAGGACGACCAGTTCGTACGCTCGGCCCTCATCAGGCACCTGACGGAGGCCGGGCACACCGTGCGCAGCGTCGGCACCGCACTGGAGGCACTGCGCGAGGTCGCCCACTTTCCCTTCGACCTCGTGATCCTCGACCTCGGACTGCCCGATCTCGACGGGTCCGAGGCGCTGAAGATGCTGCGCGGCGTCACCGACGTACCGGTGATCATCGCCACGGCACGCGACGACGAGGCAGAGGTCGTCCGCCTGCTGAACGCGGGCGCGGACGACTATCTGACCAAGCCGTTCTCGGTCGAGCACCTGTCGGCACGGATCGCGGCGGTGCTGCGCCGGGCCCGTGCGGCCGCCGTCGGAGCCGCGCCCCCGGCGGTCATCCGCGTCGGCGGCCTCGCGATCGACCTCCTGCGCCGGCTTGTCGAACTGGACGGGCACCGACTGGATCTGACCCGCCGTGAGTTCGACCTGCTCGCCTTCCTCGCCGGCCGGCCCGGTGTCGTGGTGCCCCGCAGGGAACTGCTCGCCGAGGTGTGGCAGCAGTCCTACGGGGACGACCAGACCATCGACGTCCATCTGTCCTGGCTCAGGCGGAAGCTGGGCGAGACGGCGGCCAAGCCGCGCTATCTGCACACGCTGCGGGGCGTCGGCGTGAAGCTGGAACCACCGAGGGCGGAGCCGTTGACATGAGATGGGCGCTGGTCAAGGTCTGCCTGGCGGTGACGGCCATGGTCGTGGTCGCCTTCGCGGTACCGCTCGGCCTCGTCGTCAAGGAGATGGCGCGCGACCGCGCCTTCTCGAACGCGGAGCGCGAGGCCGCCGCGATCGCGCCCGCCCTGTCCATCACCACCGAACGCGACCAGCTGGAGCGGGTGGTGGCCTCGGCGGGCTCCGACGACGGGATGGCCGTGCACATCCCCGCGGCCGACGGCACCAAGGCGCTGGACATCGGCCGCCGGCGCGCCCCGGCCGAGGACATCGCGGCCACCCGCAGACTGGGCCGGGCCTCCACCACCGAGGTGCCCGGCGGCTCGGCGTTGCTCCAGCCCACCGCCCTCAGCTCCGGTGGCATCGCCGTGGTCGAGGTGTACGTCCCCGAGTCCGAGGTGACGAACGGCGTCGGCACGGCCTGGGCGGTGCTCGCCGCGGTCGGTGTCGCACTGATCATCGGCTCGGTGGCGGTCGCCGACCGGCTCGGCGTGCGGATGGTGCAGCCCGCCCAGCGTCTGGCCGAGGGCGCGCACGACCTGGGGGAGGGGAAGCTCGGCGCACGAGTACCCGAGGAGGGCCCGACCGAACTGCGCCTGGCGGCGGTCGCGTTCAACTCGATGGCCGACCAGGTGGTGCAACTCCTGGCGAACGAACGCGAACTGGCCGCCGATCTGTCCCATCGGCTGCGTACCCCACTGACCGTGCTGCGGCTGAACGCCGCCTCCCTCGGCGACGGACCGGCCGCCGAGCAGACACGCGCCGCGGTGGCGCAACTGGAGCGTGAGGTCGACACGATCATCCGTACGGCGCGCGAGGCCAAGCCGCAGACCGTGGCGGCAGGACCGGGCGCCGGGTGCGACGCGGCCGAGGTCGTGCGGGAGCGGATGGAGTTCTGGTCGGCGCTCGCCGAGGACGAGAGGCGCAAGTGGCGGGTGGCCGGAGCCGACCGGCCGGTACGCATACCCGTGGCCCGCGCCGACCTCGCCGCCGCGCTCGACGCGCTGCTCGGGAACGTCTTCCGGCACACCCCGGAGGGCACGGCCTTCGCGGTCGACGTCCACAACGGCGAGGACGCGGTCATCGTGCTGGTCTCCGACGCGGGTCCCGGGATCCTCGACCCGGAGACGGCCATGGCCCGGGGACGCGGTTCGGGCAGCGACGGCTCGACGGGCCTCGGCCTGGACATCGTGCGCCGGCTCGCGGAGTCGACCGGCGGGGACGTGCGGATCGGCTCCTCGGTGCTGGGCGGCACGGAGGTGCGCATCTGGTTCCAGCTCGACGGGCGGGCCCCGGTGCGCCGGGGGCACCGGGTACGGCGTCGGCGGTCCGGCAGATCGGTCTCTCCCTTTAACCGTCCCCGATCCCTCCCTTAAGCGCACCCTAAGATCCTCAACTCCGGTCCGGATCAATCCGATTGGCCCGATTCCGGATCGCTAGCGTGCTGCCGCACCCCACCCCCCGTGAGCAGCGAAGGCAGGCACGCGATGAGCAGCACGCACCGGCGCAGGATCAGCGGCAGAAGCAAGGCGATCGGCGGTGTCGTCGCCGCCTCCGTCGTGGGCGGCGGAGCGCTCCTGGTCACCGGCACCGCGCACGCCGCGGGCGTCGGAGCCGTGTACACGAAGACCAGTGACTGGTCGACGGGCTACACCGCGCAGTACGTCGTCTCGAACGACAGCGGCCAGACCAAGGGAGACTGGACGCTGCAGTTCGACCTGCCGTCCGGTGCCAAGATCAGCTCCCTGTGGAACGGCACATCGACGGTGAGCGGACAGCACATCACCGTGAAGCCGCCGTCCTGGGACAAGGACGGGCTGGCGGCGGGCGAATCCGTGACGGTCGGCTTCGTCGTGACCGGCTCCGGCGATCCGGGCGGCTGTCTCATAGACGGCGCGAAGTGCTCCGCCGACGACGGCGCGACTCCGGAGCCGAGCGGTCGCCCCACCACGTCCGCGACCCCCACAGCGACTCCGACTCCGACTCCGACCCCGAGCACGACCACGAAGCCGACCGCCACGGCGACCCCCACTCCCTCGCCGACCGCCTCCCAGACCTCCGGCTCCGGTACGGCCATGAGCGCGCGCTTCGCCCCGTACGTCGACACGTCCCTCTACCCGGCCTTCGACCTGATCGCCTCAGCGGACGCGACCGGGGTCAAGGACTACAACCTCGCCTTCGTCACCGACGGCGGCGGCTGCACGCCCAAGTGGGGCGGTGTCACCGCCATCGGCAGCGACGCCGTCGCCGCGCAGATCGGCGCCCTGCGGGCCAAGGGCGGCGACGTCCGCGTCTCCTTCGGCGGCGCCTCCGGTTCGGAACTGGCCACGGCCTGCTCCTCGGCGGACGCACTGGCCGCGGCCTACGGGAAGGCCGTGGACGCCTACAAGCTCACCAAGGTCGACTTCGACGTGGAGGGCGGCGCGCTGCCGAACACGGCCGCGAACACCCGCCGCGCCCAGGCCATCGCCAAGCTCCAGCAGCAACACCCGGGCCTGGACGTGTCGTTCACGCTCCCCGTCATGCCGGAGGGCCTGACCCAGGACGGTGTGAACCTCCTGGCCGACGCCAAGGCCAACGGTGTGCGGATGTCCGCCGTCAACATCATGGCGATGGATTACGGCGCCTCGTACAGCGGTGACATGGGCACCTACGCGGAGCAGGCCGCCACCGCCACCCAGGCCCAGATCAAGAGCGTGCTGGGTCTGTCCGACAGCGCGGCCTGGAAGACGGTCGCGGTCACCCCGATGATCGGCGTCAACGACGTGTCGTCCGAGATCTTCAAGGTCGACGACGCCACCCAGCTGGTGGACTTCGCCAAGTCGAAGGGTCTCGGGTGGCTGTCGATGTGGTCGGCCACGCGCGACAAGCAGTGCGACGGCGGTGCCAAGCCCACGGCGGACGCGACCTGCAGCTCGGTCGTCCAGGACAGGTTCGCCTTCTCGAAGGCGTTCGGCGCCTTCAAGTAGGGCTCTGCCCGGCGCGGTCGAGCCCCCGGGGCGCGGCACCTCCCTCTCGTGTCGCGCCCCCGGGTGGTCAGTCCTCCAGCGGCGGCAGCGCCCCGGTCCGGGCCGCCCGGGAGTACCAGTGCGCGCTGGACTTCGGCGTGCGGGCCAGCGTCGCGTAGTCCACGTACACCGCCCCGAACCGCTTCTCGTAGCCGTAGGCCCACTCGAAGTTGTCCATGAGGGACCAGAGGTAGTAGCCGCGGACGTCCGCGCCGTCCGCGATGGCCCGGTGGACCGCCGACAGGTGGCTGTGCAGGTACGCGGTCCGCTCGGGGTCGTGGACGCGGCCCTCCGGGTCGGGCTTGTCGTCGTACGCGGCGCCGTTCTCCGTCACGTACAGCGGAAGCCCCGGCGCTTCCCGCGAGTACCGCATGATCAGCTCGTGCAGGCCGGTCGGGTCGATCGACCAGCCCATCTCGGTGCGCTCGCCGGGAGTCTGGTGGAAGGTCACGTCGTCCCCGCCCGGCCAGGGCGAGTAGGCGCTCGCGCCGTGGCCGTCCGACCGCGGACCGCTGCCGGCCGTCTCCGAAGCGGCCGACACGAGCGTCGGCGTGTAGTAGTTGAGACCCAGTGCGTCCAGCGGCTGGTCGATGGTCGCGAGGTCGCCGTCGAGGACGTACGACCAGTCCGTGATGGCAGCCGTCGCGGTGAACAGGGTCTTCGGGTAGGCCCCGTGCAGCATCGGGCCGTGGAAGACGCCGTTCGCCAGATCGTCGATCTTCTGCCGCGCCGCCAGGTCCGCCGGGTCCTGCGACACCGGCCGTACCGGGCACGAGTTGAGACTCACCGCCACCGTGTTGCGGGACGGCATCACCGACCGGAGCGCGGAGGTGCCGAGGCCGTGGGCCAGGTTCAGATGATGGGCCGCGCGCAGCGCCGCCGCCGCGTCCGTACGGCCCGGGGCGTGCACGCCGGAGCCGTACCCCAGGAATGCGCTGCACCAGGGCTCGTTCAGGGTGATCCACTGTTCCACCCGGTCGCCCAGGGCTTCGCCCACGATGCCGGCGTACTCGGCGAAGCGGTACGCGGTGTCCCGCTCGGGCCAGCCGCCCGCGTCCTCCAGCTCCTGAGGCAGATCCCAGTGGTAGAGGGTGATCGCCGGCTTGATGCCGTGGGCGAGCAGTTCGTCCACCAGGCGGCGGTAGAAGTCCAGCCCGCGCTGGACCGCGGGCCCCCGGCCCGTCGGCTGCACGCGCGACCACGAGATCGAGAAGCGGTACGCGCTCAGGCCCAGCTCGGCCATCAGCGCGACGTCCTCGCGGTAGCGGTGGTAGTGGTCGACAGCGATGTCACCGGTCTCGCCGCCGGCCGTCCTGCCCGGCGTGTGGCTGAAAGTGTCCCAGATCGAGGGGGTGCGGCCGTCCTCCCGCACCGCTCCCTCGATCTGGTACGCGGAGGTCGCGGCGCCCCAGAGGAAGGCGGGAGGAAAGGTCACCGGGGTCACCGGCTGTGCGGATTCAGGCATGGAAGCGCTCCCATAGATGGTCGTCGAGACCGACGGAGGTAGGGGAAAGAGGGGACGAGGGGGCCGGGGCGGCGATGACCCGGCCCCCGAAGACGCAGGGGCGGCGGCGCCGGGGGTCCGTTGCGGGACCCCTCCCGCGCGAGGCTGCCGAGCGTGGCGGAGGGTCAGCCCTTGATCGCGCCCTGCATGATCCCGCCGACGATCTGCTTGCCGAACAGCAGGAAGGCGATCAGCAGCGGCAGTGTGCCGAGCAGCGCACCCGCCATGATCACCGCCTGGTCCGGGACATATCCGGTGCCGAGCGAGTTGAGCGCCACCTGCACGGTCGGGTTCTGCTGGTTCAGCGCGATGATCGGCCACAGGAAGTCGTTCCAGGCGAACACGAAGGTCAGCAGTCCGAGCACGGCCATCGCCGGCCGCGCCGCGGGGAAGACCACGTGCCACACGACGCGCAGACTGCTCGCGCCGTCCACCCGCGCCGCCTCGATCAGTTCGGTGGGCAGTGCCTGCACCAGGTACTGCCGCATGAAGAACGTGCCGAAGGCGGTGACCAGCGTCGGCAGGATGACGGTCTGCAGCTGGTTGGACCAGCCCAGGTCCGACATCCACAGGTACAGCGGTACGACGGCCAGCTGCGGCGGGATCATCATGGTGCCGATGGTCAGCAGCAGCAGCACGCTGGAGAACCGGAACCGCAGTTTGGCGAAGGCGAATCCGGCGAGCGTGGAGAACAGGACCGTGCTGACCGTGATGGTGGTCGCGACCAGCGTGGAGTTGAACATCGCCGTGCCGAGCCCGGCCTGTTCCCAGGCCGCCTGCAGGTTCTTGAACAGGTTCCCGCCGAACCACAGCGGAGGCGGCGTCTCGGCGAGCCGCCGGTCGTTGCGGGAGGCCGCGATCGCCGTCCACACCAGTGGAGCCAGCGAGACCAGTGCGAAGACGGTCAGCACCACATAGGTGACGGGCCCCGCGTCCAGCTGCTTGCCCGCGCCCATCACCCTGCGGCGCCGGGGGGTCCGCTCGCCCTTGGCCTTCGTCCCCGCCTGAGGCAGGGTCAGGTCGGTAGTGGTCATTGGGACTTCCTCAGCCGTCGGGTGAGCAGCATGTTGATCACGGCCACCACCAGCAGGATCAGGAACATCGACCAGGCGATCGCGGATGCCTTGCCGAGGTTGCCGATGATCCAGCCCTGGTCGTACATGTACAGGCCGAGCGTCTGGTACTGGTGCTCCGAGCCGCCCTTGGATCCGCTGACCCCGCCGAACAGCAGGGGTTCACCGAAGAGCTGCGTCGCGCCGATCGTCGAGACGATCACCGTGAACAGGATCGTGGGCCGCAGCATCGGGACCGTCACATGGCGGAACTGCTTCCAGCGGTTCGCACCGTCGAGGGCGGCCGACTCGTACAGGTCGCTGGGGATCGCCTGCATCGCCGCGAGGTAGATCAGCGCGTTGTAGCCGGTCCACCGCCAGATCACGATCGAGGAGACGGCGAACTGCGAACCCCAGTCGGACTCCCGCCAGTTGACGGGGTCGACCCCGACGAAGTGGAGCAGCCAGTTGATCATGCCGCCGTCCCAGGAGTACAGCAGCGTGAAGACCAGCGTCGCCGCCGCCACCGAGGTGGCGTACGGGGTGAGCATCACGACCCGCCAGACGGTCGAGCCGCGCAGCCGGTAGTTGAGCAGATGCGCGAGCCACAGCGCCGCGAGGAGCTGCGGCACCGTCGAGATCACACCGATGGTGAAGGTGTTCCCCAGGGCGTTCCAGAAGAACTCGGAGGAGAACAGGTTCTTGTAGTTGTCCAGACCCGTCCAGGTCTGGTGGTCCAGGGCCGAGAGCTGCACGTTGTGCAGCGAGTACCAGGCCGTGTAGAGCAGCGGGACCAGCGAGAAGGCCCCGAAGACGATGAAGAAGGGGGCGATGAACACATACGGAGACGCCTTCATGTCCCAGCGGTACAGCCGGCTGCGCCAGGAGTCTGTGCCCGTCGCCGGCCTGCCGCGACCGTGAGCGCCCCCGACCGCGCCCGGCTGCTTGCCGGGCGCGGTCTCGGCGCTCGACGCGGGGTGCGCGAGAGCCTCTTTGGAGCTGGTCACTGGCCGAGCACGTCCTTGATCTCCTTGCCGGCCGCGTCCCAGCCCTGAGCGGGGGACTTGCCCTTCTGCTCGACCTGGAGGATGCCGACGTCGGTGAGCGCGGAGTTGATCGGCTGGTCCTTGATGCCGAAGTACTGCGTCGGGATGGTCTTCGCCGAGTCCGAGAAGATCTGGGTGATCGGCGCGTTGGAGAAGTACGTCGTCGTGTCGGCCTGCGGCTGCAGGCTCGCGTACGCGGACGGGGTCGAGGGGAAGCTGGCCTGCTTGGCGAAGACCTTGGCCTGCTGCTCGGGCGCGGTCAGCCACTTCGCCAGCTCGATGGCCTCCTTCTGGTGCTTGCTCGCCGTCGGCACGCCGAGGAAGGAGCCGCCCCAGTTGGACGCGGTCGGGGCAGCCGCGACGTCCCACTTGCCCTTGCCGGAGTCACCGGACTTCTGCTCGATGTAGCCGAGCATCCATGCCGGGCAGGCCACCGTCGCGAAGGTGCCGTTGGCGAAGCCCTGGTCCCAGGTCGGGTCGAACTGCTTCAGCTTCGCCGACATGTTGCTGGTCGCCACCTGCATGGCGACGTCCCAGGACTTCTTCACCCCGTCGGACTTGTCCCAGACGACGTTGTCGTCCTTGTCGTAGTACCGCTGCTCGGCGCCGCCGAGGGCCGCGTTGTAGACGGAGGACGCGGAGTCCACGAACTTGGTGCCCTTCGGCGCCTTCTTCATGTACTCCTTGCCGACGTCGACGTACTTCGACCAGTCGCCCTTCCAGGACTCGGCGAGCTTGGCGCGGTCCGTCTCGAGACCGGCCTTCTGGAAGAGGTCCTTGCGGTAGCAGATGGCCATCGGGCCGATATCGGTGCCGAGCCCGATCGTCTTGCCGTCCTTGGTGGTGGCCTGCGCCACCTTCCAGTCCAGCCACTGGGACTTGTCGACGTCCTTGCCGAGGTCGACGAACTTGGCGGCCTGTGTCTGCACGGCCTCGGTGATGTTGCCGACCTCGATGGCCTGGATGTCGTCCGTGCCGGAGCCGGCCTGCAGACGGGTGAGCACCTTGGGCCAGTACACGTCGGTGCGGGTGGTGACGTTCTCCTTGATGGTGATGTCCGGGTGGAGCTTCATGTACTCGTCGTAGAGTCCGGCCTGCTTGTAGCCGAAGACGCCGAAGGTGCCCACGGTCAGCGTGGTCTTGCCCTTGCCACCGCCACCGCCGTTCGAGTTCGACGAGTTGTCGTCCGAGTCTTTGGCGCAGCCGGCCAGCAGCCCCGTCGTCAGCGCGGCGACCGCCGCGAGGGCCACCAGCCCGTGGGACCGGCGAGTACTCGTGCGCATTGCGTCCTCCTGTTGCCTGACGTGCCGACCCCCCGGCCAACTGCATTGGTTGGGCCCGTTCGTGCTCGCTGCGGCTCGGGCGGGGAACGTGCGGGATGTGTATGTGTCAGGTACCGTGGGAGCGCTCCCACGGGTGATGAGTTGAAGAGTCGTCGGTTCCCGCGAGGGTGTCAAGGGAGCGGACACGCACAGATGCGTTCGGTTATCGGGCTGTTAACTGGACCGGGCGGGAGTGGATGGGAACGGGCCAGGGCCCGCACGGTCCGGGTCGGATCCGGGGGTCGATGACGTCGGCGCCCGGTGACGGTCACCTGGACTGCGGCAACTGTTAGATTCCAGGCCAACGTGGGTTCGACGGCGGGAGGCGGGGCCAATGGTAAGCCACGGAGCGCGGGGCCGCAGTGGCGGTCGACCCACCCTCGAAGAGGTGGCCGCACGCGCCGGCGTCGGCCGTGGCACGGTCTCCCGGGTGATCAACGGCTCGCCCCGGGTGAGCGATGCGACGCGCGCGGCCGTCGAGGCGGCGGTCGCGGAGCTCGGTTATGTACCGAACACCGCGGCCCGCGCACTGGCCGCCAACCGCACGGACGCCATCGCCCTCGTCGTCCCCGAACCGGAGACCCGCTTCTTCGCGGAACCGTACTTCTCGGACATGCTCAAGGGTGTGGGGGCCGAGCTGTCGGACACGGAGATGCAGCTGCTGCTGATCTTCGCGGGCAACGACCGGGAGCGCCGAAGCCTGGCCCAGTACCTGGCGGCGCACCGGGTGGACGGTGTGCTGCTGGTCTCGGTGCACGCGGACGACCCCCTGCCCGATCTGCTGGCCCAGCTGGAGATCCCGGCGGTGATCAGCGGTCCCCGTTCGGCGGGGGAGGCGCTGCCGTCGGTGGACTCGGACAACTACGGCGGCGGCCGCTCGGCGGTCGAGCACCTGATCGCCCGGGGCCGCGCGCAGATCGCGACGATCACGGGCCGGCTCGATGTGTACGGTGCCCAGCGGCGTGTCGACGGCTACCGGGACGCGCTGCGGGACGCCGGCCGCGAGGTGGACGAGAAGCTGATCGTCCCCGGTGACTTCACGGAGGAGGGCGGCCGCCGGGCCATGGCGGAGCTGCTGGCCCGCCGCCCGGGTCTGGACGCGGTGTTCGCGGGGTCGGACGTGATGGCCGCGGGCGCGCGACAGGTGCTGCGTGAGGCGGGCCGCCGCATACCCGGTGACGTGGCGCTGGTCGGCTACGACGACTCGGCGATCGCCCGCCATATGGACCCGCCCCTGACCAGCGTGCGCCAGCCGATCGAGGAGATGGGCCGCGCGATGATCGACCTGCTGCTCGACGAGATCGCGGACCAACGCCCGGCGGGCTCCCGGACCCTGGACCGCCGCCAGGTGGTCCTGCCGGCGGAACTGGTGGAGCGGGACTCCTCCTGAGGCGGTGGACGGACCCGGCGTGCCGGGTTCGGGTCGACGGTGACGGATGTCTCCGATGTGCTCCGCGCCACAGTGTTCCGGCGCGGAGCGCTGGGCCGTGTGCCGGGGAGGGGGTCGAGGGGAGCCGGTTGTCCGCATGCCGCCGGGGGCGGCCGCCCGGCTGTCCCTGGGGCTGAGTGCGCGTTGGCCTCGTAGCCGAGTGTCGGGCCGTGGGCGGCCCGCAGGGTGCGAGTCCTGAAACAAGATCAGCCGGTGACCCGTTCTCCGGGTCACCGGCTGACTTCACAGGGTGAGTGACGGGACTCGAACCCGCGACATCCTGGACCACAACCAGGTGCTCTACCAGCTGAGCTACACCCACCATGACCGGCGGTTGTCCAAGTGGCTTTCCGCATCGGCCGAGAAAAAGTGTACAGGGTCCGAAGGGGTGCTCGCGCCAGCGTTTCTCCGAGGTCCGTCAGGGTCTCGTCAGGGCCTCGGCGAGCGGCTACTTCGCGGGCACCACGTGCCGGGCCGCGATCGTGCGTGCCGTGTCCGAGTCGGGGCCCGGCTGCGGCACGAAGATCGCCTCTCGGTAGTAGCGCAACTCCGCGATGGATTCCCGGATGTCGGCCAGCGCCCGGTGGTTGCCGTTCTTCTCGGGGCTGTTGAAGTACGCCCGCGGATACCAGCGCCGGGCGAGCTCCTTGATCGAGCTGACGTCCACGATCCGGTAGTGGAGGTAGTCCTCCAACGTCGGCATGTCGCGGGACAGGAAGCCGCGGTCGGTGCCGACGGAGTTGCCGCACAGCGGGGCCTTGCCGGGTTCTTTGACGTGCTCCCGTACGTACGCGAGGACCTGCTCCTCGGCGTCGGCGAGCGTCGTGCCCCCCGCCAGCTCGTTGAGCAGTCCCGAGGAGGTGTGCATCTGACGCACCACCTCCGGCATCGTCTCCAGCGCCGCGTCCGGCGGCCGGATCACGATGTCCACCCCCTCGCCGAGTACGTTCAGCTCTGAGTCGGTGACCAGCGCGGCCACCTCGATGAGCGCGTCGTCGGACAGCGAGAGTCCGGTCATCTCGCAGTCGATCCACACCATGCGATCGTTCATGTGTCCCACCTTATGGCCCGGCCGGGCCGGACGGATCTGCCCGTGCGTGCACGGAGGGACAGCCCGGGGGACGAGAAGACCTCCGGAAGCCCCCCGGGGCAGGAGGCGTGCGCGGGACGGGCTCACGCGGACGCGTCACGGGCATGCGCGGGCCGGCCCGCCCCAGGACTGCGGACAGGCGGGACCCGTGGTGCGTACGACCTCGTACGCACCACGGGTCGCGCCCACTGCGGTACCGCGGTGCTAGTGCGCGCTGCGCTGTCCGGGCAGACTCGGGCCCCTCGCCGCGTACAGCTCGGGGACGTGCCTGCCGTGGTCCGTGGACAGGGACGCCGCGGGGCCCAGGGAGCCGGCGGCGGCCGTGCGGCGGGTCTGCATCGGCAACGGCGCCGCCTCCTGCGGAACCTGCGGCACCGGCGGACCCACGGGACCGTCGGTGTCCCCGGGGCGCCCACCCTGCGGACGGCGCGCCCGGTACGCGGCCCGGTACGCGGCCGGCGACGAGCCGAGCTGCCGCCGGAAGTGCCCGCGCAGCGCCACCGGGGAGCGGAAGCCGCAGCGCCCGGCGACCTCGTCGACCGAATAGTCGGAGGTCTCCAGCAGCCGCTGCGCCTGGAGCACCCGCTGGGTGATCAGCCACTGCAGCGGCGCACTCCCGGTGAGCGAGCGGAAGCGCCGGTCGAAGGTCCGCCGGCTCATGTACGCGCGCGCGGCGAGTGTCTCCACGTCGAACTGCTCGTGGAGGTGTTCCAGCGCCCAGGCGACGACCTCCGCGAGCGGGTCGGCGCCGATCTCCTCCGGTAAAGACCTGTCGAGGTAGCGCTCCTGACCGCCGCTGCGGCGCGGTGGGACCACCAGACGCCGGGCGAGCGCGCCGGCGGCCTCGTTGCCGTGGTCCGTGCGCACGATATGGAGGCAGAGGTCGATACCGGCCGCCGTACCCGCCGACGTCAGCACGTCCCCGTCGTCCACGAACAACTCGCGTGGATCGACGTGCACCGATGGATAGCGTTTGGCCAGTGTCGGCGCGTACATCCAGTGCGTGGTGGCCGGCCGGCCGTCCAGCAGTCCGGCGGCGGCCAGTACGAAGGCCCCGGTGCACAGCCCGACGATGCGGGCACCTTCTTCGTGCGCCCGGCGCAGTGCGTCGAGCGCCTCCTCCGGCGGCGGCGAGGTGATGGACCGCCAGGCCGGCACAACGACGGTGCCCGCCCGCGAGATCGCCTCGAGGCCGTACGGCGCGGTCAGTTCCAGGCCCCCTGTGGTCCGCAGCGGGCCTTCTTCGCCGGCAGCCACCAGCAATCGGTAGCGCGGCACTCCGGCGTCCTGGCGGTCAATCCCGAACACCGAAAGCGGTATGGAGCTCTCGAAGATGGGGCCGCCGCTGAACAGCAGCACCGCAACGATCTCCTTGCGCCGTCGCCCGGACAGCTTCCGGGCCGCGGCGTCCTGCGCGGCAGTGGAGTCGTGGCTCATCCTGCTAAGCCCCCCTCAGTGGTCGCGGCTCCTCGGTTGTGTCGCTCCTGCACGTTTCCCCTTGGTCCTGCACGAGTCCCCCGCCGTCAGACAGTCATGATCGAATCTACTGGGTCCCCCGGTGCCGACGTGAACCAGTTCACCATCCGGCACATTGTCGACATGGCAACTTGGCGTGAAGCATTCGATCACGAAGCGTTGCACTCGCGAGCCGTGCAGGGAAGTGCGCCTCGTCCCAGTGGCCAATCCCCATAGGGTGCGCGCGCCCTCCGGGACCCTTTCGGCGCAGGTCGAACGGGGGGTGGGGGGTCCTGGGGCCCAGGTATGCGGCGGGCCGAGAAGTTGGCTGAAAAGAAGCGGGCGCGTGCGCGGAAACCGGTCAGTCGACCGGAGTGTTTCCCCCAGTGTGCCGTCCGCCCCTGTGCGCCCCCGTTCCGGTCCTCCCGTGGCATACCCGGTGCGGGGTGCTCTCCTCGGCCCGCAGTTGCGCCGCGCCCCGTTCGGACTGCCGCAGCAGCGCGCGGCACGCGGCGGTGACGGTCACCAGACCGAGTGCGGCGCTGATCGCGGCGGCCGGTGAGATGCCGTACCAGACCAGGACCACGGGTACCAGGACACAGCAGAAGGCCGCCCAGCGGACCACGTCGCCCGTAGTGTCCGGCTCGGGGTGCTTCTGGGGGGCGGTGCGGGTTTGGGACACGGCGTGCTCCCTAAGGCGGTGGGTCACCGGATTCAACGGCCGTTCGAGCGGTGGGTCACTGGCGGGTGGAGCGGCGCACGGCCCCGGGGAGCCGTCGGCGCGTGGTCCTTCCTGATTCCTGGGTGAACCCCGTGCAAACCGCCTGTACGGGGCAGCAACCATTGCGTTACAGGTGCCCCCTCGTGCATGCTCCCTGGAACCCGTGCGGTTGCGCGGGATCTGGGCTAAGGAGGCGTGCCGCCGTACCCTTGGGGGTATGGGGTTGGGAAGATGTTTCCCGGACACAGCTCCGCCGCATACTGTCGTCCCACCCACGAGGATCACAACGCCGAGACACTCATGGCCGGTCACGAATTCTTGGATCCCGCGGACCGCAAGCGCCCCGTCGCCGATCCCACGGCGGCCGAGCCCTTGGCGGCGGAAGAGACACGCCCATCCTGCGACCCCGCTTTCAAGCACGGCGTGGTGGTCGGCTTCGACGGCTCGACCTCGAGCGAGCGTGCGCTGGCGTACGCGATCGGTATGGCCCATCGCTCCGGCTCGGGCCTGATCATCGTTCATGTCGCCAACCGGCTGCCCACCACGGTGTGGGCCGGCTGTGAGCCACCGGTCTTCGTCGACGTGCCGGACCACCGCACGGAGGTTCTCGGGCTCGAGCTCGCCTGTGCGGAGCACTTGGCCGAGGTCCCCTGGATCCTGGTCGAGCGCGGCGGCGACATCTGCCATGAACTCGAAGAGGTGGGGCGGGAGTACGAGGCGGACGCGATCGTCGTCGGCTCCACCCACGGCATCGTCGGCCGCATCTTCGGCTCGGTGGCCGGGCGTCTGGCCAAGCGTGCCCAGCGGCCCGTGATCGTCATCCCCTGAGCCTTCGGCGCCGGTGCGGGCCCATGTCCGCCGCCGGTGCACCGCGCTGTGCGACTGCCGGGCGCCTGCTGCCGGGCGTGGTATCGCAACCGGGCTGTTGTCATTCCGCAACTCGACGTTGGCCCAGGTGAGATGCCCCGTGGGTACCGCCAACTCCCTTGCGTGACCGGACAAAGCTACTCGCGCGTAGAGGTGTTTGTGCCCTTGTGAAGGGCATATATCGGTCACCGCACAGCCCTACATGCAGGACAGAAGGGAGCCCGCCGTGGACAATGACGTCTCTGCGGGAAGCACCACCTCAACCGTCGGCCGGCTTGCGCTGGGCATCACGCTGCTGGCGTTCGGTCTCGGATCCACCAAGGTGATCGACGGCGTGACGACGGCCGACGCCGTGTCACTTGCCCACTATGTCGGCGGCGTGGCCCTGTTCCTCGTCGGCCTCCTCGCTTTCCGCGACCGCGACACCGCCACGGGTACGGCCTTCTCGGCGCTCGGCGCCCTGTGGTTCACCTGGGCCGTCACGGCCGGCAACCAAATGTCGGACAACGCGGCAGGACTCTTCCTCCTGCTGTTCGCCCTCGTCGCGCTCAGCCTCGCGCTCGGAGCCACCGGCGGAGTCCTCGACCAGGGGACCTACGGGCTGCTCTTCGTCTCCATGCTGCTGCTCGCCATCGCGCGCTTCGCGGGCAACGACTCACTGGGCAAGGTCGCCGGCTGGTTCGCGGTCGCCGCGGGCCTGGTCGCCTGGTATGCGGCGACGGCCGTACTGGCCAAGTGGCCGACGGCCCTTCCGCGACGTGCTGCGGGCCGGGGGGTGACGGCCGCCGGCTGACGCAGCGCCCGGCCGGGGGTGAGGGTCCCCCAGTTCGAACGGAGCCGTGAACTCGGGGAAGGGCGGCCCCGGCCCCTGAAAAGAGCGACCCCCTGTGCTGGTGGCACACAGGGGGTCGTTCATGTCCGGGCCCGCGCGGGCGGGTTGCTACTCCACCGTCACCGACTTGGCCAGGTTGCGCGGCTTGTCGATGTCCCGGCCCAGCGCCAGCGCCGTGTGGTAGGCGAGGAGTTGCAGCGGAATACCCAGCAGGATCGGGTCCAGCTCGTCCTCGTTCTTCGGGACCACGATGGTGTGGTCCGCCTTCTCCTGCTCCTGGTGGGCGACCGCGAGGATCGGGCCGCTGCGGGCCTTGATCTCCTCCATGGCCGCGCGGTTCTTCTCCAGCAGGTCGTCGTCCGGCACGATCGCGACCGTGGGGAGGGCCGGCTCGATCAGTGCCAGCGGGCCGTGCTTCAGCTCGGAGGCGGGGTAGGCCTCGGCGTGGATGTACGAGACCTCCTTCAGCTTCAGCGAGGCCTCGCGGGCCACCGGGTAGCCGCGCACACGTCCGATGAAGAGCATCGAGCGGGCATTGGTGAACTGCTCGGCCAGCGCCTTGATCTCCTCCTCCTGCTTCAGGATCTCGGTGATCTGCTCGGGCAGCCTGCGCAGGCCCTCGATGATCCGCTTGCCGTCGCGCACCGAGAGGTCGCGCGTGCGGCCGAGGCGCAGCGCGAGCAGCGCGAAGGCGACCGTGGTGTTGGTGAAGCACTTGGTGGAGACCACGCACACCTCGGGTCCCGCGTGGACGTACATACCGCCGTCCGCCTCACGCGCGATCGCGGAGCCGACCACGTTGACGATGCCCAGCACCCGCGCGCCCTTGCGCTTGAGTTCCTGGACGGCGGCCAGCACGTCGTAGGTCTCGCCGGACTGCGAGACCGCCACGTACAGCGTGTCGGGGTCGACGACCGCGTTGCGGTACCGGAACTCCGAGGCCGGCTCGGCGTCCGCCGGGATGCGGGCCAGCTCCTCGATCATCTGGGCGCCGATCATGCCCGCGTGGTACGAGGTGCCGCAGCCGAGGATCTTCACACGGCGGATCTGCCGGGCCTCGCGGGCGTCCAGGTTCAGGCCGCCCAGGTGCACGGTGGAGAACCGGTCGTCGATACGGCCGCGCAGCACCCGGTCCACGGCCTCGGCCTGCTCGTGGATCTCCTTGTGCATGTACGTGTCGTGGCCGCCCATGTCGTACGACTCGGCCTCCCACTCCACGGTGGTCGGCTCGGCGGTCGTGCGGGTGCCCTCGGTGGTGTACGTGCGGAAGTCGTCGGCCTTGAGGGTGGCCATCTCGCCGTCGTCCAGGGTGACTATCTGGCGGGTGTGGGCGACCAGCGCGGCGACGTCGGAGGCGACGAACATCTCCTTCTCGCCGATGCCGAGGACGACCGGGGAGCCGTTGCGGGCCACCACGATGCGGTCCGGGAAGTCGGCGTGCATGACGGCGATGCCGTAGGTGCCCTCGACGACCCGTAGCGCCTGGCGGACCTTCTCCTCCAGGGTGTCGGCCTGGGAGCGCGCGATCAGGTGGGTGAGGACCTCGGTGTCGGTCTCGGAGAGGAACTCGACGCCGTCCGCCTCGAGCTTCCGCCTCAGCTCGGAAGCGTTGTCGATGATGCCGTTGTGGACGACGGCGACCTTGTGGTCGGCCGAGAGGTGCGGATGGGCGTTCACGTCGGAGGGGGCGCCGTGGGTGGCCCAGCGGGTGTGGGCGATACCGGTCGTGCCCTTGAAGCGCGCGGGGACCTTGGCCTCCAGGTCGCGGACCCGGCCCTTGGCCTTGACCATCTTCAGGCCCGCGGTCTTCGGCGAGGTGACGACGATGCCGGCCGAGTCGTAGCCGCGGTACTCCAGCCGCTGCAGGCCCTCCAGCAGCAGCGGGGCCACATCACGCTTGCCGATGTATCCGACGATTCCGCACATATGATTCCTTAAGTCCCTTTTCTGCCCGTTGCGATGAAGTAGCCCCGGCGCCTCAGCCGTAGACGATGCGGCGCAGTTGCCGGAGCGTGAGCTCGGGCGGTGCGACCGCGCGGTACTTCAGATCCGCCTCGATCCGCTCGAAGATCGTCGCGTTCACCAGGCCCTGGGCCTGCAGTTCACGGTGGCGGCGGCGGACGAAATCCTCGGTCGTCTCGTCGAAGTAGGCGAGCACGTCCTGGACCACGCGCAGCGCCTCGCCCCTGCTGAGGGTCGTGGACCGCGCCAGATGATCAACGAGTTCGTCGTGCACCCGGTAGATCCTGGAGTATGAGCGTCGGAATCGCAAGAATCGTGCCCGATTTCGGGCAGAGGCGCGGTTGAAGCTCTTATGGGGTCCTGTTTGAGATCTGTTTGACCTGTGTCCTGTGCCACGTTCCTTATGTGGAGGAACTTCTGGCCACATGGACATACCTCGTATGGGAGTACCTGAGAAGCTCGCGGCCGATATGAGCATCGCGGAGCAGCACGAGTACCTGCGCGCGAGATTCTCCCGGCGCACGATGATGAGAGGCGGCGCCGTCACCCTCGGTGCCGTCACCGGTGGCGCGTTCGTGTCGGGCGCCACGGCCCAGGCCGCCGTCCCGACCCAGAGCACGGCCCCCGCGGTCGAGTCCGTGGACGGCGCGCTCGTCGCCCCCTTCGGCCGTCACCTGGCGTTCGGCAACGACCCGCGCACCGAGATCACTGTCTCCTGGCAGGTCCCGGTCGCCGTGAAGAACCCGTTCATCCGGATCGGCGCCCACCCCACGGACCTCTCCCGCAAGATCCCCGCTGAGGTCCGCACCCTCTACACCCCGGCGGGCGTCGGCGCCAGCGGCGACCACACGCAGTACTACCTGCACGCCAAGCTCACCAACCTGCGCCCCGGCAAGACCTACTACTACGGCGTCGGCCACGCGGGCTTCGACCCGGCCGAGCGTCACCTGCTGGGCACCCTCGGCACCTTCACCACCGCCCCCACGCACTCCGAGCCGTTCACCTTCACGGCCTTCGGCGACGAGGGCGTCAGCTACCACGCCCTGGCCAACAACAGCCTGCTGCTCGGCCAGAACCCGGCCTTCCACCTGCACGCCGGCGACATCGCCTACGGCGACCCGGCGGGCCAGGGACGGAAGGACGACACCGGCTTCGACTCCCGTGTGTGGGACCAGTTCCTGTACCAGACGGAGTCCGTCGCCAAGCAGGTTCCGTGGATGCCGGCCTACGGCAACCACGACATGGAGGCCTGGTACTCGCCCAACGGCTACGGCGGCGAGGAAGCCCGCTGGACCCTGCCGGACAACGGGCCGGACAAGAAGAACCTGCCCGGCGTCTACTCCTTCGTCTACGGCAACACGGCGGTCATCTCGCTGGACGCCAACGACATCTCCTTCGAGATCCCGGCCAACCTCGGCATCTCGGGCGGCACCCAGACCAAGTGGCTGGAGGCCCAGCTCAAGAAGTACCGGGCCTGCGACGACATCGACTTCATCGTCGTCTTCTTCCACCACTGCGCGTACTGCACCTCCACGGCGCACGCCTCGGAAGGGGGCGTGCGACAGGAGTGGGTGCCGCTGTTCGACAAGTACACGGTGGACCTGGTCATCAACGGCCACAACCACCAGTACGAGCGCACCGACGTCCTCAAGGGCAACTCGGTCGTCAAGAAGCTCCCGATCGGTGGCACCGCGTACTCCGACACCGAGGGCGTGGTCTACGTGACGGCGGGCGCGGCCGGCCGCAGCCTGTACGCGTTCAGCGCCCCGCTGTCCTACGAGGGCCACGAGAACGAGGTCGACTCCGTGGCCTCCTTCATCAACGTCAAGGACGGCAAGCAGAACGAGACCGTCGCCTGGTCGCGCGTGCGCTACCTCGACTACTCGTTCCTGCGCGTCGACGTCACCCCGGCGTCCAAGGGCCGCTACGCCACGCTGACGGTGCGCGGCATCGCCGAGACCGGTGAGCAGGTCGACCACTTCACGGTGGCGCGCCGGGCCAAGTAAGGCCACTCGCGCGCCCGCACGGCAGGGCGCACGGACGGCAGGCGGTCCTCCCTTCGGGGCGAGGGCCGCCTGTTCGCCGTTGTGAACTCCTCTTCCACCCCGAGGCGCACCCCCTCGGCGCCGCGGTCCGCCTGCCTCCCTCCTGGTGATTTCCGCCATGAGGGGGATGCTTCGGCCCGCTGTGCGAGAGAGTGGTCTATACCCATCGGGTCCCGGGCCGGACGAGCCCGTGAACGCTCGTGGAAGGGAGCGCATGTGAGACCGCACCACAGAACGCCCCGCCTCCTCGGTACGCTGCTGCTCATGGCGGCTGCCGGACTCTCCCTCGCTGTCGGATCGGCACCCGCCGCCACCGGCCCGGTCGCCGAGCCTCTCGGCCGGGTGATACCGGCGCCCGCTTCGGTGGAGCCCGCGGGATCCCCGTACCGGATCACCCGCGGCACGCACATCCGCGTCGACGACTCTCCCGCGGTCCGTCAGGTCGGCGAGTACCTCGCCGGCGTCCTGCGGCCCTCGACCGGCTATCCCCTGCCGGTCACCACGCACGGCAGCGGCGGCATCCGGCTCCGCCTGGACGGCGGCCGCTTCGGCGACGAGGGCTACCGCCTCGACAGCGGTCCCAGCGGGGTCACGATCACCGCTCGAAAGCCCGCCGGGCTTTTCCACGGAGTGCAGACCCTGCGCCAGCTCCTGCCGGCGTCCGTCGAGAAGAGGACCGCGCAGCCCGGGCCCTGGACGGTCGCGGGCGGGACCATCAAGGACTCCCCGCGCTACGCCTACCGCGGTGCCATGCTGGACGTCTCCCGCCACTTCTTCACCGTCGCCCAGGTCAAGCGCTACATCGACGAGCTGGCCCTCTACAAGATCAACACCCTGCATCTGCATCTGAGTGACGACCAGGGCTGGCGCATCGCCGTCGACTCCTGGCCGCGCCTCGCGACCTACGGCGGTTCGACCGAGGTGGGCGGCGGCGAGGGCGGCCACTACACCAAGGCGCAGTACCAGGAGATCGTGCGCTACGCAGCCTCCCGCTACCTGGAGGTCGTCCCCGAGATCGACATGCCGGGCCACACCAACGCCGCCCTCGCCTCGTACCCCGAACTCAACTGTGACGGCGTCGCGCCTCCGCTCTACACCGGCACCGACGTCGGCTTCAGTTCGCTGTGCGTGCCCAAGCAGGTGACGTACGACTTCCTCGACGACGTCATCCGCGAGCTGGCCGCGATCACACCGGGCCGCTACATCCACATCGGTGGCGACGAGGCGCACTCCACCAGCCACGACGACTATGTGAAGTTCATGGACCGGGTGCAGCCGACCGTCGCGAAGTACGGCAAGACCGTGATCGCGTGGCACCAGATCACCGGTGCGCACCCGGTCAAGGGCGCGCTCGCGCAGTACTGGGGACTCGACGACACCAGCGCCGCCGAGACGGCCCAGGTCGCGAAGGCCGCGCAGAACGGCACCGGGCTGATCCTGTCCCCGGCCGACCGGTTCTACCTCGACATGAAGTACACCGAGGACACGCCGCTCGGTCAGGACTGGGCGGGACTGGTCGAGGTCCAGCGGTCCTACGACTGGGACCCGGGCGCCTACCTTCCGGGCGTGCCGGCCTCGGCGATCGCCGGCGTCGAGGCGCCGCTGTGGACCGAGACGATCGTCCGGAACGTCGACATCGACTACATGGCCTTCCCGCGGCTGCCCGGAGTGGCCGAACTGGGCTGGTCGCCCGCCTCCACGCACGACTGGAACGCCTACCGGCTGCGGCTCGCCGCACAGGGACCCCGCTGGGAGGCGATGGGGATCGGGTACTACCGGTCGCCGCAGGTGCCCTGGCCGACGCGGTAGGCCGAGCATCACGACGGGCACCCCGGTGGACCGTACACCGGGGTGCCCGCCCGTCTGTGCGCGGCGCTACAGCCCCGCGACGGGGTTCCTCAGATCCCCCACCAGTTGAAGCGCTCCTGACGGATCCGCCAGGTCGACCATCTGCCTGTTGTTCCGCAGCTGAAGCCGGTTGAGGCAGGACAGGGCGAACCGGGGGGCGAACATGTCGTACTGCCGGAACCTTTCGGCGAGGTGCGGAGCCGCATCCTGGTACGCGCGGACCACCTCGGCGACCGTCCGCCAGAAGTCCTCCTCCTCAAGGACCCCTTCGGCGGCGAGGTTCGCCGCGACGAAGCGGAAGAAGCAGTCGAAGACGTCCGTGAAGATCGACAGGAGCTTCATCTCCTCCGGGACCTCGGCGCGTACCCGCGCCACCTCCGGCGGCAGCGCCGCGTCCGGGTCCATCACCACGATCTCCTCGGCGATGTCCTTGAAGACCGCCCGCTGCACGACACCGTCCTTCAGGACCAGGATCACGTTCTCGCCGTGTGGCATGAAGGCCAGGTCGTAGGCGTAGAAGCTGTGCAGCAGCGGGGTGAGGTAGGCGCGCAGATAGCGGCGCAGCCACTCCGCGGGCACCAGCCCGGACCGCTCGATCAGCGCTCCGGCGAAGGACGCGCCCTCGTGGTCGACATGGGCGAGGGACGCCATGGTCGCCAGGGTCTCGCCCTCCTGGAGCGAGGCCACCGGGCTCTCCCGCCACAGGGCGGCGAGCATCTTGCGGTACGGGGAGTAGCGGTCGGTGGCGGCCTCGTACTCGAGGTGGCGGTAGCCGACGGCCGCGCGCTCGCGGATGATCGTGAGGCCGGTCGACTTGAGGACCGGGTCGCTCTCGATGAGCCGGGCCAGCCAGTCGTTGATCGCCGGGGTGGCCTCCATGTAGGCGGCCGACAGCCCGCGCATGAAGCCCATGTTGAGGACGGACAGGGCTGTCTTCACATAGTGCTTCTCGGGACTGCTCCTGTTGAAGAAGGTCCGTATGGACTGCTGGGCCAGGTACTCGTCGTCGCCCTCGCCGAGGCAGACGAGGTGCCGCCGGGCGACCTCGGCGGCGAAGGTGACGGTGAGCTTGTTCCACCACTGCCAGGGGTGGACGGGTATGAGGAGGTAGTCGGCCGGGTCCAGGCCCTGGTCCGTGAGCCGCCGGTGGAAGCGCTCGACCGTCGCCTCACCCAACTCGTCCCGCAGGAAGGACTCGTACGCGATCCCGGTCCCCGCCGTGAACGCGGCCCGTGAGCGGTGCGCGGCCAGCCACACCAGCCGGACCGGGCTCGCGGTCTCGGGCGCGTACGACAGGTACTCGTGGATGCCGAAGCCGAGCCGCCCGTTGTTGGCGACGAAGCAGGGGTGCCCCTCGGTCATCCCGGTCTCGATGCCCTGGAACCCGCTGCGAGCCAGCTCGGCGGCGGTGATCTGCGGCTTGCCGAGCTTGTAGCAGGTGCTCGAGAGGGTGGAGGAGATCTCCTCCAGGTACACCGGGAGCACCTCGGCGCTCAGCCCGAGGGACCGCTGCAGCTCGATGAAGAAGTCAAGAGCCTCGAGCGGGAGTTCGCCGCCCTCCCGGTGGCGGGTGATCGAGTCCGGGTCGACCTGCCAGTGGTCGAGGGCGCGGACGGTGGCCGTGAACCGGTAGCGAGTGAGTCCGTCGTCGCTGCGGACGGCGTAGTGGCCGTCGTCCTCCGGTTCGGGGGTGATCAGCCGTTCGTGCGCGAACTCGGCGAGCGCCTTGCGCAGGAGAAGGCGGTTGGCCTTCTCCCAGTGCTCGGGGGACAGGTGCGAGACGGCGTCGGCGAGGGTCATGCCGTCACCGCCCGCTCGAACTGCTCACGGGTGCAGAAGCTGAGCAGCGCAGTCTTCTCCGGCTTCCGGATCTCGTGCGCCGGCACGAACCCGACGGCGGCGTTCAGCGCGTGCACCGCGGTGTTGCGGACGTCGGGTTCGACGACGACGCGTTCGGTCGCCGGGTCGTCGAACAGGTGGCGCATCACGGCGGTGATGACGGCCCGGGTGAAGCCGTGCACGGGTGCGTCGGTCGGCGCGACCAGGAAGTGCATGCCGACGTCGCCGGGCTCCGGCTCGTACAGCCCGACCAACTCGCGGTGGGCCGGGTCGTACTTCTCCATCAGGAAGGCGGGCTCGCCGTCGTGCAGTCCGAGGAGGGCGTGGTGGTGCTCGTCGGCCGCGATCTCCATGTAGGCGCGTTCGACGTCCTCCAGCCGGGCGTCCTGCATCATCCAGAAGGCCGCCTTGGGGTGCGTCACCCAGCCGTGCAGGAGCACGGCGTCCTCGAGGGGGGCGAAGGGGCGGAAGGCGAGGGTGCCGAGGGCGGTCGTGCTCATACTGCGAACTCCTGGAAGGCGATGGTCTTCTCGACCGGGTAGTACTCGGTGCCGAGCAGTTCCCGGATGATGTACGCGTTCCGGTAGGGGCCCATGCCCAGGTCGGGGCTGGTGACGCTGTGCGTGTGAACGCCGGCGTTCTGCAGGAAGACGCCGCTGCCCGAGAGGTCGATGGAGTAGTTGCGGGCCACGTCGAAGTTGCCGTGCTCGTCGTGGCGCAGGCGGTCGCGGACGGGCTTCAGGAACTCCGGCTCGACGTACTTGTAGCCGGTGGCGAGGATCAGGCCCTGGGAGCGCAGCTCGAAGTCCTTGCCCTGCTCCTCCTGGCGGAAGCCGAGGGTGTAGCTGCCGTCCTCGTGGCGGGCGCTGGTGAGCGCCGAGTTGGTGAGCAGGCGGGTGGGGACCGGGCCGTCGAGGCTCTTCTGGTACAGCAGGTCGAAGATCTCGTTGATCAGGTCGCCGTCGATGCCCTTGAACAGGCCCTTCTGCTGCTCGGTGAGGCGGTAGCGGGTCCGCTCGGGCAGCGCGTGGAAGTAGTCGACGTACTCGGGAGAGGTCATCTCCAGCGTGAGTTTGGTGTACTCCAGCGGGAAGAAGCGCGGGGAGCGGGTGACCCAGTTCAGCCGGTAGCCGTGGACGTCGATCTCGCCGAGCAGGTCGTAGTAGATCTCCGCGGCGGACTGGCCGCTGCCGACCAGGGTGATCGAATCCATGGCCTGGAGCTGGTGCCGGTGGTCCAGATAGCGCGAGTTGTGGACGACTTCGCCTTCGAGGCCGCGGCAGGCCTCGGGGATGTGCGGTGGGGTCCCCGTGCCGAGGACCAGATGCCGGGCGCGGTAGGTGTCCCCGGTCCGCGTCCGGACGACATACACCTCGTCCTCGTACGTGACCTCGGTGACCGTCGTGCCGAAGCGGATGCTGCGCAGCTTCGAGGCGGCCCAGCGGCAGTAGTCGTCGTACTCGACGCGCAGCGGGTAGAAGTTCTCGCGGATGTAGAACGAGTACAGCCTGCCCTGCTCCTTCAGGTAGTTGAGGAAGGAGTACGGGGAGGTGGGGTCGGCCAGGGTGACCAGGTCGGACATGAACGGGGTCTGGAGGTGGGCCCCCTCCAGGAACATCCCCGCGTGCCACTCGAAGTTCGGCTTGGACTCGAGGAAGACGCCGTCGAGCGCGGCGATCGGCTCGGTGAGGCAGGCGAGGCCGAGGTTGAAGGGGCCGAGCCCGATCCCCACGAAGTCGTATGTCTTGGCGGTGGCTTCAGGAAGCGCGGTCAAGGGACTCTCCCAGGTGCTGCTCGGCGTGGCCGACGATCAGATCGAGCACGGCGGCGATGTCGTCCGCCGTCGTCTCGGGGTTGAGCAGGGTGAACTTCAGGTAGTGGCGGCCCGCGACCTTGGTGCCCGCCACCACGGCGTCGCCGGAGGCGAACAGCGCTTTGCGGGCGTACAGGTTGACGTGGTCGATCACGGCCGGGTCGGTGACGGCCGCCGGGATGTAGCGGAAGACGAGGGTGGACAGCTCCGGACGCACCACCACGTCGAACCGGGGGTCGGCGGCCAGCAGGCTCCAGCCCTCCTGCGCCAGCTCGCAGACCTCGTCGAAGAGCTGCCCGATCCCGTCGGCGCCCATGGTGCGCAGGGTCAGCCACAGCTTGAGGGCGTCGAAGCGGCGGGTGGTCTGGAGGGACTTGTCGACCTGGTTGGGAATGCGATCCTGGACCATGCGGCGTGGGTTGAGGTACTCGGCGTGATAGGTCGCGTGGCGCAGGGTGGTGGCATCCCGGACCAGTACGGCGGACGAACTCACCGGTTGGAAGGAGGACTTGTGGTAGTCGACGGTGACCGAGTCGGCCCGCTCGATGCCGGCCAGGCGGTCCCGGTTCTGGAGCGAGGCGAGCAGTCCGCAGCCGTAGGCGGCGTCCACGTGCATCCACACGCCGAACTGCGCGCACAGCTCGGCGATCTCCTGCAGCGGGTCGATGGAGCCGAAGTCGGTGGTGCCCGCGGTGGCGACGACGGCCATCGGGGTCAGTCCGTCCCGAGCGCAGCGCTCCAGTTCGTGGGCGAGGGGGACGGTCTGCATGCGCTTGTCGGAGCCGACGGGGATGGAGACCACGGACTCGGGGCCGAGGCCGAGCAGTTTCGCCGACTTCTTCACACTGAAGTGGCTGACCTCGGAGGCGAGGATGCGCAGTTCGGCGAGGGAGGCCGCGCCTTCCGGCCCGGGCTCGGCCGCCTCCTCGCGGGCCAGCAGCAGCGCCTGGAGGTTGGACTGGGTGCCGCCGGAGGTGAACACGCCGTCGGCGGCGGGCCCGAGGCCGATGCGCTCGGCGGTCCAGTCGATGAGCCTGCGTTCGATCAAGGTGCCGCCGGCCGACTGGTCCCAGGTGTCGAGGGAGGAGTTCACGGCGGACAGGACGGCCTCGCCGAGCACGGCCGGGATGACGACCGGGCAGTTGAGGTGGGCGAGGTAGCGGGGGTGGTGGAAGTAGATCGCGTCCCGGAGGTAGAGCTCCTCCAGCTCGTCGAGGACCGCGGAGGTGTCGTGGAGCGGGCGGTCCAGGTCGATCCGCTCGATCTTGGGAGCGAGGGCGTCGACAGCGACGCCGGTGAACGGACGGTCGGTGGCGGCGAGTTTGGCGGCCACCCGCTCTACTCCTTCGGTCACGGAGCGGCGGTAGTGCTCCGCGGTGAGGTCATTGAGCAGGTGCGAGCGCATGTGGGGGTCCTCCCGGTGGGGACAGTCCGTGCGGGGCAGGAGAGGCGGGGCAGAAGAGGGCGACATCGGCTCGACTTAGGTTAGCCTAACCTAAATTCGATCACGGCAATGCCGCCCTCTTCGTGACCGCCGTCACTCCTGTGCGCGCAGTTGTTCCTCGCTCAGCCCGCGCCGCCAGTACCCCACGAAGGTGACGCGGCGCCGGTCGATCCCGCGCTCGCCGACGAAGTGCCGGCGCAGCTCCTTGACGCGGCCGGACTCACCCGCCATCCAGATGTACGGGGCGTCGGCCGCGGGGAGTTCGGTCCGCCGCAGCGCGTCGAGGGCCGCGGGAGACCCCTCGCTGCGTACGAGCCGACTGATCTCGGCGTCGGCCTCGGTCACCAGGTCCTGGATGTCACCGGCGTACCCGGCCTCCAGCCAGGCGCGGACACGGATGCCCGCGGGCAGCCCTTCGAGGATCGCGGAGGCGGCGGGTACGGCGGTCTCGTCGGCCCAGATCACCACCAGATCGGTGTCCTCGGGCGGACGGAAGCGGATGGCACGGTTGTCCGCGACCGCCGGGCCGAGGAGGACGACGCGGTCCCCGGGGGTGGCGCGGGAGGCCCAGACCGAGGCCGGTCCCGCCGGGACGGTCGCCCCCGGCTCCACACCGTGCAGCACGAAGTCGATGTCGATCTCGTCCGGGTCGCGCCGCAGGGCCCGGAGTGTGTACGAGCGCATCACCGCCCGTACGTCGTCCGGGAGTTCACGCCAGCCCCGCCACCAGTCGTCGCCGAGCTCGATGGGGATCACCGGCTCCGGCTGGCCGGGGTGCGGGAGGAACAGCGAGAGGGATTGATCGCATCCCTTGGAGTGGAACGCGCGCAGATCCTCCCCCGCCAAGGTGACCCGGACCAGGGACGGGCCGAGCCGCCTCGTCCGTACGACCTGGAGGGAGAAGAAACGGAACGGGGCGGCCACGGCCGTCGTCATGAATGCTCCTGAGCGTCAGGAAACGGGTCGGGACGGGTCAGCCGACCTTTTTGGCCGTCTCGATGGCCTTGGCGAGGTCCTCGAGCAGCGGGGCGCACTTGTCGTACGACAGGATGGGCTCGGGGTTGCGGGCGATGACCTGGCCCGCCTTGACCGCGGGGAGCTTCTTCCAGGTCGCCTCGGTGATGTCGGCGGGCTGGATGGCCGAGGTGCGGTTGTCCATCATGATGACGTCGGCCTTGTACTTGTCGATGTTCTCCCAGCTCAGGTTCTCGAACCAGCCGCCGCTGGCCTTGAGCACCGAGGCGGAGGGCTCGACGAAGTCCACGCCGAGTGCCTTGAAGTACTCCAGGTCGATGGAGAGGTTGGAGCCGGAGACGTAGAAGATGTCCTGGCTCGCGGAGCCCGCCAGCACCTTGATGCCGGGATTGGCCTTGGTGGCCGCCCGCAGCCGGGCGGCCGCGTCCTCGAACCGCTTCTTCGCCTGGGTGATCTTCGCCGAAGCGGTGTCCGCGCCGAGCGACTTCGCGAGGCCGAGCATGCGCTGCAGCGGCTCGGTCATCTGGCGGTCGTAGACGGAGATGCCGACGCTCGGCGCACCGACGGCGAGGATCTTCTTCTTGGACTCGTCGGGCACGTACCAGAGGGTGCCCGCATCGTCGAACATCGTGGTGACGAGCAGGTCGGGAGTGAGGGTCGCGTACTTCTCGATGTTGAACTGGCCCCACTCGTTGCCGAGGATCGTGACCTTGGTGATGTCGAGGTCGCCGGCCTGGACGTCGGCCTTGCCGTCCTTGGTCTTCGTCGGCCCGAAGACGCCCTTCACATCGATGCCGTAGTCGTGGAGGGCGGCGGCGGCGCCCACGAAGGCGACGATGCTCGCCGGGGTCTTGTCCGCCTTGGCCGTCTGCCCGCGGTCGTCCTTGAACGACCAGGGTCCGGACGTGGCCGCGGCCTTCCCCCCGCCCGAGCCGCTGCTTTTGCCCTTGTCGTCACCGCAGGCCGAGAGCACGGCACCGAGGCCGAGGGCGCCGCCGGCGGCGAGGATGCCGCGGCGGGAGAGACGGGTGGCACGAGCATGGGACATGAGTGTGGCTGCCTTCGAACGGGGCGGAGCGTCCGCCGATTGGGTTCGAAGGCAGGTTAGCCTAACCTTAGTTTTTGTCGAGAGGGCAGGAGTCCGGGCAGCGGAAAACCCGCCAGTCCGTCGTGCTGGGCCGGGGTGGTGAGGGGCGAACCCACGTCCGGCTGCTTGCAGATCCACGGCTGAGGGCGCTTCATCACGCTTGCCACAGCCAGGAAGGGGCCGGACCGCCGATCCCGGCCGCCCGACCCCTTCAAGTGCCTCGCCTACGCCGTGCGTTCGCCGGCGATCGCGCGCATCTTCGCGTACTCCACGCTCCGCGCGCGGTGAACCCGCGGTCGCGGGTGGCTCAGCTCACCAGCCCCAGCTCCCGGGCGATCAGCATCCGCTGCACCTCGCTCGTGCCCTCGCCGATCTCCAGGATCTTGGAGTCCCGCCACATGCGGGCCACCGGGTACTCGTTCATGAAGCCGTAGCCGCCGTGGATCTGGGTGGCGTCGCGGGCGTTGTCGACGGCGACCGTGGACGAGTACAGCTTCGCCAGGGCCGCCTCCTTCTTGAAGGGTTCGCCGGAGACCAGGCGGGAGGCGGCGTCGCGCCAGGCCAGCCGGGCCGTGTGGGCCTTCATCTCCATGTCGGCGATCTTGAACTGGATGGCCTGGTTGGCGCCGATCGGCCGGCCGAAGGCCTGGCGTTCCTTGGCGTACTTGACCGACTCGTCCACGCAGCCCTGGGCCAGACCGGTCGCCAGCGCCGCGATGGCGATGCGGCCCTCGTCCAGGATGCGCAGGAACTGGGCGTAGCCGCGGCCTTCCTCGCCGAGCAGGTTCGCGGCGGGCACGCGGACGTCCTGGAAGGACAGTTCACGGGTGTCCGAGGCGTTCCAGCCGACCTTCGAGTACGGCGCCGCCACCGTGAAGCCAGGCGTGCCGGACGGGACGATGATCGAGGAGATCTGCGGCTTGCCGTCCGGCTTGCGGCCGGTGACCGCCGTGACCGTGACCAGACCCGTGATGTCCGTGCCCGAGTTGGTGATGAAGCACTTCGTGCCGTTGATCACCCACTCGTTCGTGTCCGCGTCCAGGCGGGCCGTCGTACGGGTGGCTCCGGCGTCGCTGCCGCCGTCCGGCTCGGTGAGGCCGAAGGCGCCCAGTATCTCGCCCGCGCACAGCCGGGGCAGCCACTCGCGCTTCTGCTCCTCGGTGCCGAAGAGGTGCACAGGCATCGCGCCCAGGGAGACGCCCGCTTCCAGGGTGATGGCCACTGAGGAGTCCACACGGGCGAGCTCCTCCAGCGCGATGCCCAGCGCCAGATAGTCGCCGCCCATGCCGCCGTACTCCTCCGGGAACGGCAGCCCGAACAGGCCCATGCGGCCCATCTCGCGGACGATCTCGTACGGGAACTCATGGCGTTCGTAGAAGTCGCCGATCTTGGGTGCCACGACGTCGCGAGCGAACTCCGCGACCGTGCGCCGGAGTTCCTCCAGCTCGGGGGAGAGGTGGTGGTCCATGGGATTCACTCCTTGTGGGAGAGGGCTCGGACGGTGCGGGACGGGCTGGGCCGGTCCAGGTGGGCGGCCATCCACACGCTCGTGGCGGTGAGCCGGCCCAGATCGACCCCGGTCTCGATGCCGAGGCCCTGAAGCATCCACACGAGGTCTTCGGTGGCGAGGTTTCCGGTGGCGGATTTCGCGTACGGGCAGCCGCCGAGGCCGCCCGCGGAGGAGTCGACGGTCGTCACGCCGTGCTGGAGCGCGGCCAGGGTGTTGGCGAGCGCCTGGCCGTAGGTGTCGTGGAAGTGGACACCGATCGCGCTGGTCGGCACGCCCTCCTCGTTCAGTTCGGAGAGCAGGTTGAGGACATGGCCCGGTGTCGCCACGCCGATCGTGTCGCCGAGGCTCAGCTCGTCGCAGCCCATGTCCATGAGCGCCTTGCTGACCCGGACGACCTGGTGGATGGGGACCGGGCCCTCCCAGGGGTCGCCGAAGCACATCGACAGATAGCCGCGGACGTGCACCTTGCGGTCCTTGGCCTGCCGGACCACCGGGTCGAACATGGCCAGGGCCTCGTCCACCGTGCGGTTGAGATTGGCCTTGGCGAAGGACTCGGTGGCGCTGGCGAAGACGGCGATCCGTTTGGCGCCGAGCGAGAGGGCGCGGTTCAGCCCGCGCGCGTTCGGGACGAGGACGGGAAGGGCCACCGGCAGCTCGTGGACGAGCGGGAACAACTCCTCCGCGTCCGCGAGTTGGGGCACCCACTCGGGGTGGACGAAGCTGGTGGCCTCGATGGTGGTCAGGCCAGCGTCGGCGAGCCGGCGGATGAACTCCGCCTTCACCTCCGTCGGGACCGTGCGCTTCTCGTTCTGCAGTCCGTCACGCGCGCCGACCTCGTGGATCCTGACCCGTGGGGGCAGGTCCTCGGACTGTACGACCATGGGAAGTCCCTGAGCGGTCATTCCTTCCCCTCCGTCTCCACGCTGTCGTCCTCGTGCGGCGCGATCACGGCCAGCACCTGGTCCATGGCGACCGTCGTGCCCGGGGTGACGTCGAGTTGCGCGACGGTCCCCGCGTGCGGGGCGGAGATGACGTGCTCCATCTTCATCGCCTCGACCACCAGCAGGCTCTGCCCCGCGGCCACCTCGTCCCCGACGGCCACCTTCACGACGGTGACCGTGCCGGGCATGGGCGCGGTCAGCGAGTCGGTACCGGAGCGGGCGGCACCGGTGAGCGACGCGGCGACCGGGTCGTGGTCGCGCACGTGCCAGGCGTCGCCGTCGCGGCCGAGCCAGTCGGTGGAGCGGTGGAAGGTGTGGCGGACACCGTCCAGGACGACGGACACCGAGTCCTCGGTGACCGTGTGGCTGCCCCGGGGCGCGTACTCCAGCGGCTCCAGGACCCGCAGCGGGAAGGACACCGGCTTGGGTTCGCCGCCCAGTCGCCAGCCGCTCGGCACGGAGAACGGGTCCGTCCAGCCCTCGCCCCGCGGTCGCAGTGCCTCCAGGCGGACGGCCGCCGCGGCTTCGTACACCTCGTCCGGAACCTCCGCCGGTACCAGGCCGTCCACCTCGCGCTCCACCAGCCCGGTGTCCAACTCGCCCGCCACGACCGCCGGATGGGCCAGCAGACGGCGCAGGAACCCGGCGTTCGTCTGCACGCCCAGGGTGACGGTCTGCGCCAGGGCCGCCCGCAGCTTGCGCAGCGCGGTCGCGCGGTCCGGGCCGTACGCGATGACCTTCGACAGCATCGGGTCGTACAGGCTGCCCACCTCGGTGCCTTCGGTCAGTCCCGAGTCGGTGCGCACCCCGTCGCCCTGCGGCTCGTGCAGCGACAGCACCCGCCCGCCGGAGGGGAGGAAGCCGCGGGCCGGGTCCTCGGCACAGATACGGGCCTCCACCGCGTGCCCGGTGAGCGTGACGTCCTCCTGCCCGAAGGACAGGGGCTCTCCCGCGGCCACCCGCAGCTGCCACTCCACCAGGTCGAGGCCGGTGACCATCTCCGTGACCGGGTGCTCCACCTGGAGACGGGTGTTCATCTCCATGAAGTAGTACGCGGAGGGATCGCCGCCCGGGACGATGAACTCCACCGTGCCCGCGCCGCGATAGCCGCACGAGCGGGCCGCCTGGACGGCCGCCGCGCCCATCGACGAGCGGGTGGCCTCGTCGAGGAGCACGCTCGGCGCCTCCTCGATGATCTTCTGGTGGCGGCGCTGGAGCGAGCACTCGCGCTCGCCCAGGTGCACCACGTTGCCGTGGCCGTCCGCCAGGACCTGGATCTCGATGTGGCGGGGCCGGTCGATCCAGCGCTCCACGAGGAGCGTGTCGTCGCCGAAGGACGCCCGGGCCTCACGGCGCGCGGCGGCGATCTCGTCGGCGAGCTTCTCCGGCTCCCGCACCAGCCGCATGCCCTTGCCGCCGCCGCCCGCGCTCGGCTTCAGCAGCACCGGCATGCCGATCTCCCGGGCGGCGTCGGCCAGCTCGGCGTCCGTGAGCCCGCTCCCGCTCGATCCCGGGACGACCGGGACCCCGGCCGCCTGCACCGTCTCCTTGGCGCGGATCTTGTCGCCCATGAGCGAGATCGCCTCCGCGGGAGGCCCGATGAAGACCAGGCCCGCATCCGCGCACGCCCGCGCGAACGCGGCGTTCTCCGCGAGGAAGCCGTACCCCGGGTGCACCGCCTGGGCGCCGGTCCGTGCGGCGGCCTCCAGCAGTCGCTCCACGGACAGATAGCTCTCGGCCGCGGGCGCCGGCCCGATCCGTACCGCCGTGTCGGCCTCCCGGACGTGCCGGGCGTCGGCGTCCGCGTCGGAGAAGACGGCCACCGAGCGCACGCCGAGCGAGCGCAGGGTACGGATGACGCGCACCGCGATCTCGCCCCGGTTGGCCACAAGCACCGTGTCAAACATGGATCCCCCTCACATCCGGAAGACGCCGAAGCCGGGTTCGCCCAGCGGGGCGTTGGCACAGGCGGTCAAGGCCAGGCCCAGCACCTGCCGGGTCTCCATCGGGTCGATCACGCCGTCGTCCCACAGTCGGGCCGTCGCGTAGTAGGCGTCCCCCTGCTGTTCGTACTGGGCGCGGATCGGGGCCTTGAAGGCCTCCTCGTCCTCCAGCGGCCAGGACTCCCCGCGGGCCTCCAACTGGTCGCGCTTGACGGTCGCGAGGACCGACGCGGCCTGCTCGCCGCCCATCACCGAGATCTTCGCGTTCGGCCACATCCACAGGAAGCGCGGGGAATACGCCCGGCCGCACATCGAGTAGTTGCCCGCGCCGAACGAGCCTCCGACGACCACCGTGAGCTTCGGTACGCGTGTGCAGGCGACCGCCGTGACCATCTTGGCCCCGTGCTTGGCGATGCCGCCCGCCTCGTAGTCGCGGCCGACCATGAAGCCGGAGATGTTCTGCAGGAAGACCAGTGGGATGCCGCGCTGGTCGCACAGCTCGATGAAGTGGGCGCCCTTCTGGGCGGACTCGGAGAACAGGATGCCGTTGTTGGCGACGATTCCGACCGGGTGGCCGTGGATGCGGGCGAAGCCGGTGACGAGCGTCTGCCCGAACTCCGCCTTGAACTCGGCGAAGCGCGAACCGTCCACCACGCGCGCGATGACCTCGCGTACGTCGTAGGGCGTGCGCGAGTCGACCGGCACCGCACCGTACAAGCCGAACGGATCGACCTTGGGCTCCGTCGACGGGACGACCTCCCAGGGCAGCGGCCCGCGCGCGGGGAGGGTCGAGACGATGGTCCGCACGATCCGCAGCGCGTGCGCGTCGTCCTCCGCGAGGTGGTCGGTCACGCCCGACACCCGCGAGTGGACCTCGCCGCCGCCCAGCTCCTCGGCCGTCACCACCTCACCGGTGGCCGCCTTCACCAGAGGCGGGCCGCCCAGGAAGATCGTGCCCTGGTTGCGCACGATCACGGCCTCGTCGCTCATCGCCGGGACGTACGCCCCGCCGGCCGTGCAGGATCCGAGCACCGCGGCGATCTGGGGGATGCCGGCGCCGGACATACGGGCCTGGTTGTAGAAGATCCGCCCGAAGTGCTCGCGGTCGGGGAACACCTCGTCCTGCATGGGCAGGAAGGCGCCTCCGGAGTCGACCAGGTACACACAGGGGAGGCGGTTCTCGAGCGCCACCTCCTGGGCGCGCAGGTGCTTCTTCACCGTCATCGGGTAGTAGGTGCCGCCCTTGACCGTGGCGTCGTTGGCCACGACCACGCACTCGCGGCCGCTGATCCGCCCGACCCCGGCGATCACCCCGGCGGCGGCCGCCTGCCCGTCGTACATCCCGTCGGCGGCGAGGGGCGCCAGCTCCAAGAAGGGCGACCCCGCGTCCAGCAGGGTGTCCACGCGGTCGCGCGGCAGCAGCTTGCCGCGCGCCGTGTGGCGCGCACGGGCCTTCTCGCCGCCGCCGAGCCGGGCCGCGGCCAGCTTGGCCCGCAGCTCCTCGCCGAGCGCGCGGTGCGCCTCTTCATTGGCCCGCCAGGCCTCCGACGCGGGATCGGCCGCGCTCGTCAGCTCCGGTGCCTCCAGCATCCTGCGGTCCCCTCACCTTGTTAATGAGCGTTAACGCATTTCCTCCAGGTTAACGACCGCTAACCTCTCTGTCTAGAATCGATTTCATGGCCACGAGAACCGACGCACCCACCCGTCGTGAGCAGATCCTGAAGGAGGCCGCCCGGCTCTTCGCCGAGCGCGGCTTCCACGGTGTAGGGGTCGACGAGATAGGGGCCGCGGTCGGCATCAGCGGACCCGGTCTGTACCGGCACTTCGCGGGCAAGGACGCGATGCTCGCCGAGCTGCTCGTGGGCATCAGCGGCCAGCTGCTGACCGGGGCCAGGCGACGGGTCGCCGAGGCCGACGGGGGACCCGAGGGGCGCGACCCCGAGACGGTCCTCGACTCGCTGATCGAGGGGCACATCGACTTCGCTCTCGACGACCGTCCCCTGATCACCCTGCACGACCGGGAGCTGGACCGCCTCCGGGACAGCGACCGCAAGCTCGTGCGGCAGCTCCAGCGGCAGTACGTGGAGCTGTGGGTGGAGGTCGTCCGCGAGGTGTATCCGGGCCTGACCGAGCCGACCGCCCGCTCGGCCGTGCACTCGGTGTTCGGCCTGCTGAACTCGACTCCCCACCTCGGGCGGCCGGGTGCGCTGCCGGGGCGCGCGGTGACGGCCGATCTGCTGCACCGGATGGCGAGGGGGGCGTTCGCGGCGGCCAGGCAGGACTGAGCGGGCTGCTCCGCAAGCGTGACGAGCGTTACGGGTCTGCTCCCCTGGACGGGTGTCCGTACCCGCCGGTACGGTTCTGTCTGAGCAAGCGCTTAGACAGAGCCAGGTGGAGGTGGCGGCGGTGCGCCGTACGGTGTTCAACGAGGATCACGAGGCATTCCGGGAGACCCTGCGCGCCTTCATCGAGGCCGAGGTCGTACCGGTCTACGACGAGTGGTTCGCCGCCGGCCAGGCGCCGCGCGAGTTCTACTACAAGCTGGCCGAGCTGGGACTCTTCGGCATCAACGTCCCGGAGGAGTTCGGCGGCGCCGGCCTGGACACGCACAAGTTCGAGGCCATCCAGTACGAGGAGACCGCCCGCGCGGGCGTCAACTTCGGCGGCTCCGGCGTGCACGTGCTGCTCGCCCTGCCCTACATCAAGATGCTCGCGACCGACGAGCAGAAGAAGCGCTTCCTTCCGAAGTTCGTCTCCGCCGAGGAGATGTGGGCCATCGCGATGACCGAGCCGGGCACCGGCTCCGACCTCGCGGGCATGAAGACCACCGCCAAGCTCTCCGAGGACGGCACCCACTACGTCCTCAACGGCGCCAAGACCTTCATCACCGGCGGCGTGCACGCCGACCGGGTCATCGTCTGCGCCCGTACCTCCCCGGCGACCCCCGAGGACCGCCGCCACGGCATCTCCCTGTTCGCCGTGGACACCAAGTCCGAGGGCTACTCCGTCGGCCGCAAGCTCGACAAGCTCGGCCTGAAGACCTCCGACACCGCCGAGCTGGCGTTCGTCGACGTGAAGGTCCCGGTCGAGGACCTGCTCGGCGAGGAGAACAAGGGCTTCTACTACCTCGGCGCCAACCTGCCCTCCGAGCGCTGGGGCATCGCCTTCGGCGCCTATGCGCAGGCCAAGGCCGCCGTCCGGTTCGCCAAGCAGTACGTGCAGGACCGCACCGTCTTCGGCAAGCCGGTCGCCCACTTCCAGAACACCAAGTTCGAGCTGGCCGGCTGCCAGGCCGAGGTGGACGCGGCCGAGGCGGTCGCCGACCGCGCCCTGGAGGCCCTCGACGCCGGTGAGCTGTCCCCGGCCGAGGCCGCGAGCGCCAAGCTGTTCTGCACCGAGGTCGCGCACCGCGTCATCGACCGCTGCCTCCAGCTGCACGGCGGCTACGGCTACATGAACGAGTACCCGATCGCCCGTCTGTACGCCGACAACCGCGTCAACCGCATCTACGGCGGCACCAGCGAGATCATGAAGACGATCATCGCCAAGGACATGGGCCTGTAAGGTCTGCGAAAAGTCTGCCGGACACACCGGATACAACTGACCTCATGAGTCAGGCACTGCAGTCCCTCCTCGATCTGCTCGACCTGGAGCAGATCGAGGAGGACATCTTCCGCGGTCAGTCCCGGTCCGCCGTCGTCCCGCGCGTCTTCGGCGGGCAGGTGGCGGCCCAGGCGCTGGTCGCCGCCGGACGGACGGTCCCCCACGACCGGCCCGCCCACTCCCTGCACGCGTACTTCCTGCGTCCGGGGGACGCGGGCGCACCCATCGTCTACACCGTGGACCGCATCCGTGACGGCCGCTCCTTCACCACGCGCCGTGTCGTGGCGATCCAGCACGGACAGCCGATCTTCCACCTCTCGGCGTCCTTCCAGACGTACGAGGAAGGCCTCGACCACCAGGCCCCGATGCCGCCCGCGCCCGACCCGGAGACGCTGCCCACCTCGCACGAGCGGATGCGCGGCTACGACCACCTTCCGCCCGATGTGGTGGAGCGGTTCCTCGAGGTGCGCGAGGCGGTCGATCTGCGGTATGTCGACGAGCCGCCGTACGGCAAGTTCGGCGAGCCGCGCGAACCGCACTCCCAGGTGTGGTTCCGCACCAACGGCAAGCTGGTCGACGACCCCCTGCTGCATGTCGTCCTCGCCACATACGTCTCCGACATGACGCTCCTCGACTCCGTCCTGCTCGCGCACGGACGCGGCGGCTGGGCCGTCGGCGATGTCGTCGGGGCCTCGCTGGACCACGCGATGTGGTTCCACCGCCCGTTCCGGGCCGACGAGTGGCTTCTGTACGACCAGGAGTCCCCGTCGGCGTACGGCGGCCGTGGCCTCGGCCAGGCCCGCATCTACACCCAGGACGGGCGGCTGGCGATCTCGGTGATCCAGGAAGGTGTGGTCCGGGTCCCGCGGTGACGCCGGGAGACCGGAAGGGGGGTTCGCCCGCGCGGGCGACCCCCCGTTTTTGTTGCTCTGACCCGGAGTCGGCTCAGTAGCGCCGGATCAGCTCCGGCTCGATACGGGGCCCGACGAGCGGGAGGCAAGCTTGCGATGATCTTGCCGTCGGCTGGTCGGAGTATGACCTTCCGGATCGATCAGGCCAGCCCCGCCGCATTGAGCAGGTACGCCGTCAGCGGGTCGTAGTGGCGGGGGCTCGTGACGTGGTCGTCGAGGGGGACCGTCACCTGGACCGTTCCCTCGGCCTCGGCGAGGAAAAGGGCCGGGTCGTTGCAGTCGGCGTAGCCGACGGAGTCGATGCCCGTCTGGCCCGCGCAGCCCGCCCAGCCGTGGTCGGCGACGACCAGGTCGGGCAGGGCGCGGCCCTCGGCCTGCAGGCCCTTCAGGATCGCGCGCATCGGCTCGCCGGAGTGCGTGTGCCAGAGGGTGGCGCCGTGCTCCAGGACGGCCACGTCGGCGAACTGCATGACGTAGCCCTCCTCCGTCTGGAGGCCCTCCGGGATGACGACGATCTCGCAGCCGGCCGTGCGCAGCGCGGCGGCGGTGGCCCGGTGGACGTCGAGGAGGCCGCCGGGGTGGCCGGTGGCCAGCAGGACGCGCTGCTCGCCGGCGGCGGCCTTGCGCAGACGGGCCGCGAAGCGGTCGAGGGCGTCGACGGTCAGCTCGGGATCGATGGTGTCCTGGCCGTAGCGGTACTCGGGGTCGTCGTTGACGCCGCAGCGCTCCGCCATGACCGCGAGCACGTCCTGCTCGTCGGTCCAGCGGTCCCCGAGCTCCAGGCCCAGCCAGAAGTTGCGGTCGCCGTTCGCGAGCTTGCGGTAGTGGGAGAGGTTGTTCTCGCGGGGCGTGGCGACGTCGCCCGCGATACGGGTCTGTACGAGGTGGTCGACGAGCTCGGCGCGGCTGGGGGTCCCGGGTATCGGCATGCCCCCCATTCTGCCGGTGCGCTCCACGTGGCCGGCCGGCGTTCCGCACCGTGGGACGTGCGTCACCCGGCGCCGGGCAGGCCGGTCCGTCAGCCCTGTCCCGGCTGTTTCAGCGCGAACCACAGTTCCATCCGTATGTCCGGATCATCCAGGTTCGCGTTCAGTAGCGTCGCGCAGCGGGCGATGCGCTGCCGGACCGTGTTGCGGTGCACCGAGAGGGCCACCGCGGTGCGGTCCCAGCTGCCGTGCAGGGAGAGCCAGGTGCGCAGGGTCTCGGTGAGCGCGGGGGTGGTGTCGATCGGGGCGAGGAGGGCGCGGGCGTGCGCCTCGGCCTCTTCGTGGGGGACGAGGTCGGCGAGGCCGTGGCGGTTGCCGTGCCGGACCAGGGCCGCGCGGGTGGCGCGGGCGCGGGCCAGGGCGCGGGCCGCCTGGGCGTCGGCGGAGGGCCAGTCGTGCGGGGCGGCGGGAGCGCTGACGCCGAGGGTCCAGCCGGGTTGCGGGGCCGGTTCGCGGTCGGCCGGGACGAGGACCCTGACGACTCTCTCCGAGACGTCGATCAGTGTGGACCCGAGCGCGGCGCCGAGCGCGGAGACGGGCATGCCGCCGTGCGGGTCCGTGCCGGCCGGGCGCGGCCCGGTGGCCCCGGCGGGCGGTGCGTCCGGGTGGGCGTGGACGACGAGCCACCGCTCGGTCCCGAGCAGCGGCGCCACCTCCTCCGGCGCGGCTCCCAGCAGCAGCCGTACGAGCGCCGACGAACGCGCGGCGCCCGTGCCGCTCCGGTGCTCGCCGGTGAGGAGGGAGAGGAGGACCGCGGCCACCGAGGCGATGGTGTGGTCACCGGTGTCGCGCTGCGGGGAGGCCACACCGAGGACGAAGCCCTGACCGGGGGCGAGGGCGTAGGCGGCCAGATGGGTCCCGGCGACGGTGTCGGCGGCGGAGGACGGCGCAGGTCTCCCGGCCGGCTGCGGGCGGACCGCCCCGGCGGGACCGTCCGGCTGCTCGGCCGCCGCGGAACGGGACGGCGGCCGTGGCGCCGTCCCGGCGGGCCGCACGACCTGCGCCAGCTCCGCCATCGCCGCCCGCGCCTCGGGCCCCGGCTCCCGGCCCGCCGCCGCGGTCCGGCTCCCGTCGGGCCCGTAGAGCACCGACCAGCCGCCCACCCGCTGGGCCAGCTGCCGCAGCACGGACGGCACCGGGTCAGGGCGGGAGGCGGCGGCCGCCAGACTCTGCTGGGCCTCCGTCACCCGGCGCAGCTCGGCCAGGCGGGCCTGGGCCATCAGCTGCCAGACGGCGCGGGCCACGCCGGAGAAGGTGGTCTGCGGCGGCACCTCGAGGAGCGGCAGCCCCTGCGCGTCGCAGGCCGCCACCAAGGTCCGGGGCACCGTGTCGTGCACCGGGGCGAGGCCGAAGCCGAGGGCCGCGCCGCCGGCCGCCACGATCCGGGAGACGTACTCGTCGAAGTAGCCGCCCGAGCCGGCCGGCCCGGGCACGTGCACGCCCGCCGTCAGCAGCAGCTCGCCGCCGAGCAGATACGGGTAGGGGTCGGCCATCTCCGATGTGTGCGCCCAGTGGATCACGATGCCGGGGTCGGCCGGTCCGGCGATCTGGCGCAGGGCCAGGTCCTCCCGGGCCAGCAGCGCCGACAGCGGGATCGGCGGGGTGGGCGGCACCGCTGGTGAGGATGCGTCCGGCATGTGTGCGTACCCTCCATCCCCTTCCGCTTGAATGGATGAAACGTACACTTCGCAGTCGCTTTCCGGCCACCTAGGGTCGGTCCAGACCGGCAGCCGCGGGTACGGGCGGATGTCCCCGTGAGGAACTGCCGGCGCCCCCCCCCACGTATCTGCACGACACGCCACCGGAAAGTGCGCGAAGGAGACCCCGCATGGCCGTCGACTACACAGTGATCGTCGTCTATCTGGCCGGCATGCTGGCCATGGGCTGGTGGGGCATGCGCCGCGCCAAGTCCAAGAGTGACTTCCTCGTCGCGGGCCGCCGGCTCGGGCCCGCGATGTATTCCGGCACCATGGCGGCGATCGTCCTCGGCGGCGCGTCCACCATCGGTGGCGTCGGTCTCGGCTACCAGTACGGGCTCTCCGGCGCCTGGATGGTGTTCACCATCGGCCTCGGTCTGCTCGCCCTGTCCGTCTTCTTCTCCGCGCGCATCGCCCGCCTGAAGGTCTACACCGTCTCCGAGATGCTCGACCTGCGGTACGGCGGCCGGGCCGGGGTGATATCGGGCCTGGTCATGTGGGCGTACACCCTCATGCTCGCGGTCACCTCGACCATCGCCTACGCCACCATCTTTGACGTCCTCTTCGACATGAACCGGACCGTCGCGATCATCCTCGGCGGCACCATCGTCGTCGTGTACTCGACGCTCGGCGGCATGTGGTCCATCACGCTCACCGACATGGTGCAGTTCGTGGTGAAGACCATCGGCGTCCTGCTCCTGCTGCTGCCCGTCGCGGTCGTCAGGGCCGGCGGCTTCAGCGAGATGAAGGCCAAGCTGCCGACCACGTACTTCGACCCGCTGGGCATCGGCGGCGAGACGATCTTCACTTATGTCCTGATCTACACGTTCGGCATGCTGATCGGCCAGGACATCTGGCAGCGCGTGTTCACCGCGGGCAGCGACAAGACCGCCAAGTGGGGCGGCACGGTGGCCGGTACCTACTGCCTGGCCTACGCGCTCGCCGGTGCCGTCATCGGCACCGCGACCAAGGTCCTCTACCCGAACCTGGGCAGCCCCGACGACGCCTTCGCGACCATCGTCAAGCACGAACTTCCCGTGGGCGTCAGGGGGCTGGTGCTGGCCGCCGCGCTGGCCGCGGTGATGTCGACCTCTTCCGGCGCGCTCATCGCGTGCGCGACCGTCGCCAACAACGACATCTGGTCGCGGCTGCGCGGTGCCCTGCGCGGGGACGAGGGCGCGCACGACGAGGTCAAGGGCAACCGCGCCTTCATCCTGATCATGGGTGTGGGCGTCATCGGTACGGCCATCGCGATCGACAACGTGGTCGAGGCGCTCACCGTCGCGTACAACCTGCTCGTCGGCGGCCTGCTCGTGCCGATCCTCGGCGGACTGCTGTGGAAGCGCGGCACCGTGCACGGCGCCCTCGCCTCGGTGGTGGTCGGCGGTCTCGCCGTCATCGGCCTGATGGCGTCCTACGGCATCCTCGCGAACGAGCCCGTCTACTACGGACTGCTGGCGTCGCTGGCGGCGTACGTCGTGGTGTCGCTCGCGACGAAGCCGACGGACGAGGCGGTGCTGGCCACCTGGCGCGAGCGGCTCGCGGGACGCGGCGCGACGCACACGGAGGAGCCCGCGGCCGTGGGCGTCTAGCCCCGTTGCTTCGGCCCGGCAGCCCAGCCGCTGCCGGGCCGTGCGGGCCCCGCCATGGGGTCCGCGACACTGGAAGAATCACGCAAGACCCGGAGGAGTCCGACGATGAGCAGCACCGAGAACACCGCAGGCGCGAGCCGGCCCCGCGGCCCCGTCGACTCGTCCCGCATCCCGCGGTACGCGGGTCCGGCGACCTTCGCCCGGCTGCCCCGCCTCGACGAGGTCGGCACCGCCGACGTCGCGGTGGTCGGCGTGCCGTTCGACTCGGGCGTCTCCTACCGTCCCGGCGCCCGCTTCGGCGGCAACGCGATCCGTGAGGCGTCCCGCCTGCTGCGCCCGTACAACCCGGCACAGGACGCCTCCCCCTTCGCGCTGGCCCAGGTCGCGGACGGCGGCGACATCGCGGTGAACCCCTTCAACATCAACGAGGCGGTGGAGACCATCGAGGCCGCCGCCGACGAGCTGCTCGGCACGGGCGCCCGCCTGATGACGCTCGGCGGCGACCACACCATCGCGCTGCCCCTGCTGCGCTCGGTCGCGAAGAAGCACGGCCCCGTGGCACTGCTGCACTTCGACGCCCACCTCGACACCTGGGACACGTACTTCGGCGCCGAGTACACGCACGGCACCCCGTTCCGCCGCGCCGTCGAGGAGGGGATCCTCGACACCTCCGCGCTCTCCCACGTCGGCACCCGCGGCCCGCTGTACGGCAAGCAGGACCTCACCGACGACGAGAAGATGGGCTTCGGCATCGTCACCTCCGCCGACATCTACCGGCGCGGCGCGGACGAGGTCGCCGACCAGCTCCGCCGGCGCATCGGCGACCGCCCGCTGTACATCTCCATCGACATCGACTGCCTCGACCCGGCGCACGCCCCCGGGACCGGCACGCCCGAGGCCGGCGGCATGACCTCGCGTGAGCTCCTGGAGATCCTGCGCGGCCTCGCCTCCTGCAACCTCGTCTCGGCGGACGTCGTCGAGGTGGCGCCCGCGTACGACCACGCGGAGATCACGTCGGTGGCCGCGTCGCACACCGCGTACGAACTCACGACCATCATGACCCGCCAGATCGCGGCCGCCCGCGCCGGTGAGGAGACCGAGACCAAGTGACCCACGACCACGACCTGGTCCTCCGTCCGACGGCGGCGCAGACCGAGGCCGCGCTGAACCCTCCCCCCGGCCGCAACGGCGGGGACCTGGTCGTGGAGACGCTGGCCGGGCTGGGCGCGACGACGGTCTTCGGACTGCCCGGCCAGCACGCGCTCGGCATGTTCGACGCGTTGCGCCGCTCCGATCTGCGGTACGTCGGACTGCGGGTGGAGAACAACGCGGGCTTCGCGGCCGACGCGTACGGCCGGATCATGGGCGAGGCGGCACCGCTGCTCCTGTCCACCGGCCCCGGCGCGCTGACCTCGCTGGCCGCGCTCCAGGAGGCGGCGGCCGCCTCGGCCCCGGTCCTCGCGATCAGCAGCCAGATCCCGACCGCGGGCCTGGGCGGTGGCCGCCACGGCTACCTCCACGAACTTCCCGACCAGGCGGCCTCGTTCCGTGGCGTGGTCAAGTCCGTCCACACCGTCCGCACCCAGTCCCAGATCCCGTCGGCGATCGCGGAGGCGTGGACGTCGGCGCTGACGGCCCCGCACGGGCCGGTGTGGGTGGAGATCCCGCAGGACGTGCTGCTGGGGGAGACGGGCCTGCCGGTGGTGACGGCGATGGACGCGACCCCCAAGGAACTGGTGCCGCGCCCTGAACTGACCGCGGTTGCCGCCGAGTTGCTCTCCAAGGCCGCCCGTCCGGCGATCATCGCGGGCGGAGGGGTGGTCCGAGCGGACGCCTCCGGGAAGCTCCTGGCGCTCGCGGAGCGGCTCCAGGCCCCGGTGGTGACCACCTTCGGCGGCAAGGGTGCCTTCCCCTGGGAGCACCCCCTCTCCCTCCGGTCCTGGCTGGAGGACCGCCACACCACGGATTTCCTCGAGGACGCGGACGTCCTGCTGGTGGTCGGCTCCGGACTCGGCGAACTGTCCTCGAACTACTACACGTTCAAGCCGCGCGGCCGGGTGATCCAGATCGAGGCGGACCTCGGCAAGCTGGAGTCCAACCAGCCGGCCCTGGGCATCCACGCGGACGCACGCCTGGCGTTGCAGGCCCTGCTGGAAACGGTGTCCGTACGGGAGGACGCGGCGGCCCCCGAGCGCGTACAGGCACTGCTGGCGCGGGTCGCCGAGCGGATCGCGTCCCAGGAACTGACCCTGGAGCAGCAGGTGCTGGCGTCGGTGCGCCGTGCCCTGCCCTCCGGCTCCCCGTCCTTCTGGGACATGACGATCCTCGCGTACTGGGCGTGGTCGGCCTTCGACCCGCGAGGCGCCAACACCATGCACTCGGCGCAGGGCGCCGGCGGTCTCGGCTACGGCTTCCCGGCGGCGCTGGGCGCGGCCGTAGCGGACCCGACGCGCCCGGTCCTCGCGGTCTCGGGCGACGGGGGAGCCCTCTACTCCATCGCCGAGCTGGCGACGGCACGGCAGTACGACCTGAACGTGACGTGGCTGATCGTGGACGACGGCGGCTACGGCATCCTGCGCGAGTACATGACGGACGCCTTCGGTGAGGCCACGGGGACGGAGCTGACCCGCCCCGACTATGTGGCGCTGGCCGAGTCCTTCGGTGTCCCGGGGGTCCGCACCACCCCGGAGTCCCTTCAGGACGACCTCACGAAGGCCCTTGCCCAGCCGGGCCCCTCGGTGGTCGTCCTCCCGGCGGTCCTGCGGATGTTCGCCCCGACGCACCTGGAGTGACGCGGCCCGACCAGAACCTGATCGCCGGAGACGGACTCAAGGGGCCGGACCGCCGGAGAGGGACTCAAGGGCCCGGACGGGATCACCGGAACCAGAAGAAGATCGTGTCGTTCGTCTGGCCGAGGCTCCGGGCGCTCTCCCACTCCTCGGCCTCGACACGCAGCACCTCGGCGAACCTGCGGACCGTCCCCTGGTGGTCGGGATCCAGCCGGTCCAGCACCGTCTCGTACGCGTCGCAGAGCGCGGCGGCACGCGGGGCCGGCAGGACGCCGATCTGCGGAACGATGTCGCCGGGGTGCGGCAGCCCTACCGGCGGCCCGCTGAACAGGAACGTGCCCGGCCGCAGATCCGACGGCACGCCGTGCCGGGCCAGTTCGTCGTCCACGGAGCGGAACCAGGACATCCGCCGCCACGACCCGAGGTCCACGGTGTCGGAGAAGTGGCACGCCACCACCTCGTGGAAGGCGTACGTGTACGCGGGGCTCACGTCCACGCTGGGTGCGCCCTCCAGCAGTTCTTCGAGTGCCTGGCCGACGGAGACCCCGAGATCGATGCCCTGGTCGTGGAACCGGGCGTCGGTCTTCGCGCACCTCTCACGCACGATCCCGAGCAGCCGCTCCTGCTGCGGCGTCGGCTCCACCGCGGTGAGCAGCCGCATGACGCTGCGCATGTCGCCGGTGCTCATCTCCAGGCAATAGCTCACTGTTTCCTCTTCCTCCCCATGCTCCGGACGCGTCCGCCCATGATCGCAACAGCCCCCGGCAGGACGGGGGTCAGGGTCGCGCCGCCGGGCGGCGTCCCCGCCGGCGGAGGGAGCCGCGGGCGGGGAGCGGGGAAAGGGCCGGCCTCCGTACAACCATTCACCCGTGTCCGTGCGTCATGAGTTCGGACGTGCCGGGGCACGTCCGATTCCACCAAGAAGATGGGGACTCCATGACTCACCGGATGTCCCGGCGCGCCCGTGTGCTCTGTGCGAGCCTCGGTGCCGGGGTGCTCATACCGCTCGTGGCGAGCGCCGCGCCGGCCGCTGCCGCCACGCCGACGGTCGCCTGTACGTCGGGCAAGGCGGGCCTGGCCGCCAAACTGCAGAAGGACATCACCGCAGCGCTCGCGGGCCGCAAGGGGACCGTCGCGGTCGGGCTCTACGACCGTTCCACCAACACCACCTGCTCGCTGCGCGCCACCAGTGCCTACGACTCGGCCAGTGTCGTCAAGGTCACTGTGCTCGCCACGCTGCTGTGGGACGCCAAGAAGCACAACCGCTATCTGACCTCTCGTGAGGTCAGCCTCACCACGGCGATGATCACCAAGTCGGACAACAACGCCACCAGCGCGCTGTGGAAGCAGCTCGGCCTGACGAAGATCAAGGGCTTCCTCACGGCTGCCGGCATGACCCAGACCAAGCCGGGCGCGAACGGCTACTGGGGCCTGACCCAGATCACCGTGCAGGACGAGCAGAAGCTGCTCAAGCTCGTCACCGCCAAGAACGCCGTGCTGAGCGACAACTCCCGCGCGTACATCCTGAAGCTGATGGGGAAGGTCATCTCCTCGCAGCGCTGGGGTACTCCGGCGGGTGCCCCGTCCGGCGTCTCCGTGCACGTCAAGAACGGCTGGCTGCAGCGCGCCACGCACGGCTGGCGGATCCACAGCGTCGGCACGTTCAACGGGCGCGGCCACGACTACATGATCACCGTGCTCACCCAGGACAACAGCACCATGAGCTACGGCGTCACCACCATCCAGAACGTGGCCAAGGCCATCCACAAGGATCTGGTGCCGACGACCACCGCCAAGACCGCGTACGTGCCCACGAGCACGCCGCAGGAGGTCATGCCCGCGGTTCCCGCGAGCTGACGTCCGACTCCCGTCGATTCACGGCGAGTCCATGCACGCTCCACCGGCTCGCCCTACGGTGGCGCCATGCGCCTGCGAATGCTTCTCGCCACCGTCACCACCACCCTGGCGGCGGCCGCATGGCCGGCCGCCGCCGGGCCTGCCGCCGTAACGTCCGCCGCGACCGGCACGGCCGCGCACGCCTGCTCCTCCACCGTCGACATCAAGGGCTTCTCCGACGCCCTGGACAAGACGACGTACGAGGGTACGTTCGTCGGCAACTTCTCCGCGCTCTCCATCGACAGCGACGGCCGGATCGCCGCGCTCTCCGACCGCTCCTCGCTGTTCACTCTGGACCGCAAGACCTTCGCGCCCACGAGCGTGGTGAACCTCGCCGGCGAGAACGGCGCCGCGCTCGACTCCGAGGGGCTCGTCGTGGACCGCGACGGCACCCGTCTCGTCACCTCCGAGACCGAGCCGTCCGTACGCCGCTACTCCCGCGACGGCAAGATCCTCGACCGTCTGCCGGTGCCGGACTCCCTCCGGGTCGTCCCGGCCGGGCGCGCCACCTCGAACCAGACCTTCGAGGGCCTGACCCTGCTGCCCGGCGGGCACCGGCTGCTCGCCGGCATGGAGGGCTCGCTGAGCGGCGACACGGCCGGCATCGTGCGCTTCCAGACCTGGACGCGGCACGGGCGGCACTTCGCGCTCGCGGCCCAATACGGCTACCGCGCGGATGCGGGTCTCGGCGTCTCCGAGACCACGGCGACCCCCGATGGGCGTCTGCTGGTCCTGGAGCGCGGGTTCACCGCCGGGTACGGCAACACAGTCCGCCTCTACCTGGCCGACCTGCGCCACGCCACCGACACGAGCGGCATCGAGAACCTCACGGGCCGGACCGGCGTACGCCTGGTCAAGAAGACGCTCCTGGCCGACATCGTGAACTGCCCGTCACCGGGAGCGACGGCCAAGCAGCCGCAGCCGAACCCGCTCCTCGACAACATCGAGGGCATGACGATCACGGGCGCCTCGCACGGCCGGCTGAACGTCCTCCTGGTCAGCGACGACAACCAGAACGCGGCACAGATCACCCGTCTGTACTCCCTGCGCGTCCGTCTCCCGCACCCCACGGCGTCCTAGGTCCGCGGCACCGCCCTCCCTGGGACCTTGGTCTCGGAATTGTTGCGGAGGGATGAAATCCGCTTCTGTTCGCGTTGGTGCCTTCCGGAAGATCAGGTCTCGAGGAGGGCACCGGCGTGACAGCGCACCAGGGGGAAACGCGAGGTTGGGCGTGGAGGCTCGCCGGCTACGCCTGGCGTCATCCGGCGGATGTCGTCCTCGCGCTGGGGTCCTCCCTCGGCGGCATGGCCGTCATGGCGCTCGTCCCGCTGGTCACCAAGGTGATCATCGACGACGTGGTCGGCAAGCACACCCGGTCCATGGCGCCCTGGGCCGGCGCCCTCATCGGCGCGGCCGTCCTGGTCTACGTCTTCACCTACATCCGCCGCTACTACGGCGGACGGCTCGCCCTCGACGTCCAGCACGACCTGCGGACGGAGATGTACACGACGATCACCCGACTGGACGGACGGCGTCAGGACGAGCTGTCCACCGGCCAGGTCGTCGGCCGCGCCACCAGCGACCTCCAGCTGATCCAGGGACTGCTGTTCATGCTCCCGATGACGATCGGGAACCTCCTCCTCTTCCTGATCTCCCTGGTGATCATGGCGTGGCTGTCACTGCCGCTGACGCTCGTGGCGCTGGCCGTCGCGCCCGCCCTGTGGTTCATCGCCAAGCGCAGCCGCACCCGGCTGCACCCGGCCACCTGGTACGCCCAGGCCCAGGCCGCGGCCGTGGCGGGCGTGGTCGACGGCGCCGTCAGCGGCGTACGCGTGGTGAAGGGCTTCGGACAGGAGGACCAGGAGACCGGGAAGCTGAGGGAAGTCGGACGCCGGCTCTTCGCGGGGCGGCTGCGCACCATCCGGCTGAACGCGAAGTACACCCCCGCCCTGCAGGCGGTGCCCGCCCTCGGCCAGGTCGCCATGCTCGCCCTCGGCGGCTGGCTCGCGGTGCACGGCCACATCACACTGGGCACGTTCGTCGCCTTCTCCTCCTACCTCGCCCAGCTCGTCGGCCCGGTGCGCATGCTCGCGGTCGTCCTCACCGTCGGCCAGCAGGCCCGTGCGGGCGCCGAGCGGGTGCTGGAACTGATCGACACCGAGCCCTCGCTCAAGGAAGGCACCAAGGAACTGCCCGCCGACGCTCCGGCGACCGTCGAGTTCGACGACGTCTCCTTCGCCTACCGCGACGGGCGGCCGGTCCTCGACGGCCTCTCCTTCGAGATCCGCCCCGGTGAGACCCTCGCCGTCGTCGGCTCCTCCGGCTCGGGCAAGTCGACGGTCTCGCTGCTGCTGCCGCGCTTCTACGACGTCACGCACGGCGCCGTCCTCGTCGGCGGCCACGATGTGCGCGAGCTGACCCTCGGGTCGCTGCGCTCCGCCATCGGCCTCGTCCCCGAGGACTCCTTCCTCTTCTCCGACACGGTCCGCAACAACATCGCCTACGGCCGCCCCGACGCCACCGAGGAACAGATCCGGCAGGCCGCGCGTGCCGCGCAGGCCGACCGCTTCATCACCGAGCTGCCCGAGGGGTACGACACCACGGTCGGCGAGCACGGACTGACCCTCTCCGGCGGTCAGCGCCAGCGCGTCGCGCTGGCCCGTGCCATCCTCACCGACCCGCGGCTGCTGGTCCTGGACGACGCGACCTCCGCGGTGGACGCCCGTGTCGAGCACGAGATCCACGAGGCGCTGAAGCAGGTCATGCAGGGCCGGACGACCCTGCTGATCGCCCACCGGCGCTCGACCCTCAACCTCGCCGACCGCATCGCCGTCCTCGACGGCGGCCGGCTCGCCGACATCGGCACGCACGAGGAACTCCAGGAGCGGTCCGCCCTCTACCGCCGGCTGCTGACCGATCCCGACGAGCTGGGTGGCGTCTCCCCGGGCCATGTGCCGCTCGTCTCCCCGCAGGAGGACACCACGGTCCGGGAGGAGCTGGACGCCGAGTTCGACGCCGAGCGCGGGGTCACGCCGCACCTGTGGACCGGTGACCGTGAGCCCAAGGACCTCGCGCTGACCGGCACCCCCGCCACTCCCGAGCTCCTCGCCCAGGTGGAGAAGCTGCCGCCTGCCGACGACACCCCGGAGATCGACGAGGCAAGCGCGGTCCGGCCCGAGGAGTCGTACGGACTGACCCGGCTGCTGCGCGGCTTCGGCCTGGTCCTCCTCGCCAGCCTCGGCCTGGTCGCCGTCGACGCGGGCATGGGCCTGCTGCTGCCCATCCTGATCCGGCACGGCATCGACCAGGGCGTCTCCCGGATGGCCGTCGGCGCGGTCTGGGCCGCGTCCCTGCTCGCGCTGCTCGCCGTCCTGTTGCAGTGGGCGGCGCAGATCGGTGAGACGCGGATGACCGGACGCACCGGTGAACGCGTGCTCTACGCACTCCGGCTGAAGATCTTCGCCCAGCTCCAGCGGCTCGGACTCGACTACTACGAGCGGGAGCTGGCGGGCCGGATCATGACCCGGATGACGACCGACGTGGACGCGCTGTCGACGTTCCTGCAGACGGGCCTCGTCACCGCCTTCGTCTCCGTCGTCACCTTCTTCGGCATCATGGTCGCGCTGCTGGTGATCGACGTACAGCTCGCGCTCGTCGTCTTCGCCACACTGCCGCCGCTGATCGTGGCCACCGTCTTCTTCCGCCGGGCGAGCGTGAAGGCGTACGAGCTGGCCCGCGAGCGGGTGTCGACGGTCAACGCGGATCTCCAGGAGTCGGTGTCCGGGCTGCGGATCCTGCAGGCGTTCAGGCGCGAGGAGGACGGCGGGCGGCGGTACTCGGAGGGCAGCTACAGCTACCGCCAGGCGCGCATCCGCGGCCAGTGGCTGATCTCGGTGTACTTCCCCTTCGTGCAGCTGCTGTCCTCGGTGGCCGCGGCCTCCGTCCTGATCGTGGGCGGGCACCGGGTTGACGCGGGGACACTGACGACCGGCGCGCTGGTCGCGTATCTCCTCTACATCGACCTGTTCTTCGCGCCGGTGCAGCAGCTGTCCCAGGTCTTCGACGGCTACCAGCAGGCCTCGGTCTCGCTCGGCCGTATCCAGGAACTGCTGCGGGAGCCGACCACGACGAAGGCCGCCGAGAAGCCGCTCGAGGTGCCGTCGCTGCGCGGCGACATCGCCTTCGAGGGCGTCGACTTCGCCTACGGCGACGACGAGGAGGCGCTCAGCGGTGTCGACCTGAGGATCCCCGCCGGGCAGACCGTGGCCTTCGTCGGCGAAACGGGTGCGGGCAAGTCGACCCTGGTGAAGCTCGTCGCCCGCTTCTACGACCCGACGCGCGGCCGGGTGCTCGTCGACGGCACCGATCTGCGCTCCCTCGACCTCTCCTCCTACCGGCACCGGCTCGGCGTCGTCCCGCAGGAGGCGTACCTGTTCGCGGGGACCGTCCGGGACGCCATCGCCTACGGACGTCCGGACGCGACCGACGCCGAGGTGGAGGCGGCGGCGCGGGCCGTCGGCGCGCACGACATGATCGCCACCCTGGAGGGCGGCTATCTGCACGAGGTCGCCGAACGCGGCCGCAACCTGTCCGCCGGACAGCGGCAGTTGATCGCGCTGGCCCGCGCGGAACTGGTCGACCCCGACGTCCTGCTGCTCGACGAGGCGACCGCCGCGCTCGACCTGGCCACCGAGGCGCAGGTCAACCAGGCGACGGACCGTCTCGCCGGCCGCCGTACGACGCTTGTGGTCGCCCACCGGCTGACCACGGCCGCCCGCGCCGACCGCGTGGTCGTGATGGACCACGGGCGGGTCACTGAGGACGGCACCCACGAGGAACTGCTGGCGATCGGCGGTCGGTACGCGCAGCTGTGGCAGACGTTCATCGGCGAGCCCGAGCAGGAGGAGCCGGTGGGCTCCACGGCATGACGCCGGTGCTCCCGTCGTCCGGCCGGCCGGACGACGGGAGTGCGGTGATTTCGTCCGGAACCCGCAAGAACCGCCGCCCGGGAGCACCGTCGCGACGCAACCATCCGACACACGTCCTGCGTCCGTACACCAGTACGCTGATCGTCACGGGGAGGACAACAGTGGACAGTGGTGCGATACGCCGCCGCCTGGCGCTCGGTCTGGCCGTGCTGACGGCCTCCGGTCTGCTCGCGGTGGCGAGCCCGGGGAACGCGCAGGCGGCCGACTTCTGTTCCGGGCGCAAGGTCCGCACGCTCCCGTTCTCCACCGGTTCGGTGTGGATCTACAAGCGCGACGGCTATGTGTGCGTGATGACCGTGGCGAAGAACGTGTCCGGCCTCAGGCCGATGGCGGTCAGTGTGCAGGCGCGTGGCAGCCGCCCCGCGGCGGACATCGGCCGGTACCGGCACCACGCGGGTCCCGTGACCGTGCACGCCGGACACCGGTGCGTGTGGGTGCGCGGTTCGGTGGGCTCGGGTTCGGTCAGCTCGGGCTGGATCCTGTGCTGACGCACGGCTGAAGTCGGCGGGGCCTTCTTGGCCAATTCACAGGTTTCCCCAACCTCCCCTGGTGCCAGGGCGGTTGCTCCGCTAGGTTCCGGCGAACATCCGCGTTGAAGGGGAGGGTGCATGCGCAAAGCGCTCAGATGGCTGCTGGCGCTCGTAGTGCTCATAGGCACGCTGAGTACGGCGACGGCGGCCACCGCTGCCGCAGCCGACACGGACATCAAGGACCGGCTGCTCGCCATACCCGGCATGAGCCTGATCGAGGAGAAGCCGTACGCCGGGTACCGCTTCTTCGTCCTGAACTACACCCAGCCGGTCGACCACCGGCACCCGTCCAAGGGCACGTTCCAGCAGCGGATCACCGTGCTGCACAAGGACGTCTCCCGGCCGACGGTCTTCTACACCGGCGGCTACAACGTCTCCACGACCCCGGGCCGCCGTGAGCCGACCCAGATCGTGGACGGCAACCAGGTCTCCATGGAGTACCGCTATTTCACCCCCTCCCGTCCGCAGCCCGCGGACTGGTCGAAGCTCGACATCTGGCAGGCGGCGAGCGACCAGCACCGCATCTTCGAGGCGCTCAAGCCGATCTACAGCAAGAACTGGATCGCCACGGGCGGTTCCAAGGGCGGTATGACGGCGACGTACTTCGAGCGCTTCTACCCCCGGGACATGGACGGCGTCGTCGCGTACGTCGCGCCGAACGACGTCGTGAACAACGAGGACTCCGCCTACGACCGCTTCTTCACGAGCGTGGGCCCGAAGGAGTGCCGGGACCGGCTGAACGCCGTGCAGCGCGAGGCGCTGGTGCGCCGGGAGCCGCTGGAGAAGAAGTACGCGCAGTACGCGGCGGACAACGGCTACACCTTCAACACCATCGGCAGCCTCGACCGGGCCTACGAGGCCGTCGTCCTCGACTACGTGTGGGGCTTTTGGCAGTACAGCCTGCTGAAGGACTGCGACACGATCCCGGCGGACGCGAAGAACGCCACGGACGACGAGATCTGGAACTCCGTGGACACGATCTCCGGCTTCTCCTTCTACACGGACCAGGGGCTCGAGCCGTACACGCCGTACTACTACCAGGCGGGTACTCAGTTGGGCGCGCCCACGATCCACTTCCCGTACATCGAGAAGAAGTACGTCCGCTACGGCTACCAGCCGCCCCGGAACTTCGTGCCCCGCTCCATCCCGATGAAGTTCCAGCCGTCGGCGATGCGGGACGTGGACACCTGGGTCAGGCACCACGCGCACCACATGCTCTTCGTCTACGGCCAGAACGACCCGTGGGGTGCCGAGCGCTTCCGGCTCGGCTCGGGCGCCCGTGATGCGTACGTCTTCACCGCCCCCGGCCTGAACCACGGTGCGAACGTGGCCGGCCTGGTCTCCGACCAGAAGACCCTGGCCACCGCCCGCATCCTGGACTGGGCGGGTGTCGCCTCGACGGCGGTGCAGCGGAACCCGTCGGCGGCGAAGCCACTCGCCGCGTACGACGCGAAGCTGGACCGCCGGGACGTGGAACGCGAGCCGGGGCTCCGGCCGTAAGTCCCGCGCTGCGCCCGGCCGGTGCTCACACCGGCCGGGCGCAGCCCACCGGCTTGTCGCCGCCGAGCTGGACGTAGAGCGCCGTCGACGCCGGGCACTGGGAGCGCTGCGCGACGGCCGACGTCACCTTGTACTCGGGTGCGTGGGCGCCCCCGCCGTCGCAGGCCGTCTCCCGGACCTCGCCGCCGCCTGCCCCGTACACGCAGTCACCCACGATGGTGAGCGGTCCGCCGCCGCCGCCGGGGTCCCCCGGGTGCGGCGGCTCCAGGTTCCGCATGCACGCGTACCCCTGCGGCACCGCCTCGCCCGTGTCCGGCGCCGGCGTGGACTTGCTGATGTTCAGGACGAAGTCCGTGGTCGCCGCGCAGGGAGGCCCCTGTTCCATGGGGCCGTCGTACCGCGCGATCACCCGGGCCGCCGCCCGTTCGCTCGTGCACGGAACCTCCGTGAAGCTCGTCGTCCCGAAGGAACTGCACTCGTCCACCGCGAGGAACTCGGCCCCGTATCCGGACGGCTGCGCCGACCTTCCGCCCTGGCCCGGCCATTTCCCGTCCGTCTTCGAGGACGTCTGGCATCCGGAGAGCCCCGCCACCGTCAGCGCAGCGGTCATCAGCGCACCCGCCCACGCCTGTCCTTTTCGCATCGCAAACATCCGGTCCAGCGTGACCCGCGATCACGAGACACGCCAGACATGTAGGATGTTTTGCGGCATTCGGGTGCGAGGTGCGCGGTGTGAGGCGTACGTTCAGTACGACATTCCGTAGCCGATGGGGTACAGAACCTGTGCCGGGTCGTCTGCTCGTTGGACGGGTACCGGCAGCCGCCCGTGTGGCTTCACCCGGCCCGCGACGACCCGGGCTGCCGCGCGCAGTTCCACGTCCGTCCAGGAGTAGGTGGCCAAGCAGGCCCCTACATCGGGGAGTTGGGCCACGTCGTACGGATTGCGGACGGCGATCGTGATCACCGGCTTGCCGGTGGCGATCAGACGGTTCACCAGGGTCCGCTGGGAACTGGTCGCGGTCACGTTGTACGTGGCCACCACCACCGCGTCCGCGTTCCCCGCCGCCGCCACCGCGTTGTCGATCGCCGCCGACGAGGGCGCGGTGCCGGTGGACAGCGCGGTCGCCGTGAAACCGAGGCCGGTGAAGGCGTTCGCCAGCACTGCGGTGGGCGGTCCGTCGGTGCCCGACGGCGACGCCGGGTCCGCGCCGACCACCAGCAGACGGGGATGGGTACGGCGCGAGAGGGGCAGCAGGCCCTGCTGGTTGACGAGCAGCGTGGTCGTACGGTCCGCGACGCGGTCGGCCGCGCGCAGGTGCTCCGGGACGCCCACGGTCCGGTCGACGCCGCTGTCGGTGACGTACGGCCGGTCCAGCAGCCCCAGTTTCGCCTTCAGCCGCAGGACGCGCAGAAGCGACTCGTCGAGCCGTGCCTCGGTCAGTTCGCCGCCCTGTACGGCCTTCAGCACCGCGTTCCACGCGACGTCCAGGGAAGGCGGGTTCAGCAACTGGTCCACGCCCGCCTTCAGCGCGAGCACCGGCACACGGTCGTCGCCGTACTTCTGGCGCACGCCCTCCATGCCCAGAGAGTCCGTCACCACGACCCCGTCGTAGCCCAGTTCCTCGCGCAGGATGCCGGTGAGGATCGGGTGCGAGAGGGTCGCCGGGTCACCGGAGTCGTCGAGCGCGGGGACCATGATGTGCGCGGTCATGATGGCGTCGATCCCCGCCCGGATCGCCGCCCGGAACGGCACCGCGTCGAGTTTCTCCCACAGCTCGCGGCTGTGCGTGATGACCGGGAAGCCGAAGTGGCTGTCGACGGCCGTGTCGCCGTGGCCCGGGAAGTGTTTGGCGGTCGCCGCGACCCCCGACGACTGATACCCCTTCACCTCCGCCGCGACCAGGCCGCCCACCGCGTCCGGGTCGGCGCCGAAGGACCGCACGCCGATCACCGGGTTGGCCGGGTTGACGTTCACATCGGCGTCGGGGGAGTAGTCCTGGCGGATGCCGAGGGCGTGCAGCTCGGCACCGGCGATCCGGCCGAGTGTACGGGCGTCGGAGCGCGAACCGCCCGCGCCGATCGCCATCGCCCCGGGGAACAGGGTGGCGGGCTTGCCCACGCGCGCCACAATCCCGTGCTCCTGGTCCGTGGCGATCAGCACCGGCAGTCCACGGGGCTGCGCGAGCGACGCCTTCTGGATCCCGTTCGAGAGGTCCGCGATCTGGTGCGGAGTACGGGTGTTGTGCGCCCACGTGAAGTAGATGATGCCGCCCACGCGGTACTTCGCGATCAGCTCGGCGGCCGTCCGCACGCCGATCTCCGCGAGGTTCGCGTCGATGTCGGCCTGGTCGGGTTCGGTCGCCGAGTGGCCGTAGACCCGCATCACGAAGAGCTGACCGACCTTCTCTTCGAGGGTCATACGGGAGATGAGGGTCCGCAGCCGGTCGTCGGCGGGCACGGCGGCGTGGCCGGTGCCGGGGGTGAGGGCGAGAGCCGCGGTCAGGCCCGCGGTGGTGGCGAGGACCGTACGTCTGGAGGGGGTCGGGGTGCTTCCCGTGCCGGCGTCGTGCACCTGCGCTCCTTCCGGAGGAGATCGCTGAAGGAAACTTCCGAAGAGTCACCACTATCCCGGAAGTTTCTGCCAGTCAAGGGAATGCACGGTATCCGGCGGGTGGCCGCCATCGGCGCTGTAGGAGGGGCGCGCCGATGGCGGCGGTGTGCTGCCGGTCGCGTGCGGCGGAGGGGGTGGTCGGCGATCGCAGACGGCAGCGAGGGCTGACACCGCATCGCGGAGACTCATCCGGCGGCGTGCGCCTTGGACGAACTGCGGTCGTGCGAGGTTCCCGTGAAAGCGGCCGATTCCGGAAGTCGATGCGGGAGTGGTCGAAGGCATATGTGCGCCGGGATTTTCGTTCGACGGCCCCGGGTGCATGAGCGAGAATCTCCCGGGCTTCCACGAGGCGTTCGCGGAGCCGTGAACCATGAGAGGCGTAGGGCGTTGACTTTCAAGCTGGAGGGGCGGGTCCTGGAGGGCACGCTCGTGCGACTCGAGCCGCTGGAGCACCGGCACGCGGCCGACCTGGCGGTGGCGGCGCAGGAGGACCGGGGCACCTACGCGTACACATGGGTGCCGGGGGACGACGAAGTCGCGGACTACATCGACGCGCAACTCGCCCGTGCGGCGACGGGCCGGCTCGCGCCGTACGCCCAGATCTCCCTCGCCACGGGGCGCGCGGTGGGTGCCACGTCGTACTGGGAGCCGCGCTCCTGGCTGTCGGACGACCGACTCGACGCCATCGAGGTCGGCTTCACCTGGCTCGCCCGCTCCGCCCAGGGCACGGGCGTGAACGCCGAGGCCAAGCTGCTGCTGTGCCGTCACGCGTTCGAGGAGTGGGGCGTCTCCCGGGTCGATCTGAAGACCGACGCCCGCAACAGCCGTTCTCGTGCGGCCATCGAGAGCATCGGTGCCCGCTTTGAGGGCGTCCTGCGCAACTGGTCCCGCTCCTGGGCCCCGGGTGAGGAGGACCGGCTCCGGGACTCCGCGATCTACTCGATCACGGCGGAGGAGTGGCCGGAGTGCCGGTCACGACTGGAGGCAAGGGTGGCGAGGAAGTCGGCCCAGGCGGCGGGGGAGACGGTGAGGTAGGGGCGGTCGGGGGTTTTGGAGTCGCGGATGTGTATGAGGGCGGTGGTGGCGACCTCGACGCATTCGCCACCGCTGCTGTCGCTGTAGCTGCTTCTGTGCCAGGCGAAGGCGGCTTCGACGCAATCGCCACCGCTCGAATCGCTGTAGCTGCTCTTGAACCACGCCAGCTCGGTCATAGCTCACCCGCCAACTGCTCTATCAGGACGGTGGTTTCCTCCGGCCGGAGGGCCTGACTTCTGATCATTGCATAGCGACGAGCGAGTACTCCGACGTCTTCCGGCTTGGTCACGAGCGTGCTGTGCCCGTTTCCTTCCATGTACACAAGGGTGGTCTGCTCGGGGGTCTCGACCAGCTTCATCGGCCCTTGCAGGCCTGCGTGTCCGGCCTTGCTCATCGGCATGGCCTGGAGCACCACGTTGGGGCGCTCCGCGCAGGCGACCAGGTATTCGTACTGCTTGCGCATGACCTCCTGCCCGCCGATCTGCAGCCGGAGCGCGGACTCTTCGAGGATCACACTGACCACACACGACGGCTTGCGGTCCAGGAGGCTCCTGCGTTCCATGCGGGCCGAAGTCAACTGGTCGATCTCCTCGTCGTCCAGCGGTGGGAAAGCGGACTTCAGCACGGCGTGCGCGTATGCCTCGGTCTGCAGCAGGCCGTCGATGAGCTGCACGCAATACGAGGAGACGCTGATCGCTTCCTGCTCCAGTTGCACGAACCCCTGAAAATGCGCCGGATACCGCTCCAGCCGCAGGTACTTGGCCGCCACCGAAACGAGCCCCCCGGCGTCGAGCGCCTTCTCCGCCGCCTCGATGAACTCGTCCGTCGCCGGCTTCGCGCACGTCTCGACCGCGCTCACCGCCGCGCCCGAGTACGCCATCCGCTCGCCCAACTCGTTCTGGGACAACCCGGCCTTCACGCGCAGCGTCCGCAGGACCTCCGCGAAGTACTGCGCGGCGGGCGACGACGAGTTCTTCCTGGGCTGCGTCATCGCAACGATCCCCTCTACCCGGCTCAACGCCGATCAACGCGCAACCGGCACCAGTTGCCGTACGCGGTTGTCGACGCTCGGTCACTGATGACCGTAGCGACCAGCGCCGAAAGTATCCTTATGAAAACAGAAAGTGACGGCGCAAACCTCAGACTCCGCACCTGGCGGCTGCGGTTCGCGCCCACCCCGCGCAATGCGGTGGAGGCCCGCCGCGGCGCCCGCTGCGTCCTGCGTTCCTGGGCCGTACCGGCCGACGCCCGCGGGATCGTCGAACTCGTCGTCTCGGAGCTGGCGACCAACGCGGTCCGCCACGGGCGCGTACCCGGCCGCTACTTCGAGGTCGCGATGACGTACGACGGCGAGAAGGCCGTGGACGTCGAGGTCGCCGACGCCTCGCCGAACCGGCCGCACCTGGAGGACCCGGATCCGGAGGCGACCTCGGGTCGTGGACTTCTGCTGGTCGCGGCGCTGGCGGAGTCGTGGGGGGTCAAGGACCGGTGCGTCGGGAAGACGGTGTGGGCGCGGATCCTGGTCTGACCGACAACCGGTGGACCGCGCTCACGGAGCGTCCGGCGTGGCCGCGTCCCGCAGCTGCGGCGCGGCATCGTCGTGCCGATCCGGCGAGGTCCCCTCGCGCAGTTCCGGCGTGCTCGACCCCACGAACACGACCGCGAGCAGGCACAGCAGTCCGCCGCTGACGAGCGCGGTCGCGCCGGAGGTCCAGCCGGCGACCAGGCCGCCGCGCAGGTTGCCGAGGTTGGGGCCCGCCTGGCCGACGATCTGCTCGGCGGCCGTGACCCGGCCCAGCAGCACGTCCGGGGTGCGGGTCTGCACGATCGTGCCGCGCGAGATCACCGAGGTGGTGTCGGCGGCCCCGGCCAGCACCAGCAGGGCGAGCCCGGCCCAGGGGTCGGTGGTCAGTCCGAACAGGGCGAGCGTCGCTCCCCAGGTCCCGGCGCCGCAGAGCATCACCAGTCCGGGGCGGCCCCAGCGGGTGATCGAGCCCGACAGGGTGGAGCCGGCGACACCGCCGACGGCGACGGCCGACAGGAAGAGGCCGAGGGTGCGCGGGTTGCCGCCGAACCGCTCGGCGTTGACGAGCGGGAACAGGCTCATGGGCATGGACAGCACGGTGGCCGCCAGGTCGGTGATCAACGCTCCGCGCACCACGCGATGCCGGGCGAGGAAGCGCAACCCGTCCACCACCCCGTGCAGCCCGGTCCGCGACGGCTCGCCCTCGGGCGGAAGCGCGGGCAGCCGGAAGGCGGCGTAGAAGGCGACGGCGAAGCTCAGGGCGTCGAGCAGGTAGCAGACGCCGACGCCGGCCCAGCCGAGCACCAGACCGCCGAGCGCCGGGCCGAGGAGCATCATCGCCTGGAAGGAGATCTGGTTGAGGGCGAGTCCGGCCGCCACCTCCTTCTTGGGCAGCAGCCGGCGCACGAACACCCCCGACGCCGGTCCGCCGACCGCACCGAAACCGGAGTGCACGGCCAGCAGGGCGAGCACGCCCGCGACCGGCACGTGCCCGAGGAAGCCCTGCACCGCGAGCAGCAGGGAGCAGGACGCCTGGCCCACGGTGGCGACGAGGAAGATCCGCCGTCGGTCGCCCCGGTCCGCCCAGGAGCCGGCGAACAGCCCGAACACCACCATCGGCAGCGCCTGCGCCAGCCCCACCGCACCGGTCCAGACCGTGCTGTGCGTCATGTCCCAGACCTGGTACATGACGGCGACCATGGCCATGAAACCGCCGAGCACGGACACCGTCCGCCCGATCAGCAGCCGCCGGAACGCCGGGGACGTCCGCAGCGGGCGCACGTCGATCAACGCATGGGAAAGGTTCATGAGGCGGCGGGCCGGAGGTGCTGGATCACGGCGCGGAGGCTAACCGTCCCGCTGTCCCCCCGGCCACCGAATAACGGGCGGGACCAGGCGGTCAGGCCGACTCGCTCAGCAGCCGGGTCAGGTGCTCCCGGCCCGGTCCGAGCAGCTCCGGCAGCGGCTGTGCCGCCTCGTACCAGCGCTTCTCGTACTCCCAGCACAGCCAGCCGTCCCAGTGGTGGCGGGAGAGGACCTCCACGCACTCGGTGAGCGGGAGGACCCCGTGGCCCAGCGGCAGGGGGGTCTTGTCCTCGGCGGACGCGATGTCCTTGACCTGCACGTAGCCGAGGTGCGGGCACAGGTCCGCGTACGTTTCCTGCGGCTGCTCGCCGCCCAGCCAGGTGTGCATCACGTCCCACAGCGCGCCCACCTGGCGGTGTCCCACCGTGCCGAGGATGCGCATCAGGTCAGCGCCGGTGGGATGCGAGTCATGGGTCTCCAGCAGGATGCGGACGCCGAGGTCGGCGGCGTACTCCGCGGCGGTGCCCAGGCGCCGCGCGGCGGTGGCGTCGGCTTCTTCGGGGGACTGATCCGTGCCGCCGCCCGGGAAGACGCGGACGGAGGGGGCGCCCACATCGTGCGCAAGCTCGAGCAGTTGGCGCATCTCGTCCACCACGGGCCCGTCGTCCCCGGGGGCGGCGGCATGCGCGTACCCCGCGAGTCCCAGGATCTCGACGCCCCCCGCCTTGAACTCGGCGGCCACTTCGGCCCGCGCGGCCGGGCCGATGCCGGGGTGCACCGGCTCCTCGGGGTGTGCGCGCAGTTCGACGCCGTGGTAGCCGTTCGTGGCCGCGAGCCGGACCACGTCCGGCACGGGCAGACCGGGGACACCGAGGGTGGAGAACGCCAGCTTCATGTTCTTGGACCCTACTCGTCACTCGCGCATGGCGCCCCTCGTCCTCACTCCCGGACGCCGAGCAGGTCAAGACGCCAGTCCTGGCCGACCAGGTCCTTGCCGAAGGAACGGTGGGGCTTCTCGGCGACGAGGACGAAGCCGTGGCGCAGATAGATCCGCCGGGCGGCGGCGAGGACGTCGTTCGTCCACAGGACGAGCTCGCGGTAGCCGACGCCGCGCGCGAAGTCCACGCACGCCTCGACCAGCCGGTCGCCGATGCCGAGCCCGCGCGCGTCGGGCTCGACGAGCAGCAGCCGCAGCCGGGCGGTGGCCGGGGCCTCGTCCCGTACGCACATCACACACCCGACCGGCCGCCCTCCTCCGGTCTCGGCGATCCACACCCGCTCCAGATGAGGGTCGTGGTCCTCGGCGAAGTCGGCGACGATCCGCGCGACCAGCCCCTCGTAGTCGGCGTTCCAGCCGTACTCGGCGGCGTAGAGCGCGGCGTTGCGCTGCACGATCCAGCCCAGGTCGCCGGGCGCCGGGTCGCGCAGCACCACGTCCTCGGGACGTGCGGCGCGGCCGTCCGAGAGGAGCGAGCGGATCGTGCCCATGGCCTCGGCCAGGCGCGGCCGGTCGGCGGGGGCGACGGTGTCCAGCAGCGCGGCGACGGTCTCGCGGGCCCGCTCCTCCAGCAGGTCTGCCGTTTCCCGGCCGCGCGCGGTGAGCGTGACCCGCCGACGGCGCGGGTCCGTGTCGGAGGTGGCCCGCTCGACCAGGCCGTCCCGCTCGAACTTGTTCAGGATGCGGCTCAGATAGCCCGCGTCGAGCGAGAGTTCGCCCCGCAGGTCGGCCGCGTCGGTGCGCGGCGCGTGCGCCAGCTCGTACAGCACACGGGACTCCGTGAGCGTGTACGGGGCGTAGAGGTGGCGGCCGTAGTCCAGCGCGCCGATGACGTTGGTGTAGAAGCGGTTGAACGTGCGGATGTCCTGGACGGTCATGGCCGGCCCCTGCTGTCCGATGGTTGACTCAGTCAGAGGTACGGAACGAGCGTACGTCGGCTCGGGGCCGCCGTCCATGGGGCGCGGCACGCCGTATCGGGCTGCTCGCGCTGCCGCGCCCGTTCCTGGCGGCGGACCTGTGGGCGCGGCGGGCCGGCGGCGACGCCGCGCCCCTATGCGCGCGGTGCGCCCGTCGACCCGCGCACCATCAACTCGCCGCGCACCGTGGCGATCCCGCCCGGCGGCGGCTCCTCCCGGCCCATCGCGATCCGGCCGGCCCGGGCGCCCGCCTCCGCGAGCGGCAGCCGTACCGTCGTCAGGGCCGGTACGGCGTCGATCGCGAACGGGAGGTCGTCGAAGCCGGCCACCGAGACGTCCTCGGGAATGCGCAGTCCCGAGTCCCGCAGCGCCGCGCACGCGCCCAGTGCCACCGTGTCGTTCGCCGCAACGATCGCCGTCAACGATGGTTCCCGGCGCAGCAGTTCCAGTGTCGCCTCGTAACCGGAGCGGCGGTCGTAGGAGCCGTGCATGGTCAGCCGTGGGTCGTCCTCGATCCCCGCGGCGGCCAGTGCCGCCCGGTGTCCCTCCAGCCGGTGGCGGGTGGTCGTACGCTCCTCCGGGCCGGCGATGTAGCCGAGCCGCCGGTGCCCGAGCCCGGTCAGGTGCTCGGTGAGCCGCTGCCCGCCGCCCCGGTTGTCGAAGGTCAGCGCGATCGCCTCGGCGGCGGGAGGGCGGCCGCACAGGACCACCCGGGTCCCGGCCGCCGTGAGCTTGCGCAGTTTGGCGCCGACCGCCTCCGCGTGCGCGCTGTCCTCCACCGCGCCACCGGTCAGCACCACGGCCGCCGCCCGCTGGCGCTGCAGCAGCGTCAGATACGTCAATTCCCGCTCCGGAGAGCCGCCGGTGTTGCAGACCACGGCGAGCCGTTCGCCGCCGGCCCGGCCTCCCGGGCCCCCGATCTCCGACTGGATCGCGCTCGCCATGATCCCGAAGAACGGGTCGGCGATGTCGTTCACCAGAATGCCGACCAGGTCCGAGGTGGCCGCCGCGAGCGCGCTCGCCGGGCCGTTGAGGACGTAGTCCAGTTCGTCCACCGCGCGCAGCACCCGCTCCCGGGTCGACGCCGCCACGGGGTAGTTCCCGTTCAGTACGCGCGACACGGTGGCGGGCGACACCTGCGCGCGCGCCGCCACGTCCGCCAGGGTCACCGTCATCGTCGTCCTCCGGTCGGGCGTCTCGTCGTACTCGCCGATCGTCGCTGCCGCCGATCGTCGTGCTCGTCGCCGCTGTGCTGTCCGTCGTTGCCGCTGTCGTCGTTGTCGTTGCTGTCGTCGTGCTCAGGGGCGGGGAGACCTTCGTGCGGTCCTGCGGTCCGCCCCCTCCGCAGACGTCCATCTACCGGTCTCCGGACCTCCGTGTACAGGCCCGCGGCTCCCCTTGTTCGACGGACCGACCAACTTCAGCGTCCCGTATCCGTCGTGTCGCCCTGTGCCACGCCGTGTACGGACCTGCACAATCCCGTCAATCCTGCGGTCTTGTCCGACCCGCCGGACAGAGGCTAGCGTCTTCTTGCGTAGAAAGCGTTTGCTGTCACGCTCCCCGGAGGCGTACGGGGCGCCGGACGTGTACGGAGGGAACGACGTGACACGCAAGACGGTGCGGATCGCCATGAACGGTGTGACGGGACGCATGGGCCACCGGCAGCACCTTGTCCGCTCCATCCTGGCCCTGCGCGAGCAGGGCGGCCTCGACCTGGGCGACGGCACCGTGCTGTGGCCCGAGCCGGTCCTCGTCGGGCGCCGCGAGCACGCCCTGAAGGCGCTCGCCGAGCAGTACGGACTGGACCACTGGTCGACCGATCTGGACACGGTCCTCACCGACCCGGACGTCGAGATCTACTTCGACGCCCAGATCACGCGCGCGCGCGAGGGGTCCGTCAAGAAGGCGATCGCCGCCGGCAAGCACATCTACACCGAGAAGCCGACGGCGACGGGCCTGGCGGGAGCCCTGGACCTGGCCCGCCGCGCGCAGGCGAAGGGCGTCGAACACGGCGTCGTCCAGGACAAGATCTTCCTGCCCGGCCTGCTGAAACTGAAGCGGCTCGTCGACGGCGGCTTCTTCGGCCGCGTCCTCTCCGTCCGCGGAGAGTTCGGCTACTGGGTCTTCGAGGGCGACTGGCAGTCCGCCCAGCGGCCCTCCTGGAACTACCGCGCCGAGGACGGCGGCGGCATCGTCGTCGACATGTTCCCGCACTGGGAGTACGTGCTGCACGAGCTGTTCGGCCGGGTGACGTCCGTCCAGGCACTCGCCACCACCCACGTCCCGCGCCGCTGGGACGAGAACGGCAAGCCGTACGAGGCCACGGCCGACGACGCCGCCTACGGCATCTTCGAGCTGGAAGGCGGCGCGATCGCCCAGATCAACTCCTCCTGGGCCGTGCGCGTCAACCGCGACGAACTCGTCGAGTTCCAGGTCGACGGCACCGAGGGCTCGGCCGTCGCGGGACTGCGCAAGTGCCGTGTCCAGCACCGCTCCGCCACCCCCAAGCCGGTCTGGAACCCGGATGTGCCCGCCACCGAGGCCTTCCGCGACCAGTGGCAGGAGGTCCCGGACAACGCCGAGTTCGACAACGGCTTCAAGGCCCAGTGGGAGCTGTTCCTCAGGCACGTCTACGCCGGCGCGCCCTACCACTGGGACCTGCGGGCCGGCGCGCGCGGCGTCCAGCTCGCCGAACTGGGCCTCAAGTCCTCGGCCGAGGGCCGCCGTATCGACGTACCGGAGATCCCGCTGTGACGATCCGGCTCCCCGGCGCCGACGGCCGGCTGCGGGTGTACGAGCCCCGCCGCGAACCCCTCGCCGTCTCCACCGGCGTCCCCTTCACCTCCCGTACGGTCTTCGCCGCCGCGCACGTGGTCGCCGACCCCTACGCGGACGTGTCGCCCGACTCGCCCGCCGCCGTCGACTGGGACGCGACGCTCGCCTTCCGCCGCCATCTGTGGTCGCACGGGCTGGGCGTCGCCGAGGCCATGGACACCGCCCAGCGCGGGATGGGCCTGGACTGGGCGGGCGCGGCGGAACTGATCCGCCGCAGCTGTGCCGAGGCCAGGTCGGCCGGCGGCCGTATCGCCTGCGGAGTCGGCACCGACCAGCTCGCCGCCGGCTCCCTCGAGGAGATCCGCACGGCGTACGAGGAGCAGCTCGCCGTGGTCGAGGAGGCGGGCGCGCAGGCGATCGTGATGGCGTCGCGTGCGCTGGCGGCGACGGCGAAGGCTCCGGAGGACTACCTGGAGACCTACGGCCGCCTGCTGCGCCAGACGGCCGACCCGGTGATCCTGCACTGGCTCGGTCCCATGTTCGACCCCGCGCTCGAGGGCTACTGGGGTTCGGGCGACCTGGACGCGGCCACAGAGGTGTTCCTCGAGGTCGTCGCCGCCCATCCGGACAAGGTGGACGGAGTCAAGATCTCGCTGCTCGACGCTCAGCGCGAGATCGATCTGCGCCGCCGGCTCCCGCCGGGCGTGCGCTGCTACACGGGCGACGACTTCCACTACCCCGAACTGATCGCGGGCGACGAGCAGGGCTTCAGCGACGCGCTGCTCGGCGTGTTCGACCCACTGGCTCCACCGGCCGCCGAGGCCGTACGGGTGCTGGACACGGGCGACGTGCAGGGTTTCCAGGAACTCCTCGATCCCACGGTGGAGTTGTCGCGCCACCTGTTCCAGGCGCCGACCCGCTTCTACAAGACCGGAGTGGTCTTCCTGGCCTGGCTCGGGGGCCACCAGAAGCACTTCACGATGGTGGGCGGCCTGCAGTCGGCGCGGTCGCTGCCGCACCTCGCGAAGGCCTACGAACTCGCCGACGGCCTGGGGCTGTTCCCCGACCCGGAACGCGCGGAGACGAGGATGAGGACCTTGCTGTCCCTCTACGGAGCGGACCGATGAGCGGCACCGCCCCGGAGCGCTTCTCCATCAACCAGATGACGGTGAAGCAGCTGGGCATGCCCGAACTGGTCGACGCCTGCCTCGAATCGGGTGTCCGCGGGCTGGGCCTGTGGCGGGAGCCCGTCCGGTCGTACGGACTGGACGCCACGGCGAAACTGGTCCGCGACGCCGGTCTGAGCGTGACGACGCTGTGCCGGGGCGGCTTCCTCACCGCCGCCGAACCGGACGAGCGGGCCCGCGCTCTGGACGACAACCGCCGGGCGGTCGACGAGGCGGCGACGCTGGGCACGGACACGCTGGTCCTGGTGTCGGGCGGGCTGCCGGCCGGCTCCAAGGACCTGCGCGCCGCACGCGAGCGGATCGCGGACGCCCTCGGGGAGCTGGGACCGTACGCGTTCGAGCGGGGGGTGCGGCTCGCCGTCGAACCGCTCCACCCGATGTACGCCTCGGACCGCTGTGTGGTCTCGACGCTGGCCCAGGCGCTGGACCTCGCCGAGCGCTTCCCGGCCCAGCAGGTCGGCGTCACCGTGGACACATACCACCTCTGGTGGGACGACACCGCCCCCGAGCAGATCGCCCGCGCGGGCGCCGGCGGCCGCATCCTCGCCTTCCAGCTCGCCGACTGGACCACCCCGCTGCCGGAGGGGGTCCTGAACGGACGCGCCCAGATCGGCGACGGGGTGATCGACATGCGCGAGTGGAGGGGGCACGTGGAGGCGGCCGGCTACGCCGGGCCGATCGAGGTCGAGCTGTTCAACGAGGCGCTGTGGGTCCGCGACGGGCGCGAGGTGCTCGCCGAGACGGTGGCCCGCTTCACCGAGCACGTGGCCTGACCACGGTCGGAACGGGGGCCTGCCGCGGGGGCCGCGCCGGTGCGCCCGCCGCGCCGGCAGCACCGTCGGCTTCGGAGAAAAATCCGCGAAGGCTGTGCAACCCTCCCCCCGCCCCGGGCGTCGTACTGGGCGTCAGAATTCTTGTGGGGGAAGGGATCTGGGGGGATCGCGGGGGTTCTGATACGGGGGGGGAAGGCGAGGGGGCCTGCCCTTGGCGTCCCCCCGGGCGTCTTTCGCGAGCGCCACGACGTCGGACGCGAACC